>NHBL01000053.1 GCA_002167465.1 bacterium TMED6
TCAATTCCGAATAAATCTACTAGATGTTGTAAAAGAACTAGTTCAGATTCAAATTTTGGATCTAAAACTGGATAAAATTCAAACTTTACATCTTCATCTGATGAGAAGTTTTGAATTAGTTTTCTACTTATTGTTGTTTTTCCAGTTCCGATACCGCCTCGCACAACGGATAATCCTCTACGCATTCTAATCGCAAGCTCAAGACCTTCAAGGCACTGCTTATGTTCTTTTGCAGGGAAAAATAAATCAGGATTTGGAGAGGTGGTAAAAGGATCGGCTTTTAGGCCAATTGATTCAAATAATTCCAAAGTAGACGTAATCCTTTATTTTAAAAGTAACCAATGCTCGAATATATCATAAATGCACCTGATAAAAGTAAAAACATACCGAAGGGAACGCGATATTGCATAAAAGTTGGGTCTGTCATATATACTCTGTTTGCTTGTCTCTCTAAAGAAAAAATAGCTTTAGGAGTTAAGAGCAGCATTAAGCTAAAAATTAGAGCTAATAAACCAATGATAATTAGGTATTCAGTAGATTCATTTATTAAAGAATAAATAATAAAAATTGCTGCGAAAAAAAGACCTATACCAAACGGCACTCGGTATTGCATAAAAGTTGGGTCTGTCATATAAATTTTATTAGCTCTTCTTTCAATAGATAGAATGGTATTTGGTGCTAATAATAAAAGCAAACCAAAGAAAACAGAAATGGCTCCAATTCCTAGTATATAGATCATAATATTAAATTTCTTGTATTACCTCAATAAAACTTAATGAAAATAGTAATTTATATCTTATAGATTTTATAATTATTATAAATGAATTAAAGTAATATTATTTTAATTATTTCCTCCCAGGATTTGGTTTAAAATAAATGGATTTATTATACCTTCTGCCGTTATAAATATTTCATTACCGTTAACCTCTTGTTTAATGATTACTGGTGCTTTAACGCACATCTGTATTGCACCATCTAGTATAGGCATAATCGTATTCATTTCTTCTTCATTGTACTCATTGCTTATTAGCAAATATTCATAAACGCCATTAACTAGTGCTTTCCCGAGGCATTGGTCAATCGCTTGGTAAAGGTCCATACCATCACTTTGGGTTAGTGTGTGCGATCCTTCGATCCTAACACTTGGCGATTGAGCAGAAATTAAATTCAGTAGAAAATAGATTGTTAATAATCGTAAATATTTCATTTTTNCTCCTAATATTCTAGATAGCTACCAGGAATTACAGAAGTTGGCAGACCAATATTTTGGCCATAAAAAGATGGTAGGCTGCCTTTTGTAATGCTCGAGCTACTATTTATTGTTATTAGATAATTTGAGACCACAGATCCTTTAATGGTTGTGCTATTATTTAATTGAAAGTTCGAACCATAATTTAATATTGCACCATTCGCCGTTGTATTATCAAATGAAAATCCTCCGGAATTATTCAAATCGTAGTTAATAATCAGTCCAGACACATTAGATGAATTAATTGACCCGCCATCTTCAGTATAAATTATAACTGGGCCAGTTGAACTATTGAAAAGAGAAGCATTCCCTAAAGAACTGTTCTTTATTTCTATTTCTTTTGCTACAAGAATAATCCCGCCTGATACGGTACTATTTTGTTCTACAGTAATTTTTCCTGTAGCTACAATAATTCCAGATCCTGAAACGTCAGTGTCTTTGAACACTATATTTTGATTAACTGCAATTTTATTATTAGAGCATAAAGATGTATGATCTGTACCACAGTTAGGCGAATTAAGATTTAACTGAGTTCCAGAATTAAATACCAGAGGTCCAGGTTGTGCCTGGGTGTGAGCTCCGGTATTCCAAGTGGCTCCATGCCGTGTCCCATTTTTTCCATTTCCACTATGATCAGTAATTGTTGATCCACTTCCCTCATTAAATTTCCAGTACCCCTTAAGATTTGATTTAGAGGTGTAGTCACCTGAGTTTGTTGATGCATCTCTACCAGCACCATTATTATATAATGCTAATATTTCTGCATTAGATAAGGACTCATTCCATACAGCAACCTCATCAATATCTCCGGTAAAGAAAGATCGGAAAGAAGAGCCATTGTCTGTTGTTTCAGCTCCAATAAAAAGCTCACTGATTTGTGTGTTAAATTCATTTAACGTGGTTTCTTCCCAATTCCCATTTACATAAGCACGAACTTTGCTTCCATTATATCTAAGAACAATAAAAGACCATTCATTTTTTGGTATAGTTAAATTTGATATCCAATCTTTACACCCTCCCCACAAAGATAGTTTTTGGTTGCGTCTTCCCATCCCCCACATTTTCCCAGTACAGTTGCCAGTTCCAAATTGTACCATTGACCATGTATTATTATTATTTGTTGGTCTGACCCATGCTGAAACTGTTCTTTGTTCATTTGCTTTTGGAAGAGTGGAGGTTGTAGTGGTTGTAGTGGTTGTTTCAGTAGTAGAAGGTAATTGTCTGGTAAGTGTTATATCATCCAGAGACCAGTGCCAGCAGTCATTTGATAGTACAACCTTATTTATATTGCTTATAGTTTGATTCAACCAATTTCCTTGAGTATTTGTAATTCCCATAGTTTTAGTGGCTACAAGGCTACCATTGCGGTAGCCTTTTACTGTTAAAGTCTCAGTTCCACACCAAGCGGCTGCTCCATGAATATTAGTGAGGTTGAACAGATGACCATCTGATGATTCAAAATCAACATTTTGTTGGTTCCATGCGTTATAAATAATATTAGAACCACTTGACCTTCCTTTGTAATACCCATCTCCTGTCCCATACCAGTTTGCTCTTGCTGCATATATTCTATTATGCCAGTTATATCCTTTATATCCTGAAGGAAGAGCTGCCCAATTATTAGAACCAAAACTTATTCCACTTTCAAAATCTAGTACCGTTGTTTGCCATGCTCCTGGTATTGTAACAGTATTTGTAGTGGTAGTTGTTACAGAAAAGTTTACTTTGACATAATCGTTTCCATCAAAACTAAGATACTTATTGTTTGGGTCATTTGCCGAGTTTGTGGTGTTTGCCTGAACATTATTCTGAGTCCAGATAATTTCATCATCGTATATATTATTAAATAAGGGCATTGCCTCAACAATACCCACGCTCGATATTAATGTACCATTATAATATAAATCTCCATTTTTTTTTATTAAATGGCCACCGTTTATACCATTGCCATNGAATGAACTATTGTTTGAATTTTCTCCATAGAATGCAGGGTTGAATCCTGTCGGGAATGAAGATAAAAAAATTCTGGTTTTTCGGTTAGCATTATTAATCTCTGCTGTTGATTCTAACATTGTATAGTGAGAATAGGGTAGAGGTTCATCATTCTCATCATTTATACCATCATAAGATATTTCATATTCACCATTGTTCAATTCACCAGCTTGGGGGGTGATATTTCTAAAATCACTAAATTGGAATATACCCCTGCCTAAAGCAGAGTGAGAGAGGTTACGAGTTTTTATATCAAGAGTGTGAAACATTGACATATTGTGCTCTTTTACTACTAGCTTCATTAAAAAAAAAGTAAAAATACTGATTATTAAGAATATACCAATAGACATTGAAATTAATATGACACCATCATTAGAAGAAGACAGGTACTTATTAAGTAGTTTAAATTTTGTATTATTCATGATAGTCCATGGGCTTACCAAATTTAAAATTATGAGGGAAACTATAACTCTCAAGATTTATTGAATAACCATGTATGGGTTCATTAAAAAGAATTTTAACTTTTGTAAGACTAACATTATTTGCATTGGAATTATTACTAATTATATTATTTTGAGTGTCATAATAATATATATTAGATGAGGGGTAGTGAGTTATTTTAGAAAGTGTTTGAGAAGTTGGATCTAATACGGGGTGTTGCAAAAGATTTAATTGCAATTTATTATCACTTTGGATGCTGTATTGTAGTTCTCCATCGCCAGCGCTTTTAATATTAATTGATTTCGAGCTACTAATATTGTCATTAGTTGGCCAAGTTTGGAGATTGAGGTCTCTGTTTAGACGGAAAAAAGAATGACGAGCCTCTGANACAAATTTTTGTTTATGGAGTGTTTCTTTATAAANTTTTGANGCATTNCCNAGNATNTTGGCNGTTATNCCTCCAAAAACACCNATNGCAATTACTGTTANAATNAGNTCAATTANTGTAAANCCNNNTGAGTTTNTTCTTANNNNTTTTTTTCATNNTNNTAATNTGTTTCATNANNNTANATGATATTTGAAANNACNAANGTATCNNTNAGAATTTTNNCTATNTCNTCNNNTGNNCCATGTNTTATTTCNATNGTAATTAGTTTAAANTCTGTTGTTGTNTTTTCATATATAGTNGTAAAACTTTGATCTGTATGTTTAATAATTACTCTATAGGAATAACCCGAATTACTTTCAAAATTCACAAAATTACTTACAGGGATAATAGATGCGAATGGAGTACTGCGGATTTGGTTTATTTTACTATTTAAAAGTGAGGTCTGGATTGTCCTTATTTCAGATTTCACTTGCATCATTTTGGTCTGGTTAAGCGCTTCAATGAAAACTATAAAAGCTCCCCCAAGTAAAAGCGTAACTACAACTATTTCTACTAATGCAAAACCTTTAGAAGTTATTTTTTTTATCATGAGTTAATAACTTCCCAATATCCTGTAAGATTTTTTACATGGATTTCTCTATTGTTGTTTAATATAATTGTTCCACTTTGTAGACAGTTACCCCATTTTGTAAAAGTCAGTTCATTGGAACCATTAAGACTTACACTAGTTATATCTACTCCTGAATTATTATTTTCAGAAAGGTTAACAACTCCGTTATTACTTCCAGGGAAATCAATAAATAGATCTCCATTTTTGTAGATTGTATATGTATCATTATTTTGATTGAAAATTATTTTTATTTGTTTTCGCATTCCCATAGATATTGTTTTTGCTTGGTCAATATCAGAAGTAACTTGATTAACAGCAGCACTAACTCTAGCATTTACAGTGATATCTTTCAACCTTGATGTAGATGAGGCAATAATAATGCCTAGAATTATTATTACAATTATCAATTCAATTAATGAAAACCCATTTCTCAAATGATCCGTGTCTATATAGTTTTTTTTATTTTTTGTCATTGCCTAACTCAATCTAAGGCCTGATGTATAAAAAAAGTAGTTTAGATTGTAAATAAAAGAAATCTATCAAAAGACGGGCTATCTGGATCCGTATCTTTTATCATAATCTTTCTTTTTTGCCTNCCGTCGCTTACATTTTCAATCCAACTACGGTATACAAATGGAATATTATTTGAGTTTTTAGGAACTTCACCTGTGCCAAATAATTCATTTGGGGTTTGAAAGTTTATGGATGAATCCATTGGGGCATTGCACCATTCATCGGTCATTAAACTATCAGGAGGAGGGGGGTAGTGTGGAGCCCCGATTGAATATGTATAATAAAAATAATTAACAAAAGCTTCTTGAATAATTTGCATATTTGACATATTTCTATTGAGCTGTGACTTATATTGTAGTTTACTGTACATAGGGATCACTGTAACAGCAAGAATACCCATGATTGCAAGTACGATAACNAGCTCGACCATTGTTACACCTGATTGTGATTTTAATTTTTTTAACAACATGTACTCCTAAAATTACAAAGGCTTCGCCATTATCAGCGAAGCCTTTAGTCGTAATATCAAATTAATTTTTACCAAATGATTATTGGAAACGTACTTCAGACCCCGCAGTCCCTAATTCTGTTCTACGATATACTGTTCCCGTCACATCACCATCTGTACCATGATTAATACCAGCATTGTAAGACCATTGCCATCTAGTATTGTCAGCCCTTTGATGTGTTATCCTTCCAGATACGCCGCCTGAATTTTCATCTCCAGAATACCAATTTACAAAAGTCCATTCATTGTCAGTATCAGCATTGTTGCCATCTACTGTATATGTTTGTGGAACAGTTTCTAAAGCCTCAAACGGATTTTCTGGCCAATAACGCCTTCCTTCTGTAAGCATTTTGTGTTGTGCATAATTTTCAAGTGCAGAACAAAGTTTGTCGATCACAGCATCTTCAGCTGAAACTTCAGATTTTTGGATTGTTTCTAAATATCTAGGTATCGCAACGGCTGATAGAATACCTAAAATTATCATTACCATGATAAGTTCAATTAGAGTAAAACCATTTTTCTTATTTTTTCTCATAATATATCCTTATTTGTAAATATTTTAATTACCGCCAGTAGCATTTAGTCTATGCAGAACATTAATTGGGCCAAAAGGAGTACCATCATAATCAAGTTCTCCAGTCGCTGGATCATACTTCCAAACAGCTATACTATCAGACTTTCGTAAATGCGCTATAGTATTATTGTATTGAGGATTATTCCCATCACCAGTAAAAATCCAGTCCCTGTCTTTCATTTGTGAAAGAACAAAAAGATCCGCATCGTAATCCGGTGGCAATTTAGATAATGCTACAAATGGATTTTCTGGCCATGAACGAACACCATTTGAAATATATTTTTCTCGAGCATATGTCTCTAAACCATCAGATATAGTATTAAGAATGCGCTGCTCAACAGCAACTTCACTTTCTACTACAATATCTTGGAATCTTGGGATAGCCACAGCAGCGAGAACGCCGATGATGATCATCACCATAATTAGCTCAATAATTGTAAAACCGTTTTTATTCTTCATATGTTGCATTTTATTGCCTCATTTATTTTTTCATTAAAAAATTAGTTTATTTCTCCAGTACTAGAATTATAAGTCCAATAGTAGCTAGCACCATTTCTCCTGTGATATACTTTGTTACTTGTAAACCACCAGGCATCATCTTGCCCTGAGTCACTTCCATTGGTATATCCATCAGGTTTTTTTTCTAACTCATTGAATGGGTTACTGGGATATGTTTTTGATCCAGATAATAAAACCTGATCCAAAGCATAAATTTCAGCAGCTGATTCAAGTTGAGCTAGAATAGCTTCTTCAGCAGCTTCAGCTGATTGTGATATGATATTTCCCATTCTGGGTACTGCCACTGCGGCCATAATGCCTAGTATTACCATCACAATGATTAGCTCTACTAGGGTAAAACCTTCGCGTAGTTTACGAGATGCGTACATTGTTAAACTTTCTGTTTGTAGTGTTAAATCCATATAAATCTTTTTTGCTATTAGTAAGCAACTCTTGCTCCGAATTCACCGTTGCTTGAGTCGTAGTACCACTTATGTCTTGTATTGTCATTTCTTTGGTGCGCAACGTGACTGTCTCCAGTAAATACCCACTCGCCATCTTGATCTGGGCTTCCAAGACCAGTATAGCCATCAGGAACTTTATCAAGTTCATCAAAGGGATTAGAGGGGTAGCTTTTGTTAGAATTGTTTACTACCTGGTCCATTGCAAAAACCTCAACAGCAGATTTTAATGATGCTAGAACTGCATCTTCCGCTGCTTCCTCTGAAGAAGCAATGGTATTACCCATTCTTGGCACTGCTATTGCTGCTAAAACTCCAAGAATTACCATAATGATAACTAACTCAATCAGAGTAAAGCCTTCGTTAAATATTTTTTTCATTAGTTTATTTCGCCATTTGTCATAGTGTACATCCAGGTTGTGACATTGCCATCATTCCTGGTGTATTGAATAGTACTACCAGAATAGGACCAGTTAGTATTTAGAAGCTCATCCTTACTTTTATTATCTAACGCATCAAACGGATTCGTTGGATAACTCTTTGTAGAGTTTGCTACTACTTGGTCCATTGCATAAACCTCTAAAGCTGATCTCAAGTTTCCAATTACTGCTTGCTCAGCAGAAGCCTCAGAAGAATCAATTGTATTACCTAATCTTGGAACTGCAACCGCAGCCAGTACTCCTAAGATCACCATAATAATGACCAGTTCAATTAGTGTAAAACCTTTATTAAAATTTTTCTTCATGATTTTATCCTATTTTATTTTTAATTATAAATCTTGTCTATTGCCTAATGAACCAATTTTAGCTTCATCACCAAGTTGTACACCTTTATCGTATTGCCAGTAATATCTAGAATTGTCTGCACGCTGATGAGTAATCCTTGAACTATTAAAATCAAAAGTCCACTCACCATCTGAATCTGCAACACCATCTAGCTGATCAATTCCATTTTCATTACCATTATCGTTAGAGTCATAGCCGCTTGGAGGTTCTGAAAGCGCATCGAATGGGTTGTTTGGCCATGTTGCTCTACCTTCAGAATAAAGCTTGTTATTAGCATACTGTTTTAATCCTGCTCTTATGCTATTGATCACTGCATCTTCAGCAGATTTTTCTGCATTGGAGATGCTATCTAGATATCTTGGCACAGCAACTGCAGCCATGATTCCTAGAATAACCATTACAATGATCAATTCTATTAATGTGAAACCTTTATTTATTGTATTTCGCATAGTATTAACTCCTATTTTAATTATTTACCCTGAACTACTGGGCTAAATCGCCTTTAAATATTTTAGTGAAAGGTAGATATGGAGAATCTCCATGAGTGATGGTCCCATTAACCGGATTATAAATCCAGACAGATAAAGAATCTTCCACTCTTCTATGTACAATGGCGTTTGCTAGAGAAATATTTTCATAGTTCAGCTCAGTATCTCCTGTAAAAATCCATTCGCCACCAACTAAGCTTGTCATATCCGTATTTTCTGAATCATAATCAAATGATATTGTGGTTAAAACCTCAAACGGATTATCTGGCCAAGCTTTTATTCCATTGTCCATAAACTCTTCCATTCCCCAAGTTTCTA
>NHBL01000003.1 GCA_002167465.1 bacterium TMED6
AAGCTCTCTAAAAGCACTGAACTTAATGGATAAACCTGTTGAGGGTGTTCCTTGGCCTCCAGAAATTATTTTAACTTCTTCCGGCTGGGAGGCTTCCATATCTTGGAACTCAAGTTTGGTAATCATTCGAAAAGATGGGAAAGTTTGGGTACAATAAAAATCTAGATTTCAATACTTAAGCATCTTAGATTTTCTGCAAGTCTTTCGCATAACTTATGGAGCAGTATTGGCGTTTATCATTGGGGTGAAGCTACTCATCGTTTTTGTATAGTATGATTTTCTCTCAGAAATTTTATGTATTTATGCATTTCACAATAATTACTTTTTCAAAGTAAGAGCACTTATTAAAATAATTATAATTAAATGATTTTTGTTGACTGGATAATTGTATTTATTGTCCTAGCGGGAATGATTTTTTCCGTAAATCTTTCCAAAGGATTAATGAAAAGTGTTACCGATTTTCTTTCGGCTGGAAGAACAGCAGGAAGATATCTTATAGCTGTCTCTAGTGGTATAGCAGGATTGGGTGCTATTTCTGTTGTGATGTTTTTAGAAATGGGTTACGTGGCTGGATTTAGCTTAGCTTGGTGGGGCCTTAGTCAAGGAATAATTATACTTATGCTAACCATGTCTGGTTGGGTAATTTATAGATTTCGGTCTACAAGGTGTTTAACGCTAGCACAATTTTTTGAGAAACGTTATAGCCGCAGATTCCGAATTTTTACTGGAATTGTTGCTTTTGCAGCCGGGATTATAAACTTTGGTATTTTTCCAGCTGTAGGTGCGCAGTTTTTTATTAGCTACTGTGGTCTCCCAGATTCTGTTATGGGTGTTTCCGTTTATCCATTATTAATGATCGTTTTACTTGGAATCTCTCTTTATTTTGTTTACACAGGAGGGCAGATAGCTGTTATTATCGCTGATTTTTTCCAAGGAGTTTTCGCAACAGTTCTATTGGTTGTAGTTGCCCTATATCTCTTTTTTAATGTGAGTTGGGATCAAGTATCCGATTCACTAGAACAGACGCCTATTAAACTTGCGGCAGAAGAGATTGAGATACTAAGCCAAGAAGAATCATTTGTGAAACTCTCAGATATAGATAAGCAAGAAAAAACGGATGCCATTAAGGAAAAGTATCAAAACTCATCTAGAATTAATCCTTTTAAGACTAGCCATGTAGAAGATTTTAACTTTTGGTATTTTTTGATCGGCATTATTGGGATATTGTATGGAAGTATGAGTTGGCAGGGTAGCCAGGCATATAATTCTTCTGCAAAAAGCGCTCATGAAGCAAAAATGGGATCTGTGCTTGCCGGTTTCAGAGGCCTGCCTCAAGGTCTCTTTTTTCTTCTTGTACCGGTATTATTGTATGTGTACATGAACCATCCAGATTTTAGTCACATTGCAGATGCTGTAAATCTATCTTTAGATCAATTGAATACGGATACTTTGAAATCTCAAATGCGTGGGCCTTATATATTATCTGTTGTCTTACCGAATGGACTTTTGGGTGCTTTTGCTGCTTTGATGTTAGCAGCATTTGTAAGTACACATGATACTTATCTCCATTCCTGGGCAACAATTCTAGTTCAAGATGTGATTATGCCTTTTCGCTCAAAACCATTTGATAAAAAGACACATCTCAAAGTTTTAAGAATCGCTATTTTTGGTGTCGCTGTTTTTATTTTCTTTTTCAGTCTTCTTTTTCAGCAAAACCAAAAAATAGCTTTATTTTTTGCTATTACAGCTGCCATTTTTGCTGGTGGCTCTGGCGCAGTCATAATTGGAGGGCTTTATTGGAAAAGAGGGACAACCTCTGCTGCTTGGACGGCAATGATAGTAGGCGCGTTTATCAGTGTTGGTGGAGTATTGGTAAAACAAATATCTTCTGAATGGCTAGCGGATACCAGTTNTCTTGGGCAATTAAAAGATGCATTAANCTTTATTAGAAACATAAACGGCCAGGANTACTGGGCGATTAGTATGGGGATGTCGGCTATCTCNTACNTATCNGTNTCTNTNTTAGGNAAANCTTNATCTTTNAATATGGATAAATTATTAAANCGTGGNGANTATGCAGTAGNAGGAGAATCAAAAATAGTNAANAAAGACACGCAAATTGGATGGAAAATTTTTCTTATGGGAGNAGAATTCACAAAAACAGATAAAATTATTTACCTTCTTAATTATGCATGGACNGGTTTATGGACAATTACTTTTATTATTGGGACTATATATAATCTCTCCAATGATGTAAGCAACGCATCTTGGATGAGCTTTTGGAAAAANTATCTTTATGTGCATATAGTATTCTCAATTTTTATTATTATTTGGTTTACGCTAGGTGGTTTTAATGATCTAAAAGTGATGTTGACTAAATTGAAAACAGATTATAGGGACCACCAAGATGATGGTTGGGTAGCAAAGGAAAAAAATTAATGAATAAAAAAGANACAGAAGTAGTTCTTCAAAGAATTGAAAATTGGTATGCTCGTTTACCGGANTTAATTGTCTTTGATAAACAAAATTTTCACGCTGAATTTGGATGGTCTAAAGAGCCTACTCCTTTTCATAACAGAATGGACTTAAACTATAAAATAATCAAAGAAGGTGAAAGTTGGGGCGAAAAATGGGAGAGTGCATGGTTTCACCTTACCGGAGANGTACCTAAAAGTTGGTTGGGTAAACAAGTTGCCACAGATTTAGACTTTTCTGGTGAAGGGTTAGTCTTTGATAGTAAAGGTGTAGCAATTCAGGGTATAACAAATGGAGCTATNTGGGATCCNAATTTTGCAAGAACGCGGGTTCCTTTTATTGATAANTGTATTGGTGGTGAAAAAATTGACTTATGGGTCGAAACAGCTGCAAATTCATTATTTGGTGTGTTTACAGACCCTGATCCGNAAGAGCAAAGTCCAAAGCGCCATGGATGGTTTGATGCCAAAGTGGAAAAAATGAAATTTGGTATTTTTGACGAAGATATATGGCATTTATACCTGGATGTTCGAATTTTATTGGGTTTGGTAAAGCATCTAAATAAAAAGNCTGTGAGAAGGATAAGAATAATAAAATCCTTAAATCAATGTATTAATGCTTTTGCGGAAAATAGAAGCAATGCACAAGTATCAAGAGATTGTTTAAAAGTGGAATTAGAGAAACCAGCCTCTGCTTCTGATTTAAAAGTTTCGGCCATTGGCCATGCACACATTGATACTGGGTGGTTGTGGCCTGTACGAGAAACCGTAAGAAAAACTGCCAGAACATTTGCAACTCAGCTTAAAATAATAGATCAGTATCCGCANTACATATTTGGTGCATCCCAACCTCAACACTATCAATTTATGAAAGATTNCTACCCGGAGATTTATGAACGAGTTAAANCAGCAGTTTTAAATGGAAATTGGGAATGCCAAGGAGGGATGTGGGTTGAAGCTGATTGTAATTTAATAAGCGGTGAGTCTATGGTAAGGCAGCTGNTGCATGGCAAAAATTTTTTNAAAGATGAATTTGATGTTGATGTGGATAATTTATGGCTNCCTGATGTTTTTGGATATTCAGCTGCTCTTCCTCAGATTTTAAAAAAATCTNGTGTTGATTTTTTCCTAACTCAAAAATTATCTTGGAGNCAGTTTAATGAATTTCCACATCAGACTTTTCACTGGAGAGGTATTGATGGGACTGAAATCTTAACACACTTCCCTCCAGAGAACACCTATAATAGCGAATTAGATACGCAATTTTTACTACCAGCTCAAAGTGGTTTTAAAGAAAAAGATAAGTTAGATGAGTTTATTTCCCTTTTTGGGGTTGGAGATGGAGGAGGTGGGCCAAAGCCTGAAAATATTGAACTAGGTATTCGAATGGAAGACCTTGAAAATTCTCCTAGAGTACGTTTTGATACTGCAAAAAACTTTTTCCATAGACTTCAAAAAGAGCAAGATTCTTTGGANACTTGGGTAGGCGAGTTATATCTAGAACTTCATCGCGGGACACTCACGACCCATGGACTTGTAAAAAAGCAAAATAGAAAACTGGAGTGGAAACTNCGAGCCGTTGAAATGTTGTGGTCTTGCATTCATCTAGATNAGTATCCNTCAAAAGAGCTGGATGCATTGTGGAAGAAACTATTGATTAATCAATTTCATGATATTATTCCTGGATCTAGTATCAATCTTGTTTACCAGACTACGCACAAAGAGTATGAAGAAATTCACAAAGGATGTGATGATCTAATTAATCAATCTGCTAACATTCTTTTTCAGGAAGANNANGATGCNTTTGTNTTAATGAATANNCTTTCCTANNAATGGGANGGNATGGTNACTTTGCCAGAATCTTTTCATGGATATGAAATTTTGAATGAGAATGGTGAGAGTCTAAAAGTTCAAACATTTAGGGAAAAGGCAGAGGCATTTGTTTCTCTTTTTCCTCTCTCTTACTCTACTTTTAAGAAAGGAGAGAAATTTAACCCAGAGGTTTCAACAGATGGGGGTTTTGTAATTGAGAATGAACTGATTCGATATGAGTTTAATGATAAAGGAGAAATGATATCTGCATTTGATAAAGAAGTCGAAAGAGAAGTGTTGGAAAGTGTTGGGAATGTGCTCTCTTTGTATGAAGACCGTCCAAATAATTGGGATGCGTGGGACATTGATTTCTTTTACCGCGATGCGCTTCTTGAAACCGCGGTTGTCTCTAGCAAATCTTCAGGTTCAGCAGGAAGTATATCCAAACAAATAGAGTTCACTTTTAAAATTGGAGCTTCAAAAATTGTTCAGAAAATTATACTTCAACCAACATCGAAGCGAATTGATTTTCAGACTATGGTTGACTGGAAAGAAAAACATAAGATGTTACGGGTTCATTTTCCAGTTAGCATTATGTCGGATCAGGCCACATTTGACATTCAGTATGGCTATGTAAAACGGAATTCACACAGAAACACAAGCTGGGACAAGGCAAAGTTCGAAGTAGTAGGTCACAAATATGCCGATCTGTCTGATCACGACTATGGTGTTGCTCTTATGAATGATTGCAAGTACGGCTATATGGTTCATGATAATCTTTTGGATTTAAATCTACTTCGTTCACCAANCAACCCCGATCCTGATGCGGATATGGGTAAACATACTTTTACCTATAGTTTATTGCCTCATAAGCAGGATCTTATTCGATCAAGTGTTATTGCTGAATCAGCGTGCCTTAATCAAGAACCTATTATGTTGGAAGGAGTTTCTTCTAATCTAGAAATGCCAATTAAATTATCCGGTGAGGGTTTGGAGTTAACTGTTCTCAAAAAGGCAGAAAAAGAAGATTGTTGGATTGTAAGGGTCGTGGAAACACACGGNAGGAATTCGAAGGGGGCATTGCATTTTAANGGAAGTATNAATGANTGNAATNTNATNGANTGGGAGAATNTTNANAAAAAAGANAATNTTCANGGNNANTNTTTANTNGNNCTTTCACCATTTGAGATAAGGACGTATAAAGTACTTTTTTCCTAGTATTTGTGTGACTGGTCACATTGTTAAAAATCTTCAGTATTTTGTTTTGTTGGGTGATGCCAATTGCATTACCTTGNAATGCTGTTTTACTAAATATAATTATCTTTTCAAACCCAAAAAACGGAGCGTTTATGATTCGTATTTTTATTAGTTCATTACTTTCCTTCTCAATCCTTTTTTCTTCCAATATCACTGCGGATAATGCAAGAGAGCATTTAAATAAGAATCAAGGGAATACTACTCTAAAAAAAGTAGTAGACGTGAAAAAGAACGCAGTGCTTTCAAAAACAGAGTCACAACAGAAAGCTGTTGCTGCTAAAAAGAGTAAAGGTGAATTCAAAAAGAATTTTGATACCAAGTTAAATATTGCAAAGAAAATATATTCAGCAAAAACTAATAAAAAGTCTTCTAAAAAAAGCTCTAAAAAAACCTCTCAACTAAATACAGATCCAAATTCTNTGGATTTGAAAATGAAAAGTCCTGCATCTACCAATGTTCGTCAAAAATTAAGTAGAAATATCGCAAATACGCAATCAAGTAGAGAGATGGAGATAGAGGTTCCTTGGACTGGAACTCTTGGTGAGATGGAAACCTTTATCATGGCTGACACACTTCCTGATGGGGAGCAGATTCACGATGTTTATATACTTCAGGCAAATAAAGTTTATCTTCAGGTTTCTGAGCTAGTATTAGATCACAGCTGTTCTGTTGTGGGGGCTGAGTATGGACCAGGAGAGCACCCAGCCACGGTGCAGCCAATAGTTGGTGCTGATGGAGCTTCACAATTTACAGGTTGGCCACAGAATCATATTAAAACATATGGATCAGAACAACATTATGAATTTAGGAACATTCTATTTAATGGGGTTTTTATAGGTCAAACTGGAACATTATTTGGAGTGCTTTCTACTTACGGTGAACATAATACTATTGTCGTAGATGGAGTTACTTCTGTTCATCATCAAATTATTAGTTATTTCAATTTTGGATACATGGAAAATATCCACCTAATTAATAATAAAGCCACTCAGTTTACTTCAGCGCCTGGAGTTCAGTTTTTTGGCGGATTTTTTTGGGGTGGAGGATCTTGGGGCGGAACTTTGGAGAATCTTGTTATCCAAAATAATACTGTTGAAGGTACATATGGACAAGCAATGGTTCTATGGGATAATGTTGTGCATGGAGGAAATCCAGCGATTATAGATCATAATACGTTTGTAAACTGCACTCTTGAACCTAAATTTTATAGAGGCGGTAATAACACCCGCCTTACAAACAATTTATTTGTTAATACTCAATCTAATGGACAAGCACATAATGCGATGTATAATGATCAAGGCCATGGTCAAGGTCCTACAGTTAATGTTGCTGGTGGGAACGGAAAAATGTCGACTCTTTGGCAGTCTCAGTGTACAGACCCCGATTTAATCGCCGATGATCTTTGCTGGGATAATACCAATAGGAATATTCATTGGGAGAACAATGCCTGGTTTGATACACAAGAATTAACCTCAACAATTTTTTCTATGGAGCCCTGGTGCTGGGATCAAGATATATATGATGATAATGGCTATTTCGTATCTACAGAAACTTTTTGTGACACCATGATTGGAGGTCCTGGTTCTTATTTTGATTATAATCAATCTAGGTGGATGGACGATTCTACTNTTGCTCAGATGCCTAATGGCGTTTCAGAAATGAATAACCTTCATGCAATAGATTTGGGTTTTAATCTTCAACCAATCTATGCACAAAAGCATGTTGAAAGGAATATGGATTGGTTAGATAATCAAGTATTTGAGAATCACCAAGACTTTTGGTGGNTGCATCAAGGAGATGGTGATTGGAATANTGTNGAGTGGCCNTTNCCAATGGANTTNAGNTANAGCNCNTNNTCNGNNGCATATACNCATGCTGAATTTGGTCTTCCAGTTGGGGATCTCAATGTATATCCAGAAAAATTAGCANAATGGGAGGCGTTAACTACACCTGCAATTGGCATTGAGTATGAGTATAGCTCGGTTGCAGATTTATTTGCAGCTTTTGGTACCGTTCTAGAATCTGGAGGAGCAGATTGTTTAGGATGTGAAGGTAATTTAGATAATATGTCAGAATATGTAGCTGGTTCGATTGGTGGAGGTGCAAATAATGGAATTTATCAAGATGCCCTTGCGGATTGGTCTTCTCAGTTTAATTACGGACAATATTATTTTCAATTTAAAGATGATAATAATAACATGACGTATGATTCAGGTGAGATCTATGCTGTATCTTTAGAAAATGGAACAAATGGTGAAATGCATACTTTATCTTACGATGGATTTGTTCACGATTTAGATTTTATGATGTTTTGGTGGATGGCTTATGATTTTGAATTTTATCCTAATGATGGCGAGATGGATGAGCTTTGGATTTTTGATGGGGAAGGAACTCCACCAGGGTGGGAACTTTTTCAGTGGGGTAATGCTTCTATGAGTATTACCGATGGTTCTGGGATGTATGAAAACTCAAATGCATTAACTTTTGTTCAAGGGGATGTTTGGTCCGGAGGAGGTTTTAATATTGCTCCTCCACTACATCTTGATGAAATGTGGGGAAATAGTGCTCTTATGTTTTGGATGTGGTCTGAGCCGGATGCTCCTCTGCTTAGACTTCAATTTGAGGATGGCGTTGGTAAAGTAGGAATGCACTTCGAACCTGCTCCTGAGGGTGGGTGGAACTACTATGGTTTTCGACTAGAAGATTTCTATTTTATCGATGGATCCACAGATTTTAATGAAAGTGCCGTTACGGTATTTCAGGTGATGGCTGAGGGAAATGGTGTCGCAGGCAGGACATTTCATTTTGATGAGATGTATATTGGCGAGACAGAGGATGATGGAGGGGAGCCGATTTTGTTTGACTTTGTAGGCGACATGGATGGACATTGGTATTTTGTTTCTCAACAGCCCATGAGTTGGCATGATGGACTTAACTTTACGGATACAGTGGATGTAGGTGGCGACATAATCCACATGGCTACAATTAATTCACCAGAAGAAAATGATTTTGTGAATGACAATTTAAACTATTTTGGAATTGAATCCGGTGTTTGGATAGGCTTAACCGATGAATTTGAAGAAGGCAACTGGCAGTGGGTGACAGGTGAGCCTGTGAATTTTACGAATTGGGTCGATGGTGAGCCAAATAATTCTGGAGGATTAGAACACTATGCTGAGATGTACCCATTTTCAGGGGAATGGAATGATGCAGCTCATGATTTTGCTAATCGTGTTTTAATAGAGTATATACCAAGTCAGGCAATGAACATAGCCGGTGAGTGGCAGATCGCTCCGATGCCTGGTGCTCTTAGAGTTGGACCAGAACCATTTAACGGTGATTGGTGGGCTAATTCAGCTGAAGATGTATTAGTTAGAGCATGTTACTTTGATGATAGGTATGTATTTGATCAAGATGGGTTTCACAATGATCAGGGCGATGAAACTTGGATAGAGTTCTGGCANGGTGGNGANTATAATGGNGATGGNANNTTAGATTNNCAGGATGATCACTGTGGTGCTCCTATGTATCCCCATGATGGATCAAGCAATCCTGCAGGGGTTGTATTAGATGAGGCTGCAGGGACACTAACTTTAAATGGGTTAGGNGCTTATATTGGACTANCAAAAGCAGTAAATGGTTTTGAGTTAGCGTCGCCTGGAGAGGCACCTGAGTCTGTCACCTACCAAATGCATATGCAGCAGTCGCCAAGAATGATGACACTTGTCATTGAGGTGGGGGAAGGAGTCTTTTGGACGTTTGACTTAGTGCCTGCAATGGATGGCGAACCCGTTTACTTTGCAAAGGAAGACTACGCTGATGTAACGGACTTTGATAATTGGGATCACGTAACACCTTCCGTTGCTATTATGCGAGGAAATAATCAAGGTCTCTACAACCCTTATGTTGAGGATTCGTATAACGGTCTAGGCCCTTCAGGTACACTTTGGTATTCTGGTTATACTAATGATGCAGACCCAATGAGTTACACAGATTGGAACAATGTTGTGGCTGGACAGGCAAATAATTTACCTGGGCAGACTTTATCAATGTGGTGTTTAGAAGAAAATCTATATTTCGATGTTTCTTTTGAAAGTTGGACGAGCGGCAATAATGGTGGTGGTTTTAGTTATTGGAGAACTCTTGCNGAACCTCCTGCTGGTCCTACAATGCATCTTGTTTCAGGTATGATGGGAAGTGATGAAACTGGTGATGGATCTTTTGAAAATCCATTTGCNACGATCGGTCATGCAATGGNAAANATGAGNAATAATGATTGGATTATAGTNNCNCCTGGTNTNTANGANGAAAATTTAGTTTCTTATGAGATGAGTGGCTTATTGGTTGCTATTGCAGGTCCAGATTCAACCTTTATTTCTGGATCAGGTCAGAACAGGATTATGGAGATTGATTATGGAAACTGGATGATAGGTGGATTTACATTTTCCGATGGAAACACAGAGGGTGACGGTGGTGCGATAAAAATACATAGTGGATCACTCATGTTTGGAGGAGGTAGGTTTGTTAATAATACTGCCTTAAATATGGGTGGTGCAATTGCTGCTGTCAATTCAGATGTTATGATGGATTCTGTTGCTTTTGTAATGAACCATGTTACCCAAGGAGATGGAGGTGCTTTGTTTGTAGAAAATACTAATATGGATGAATATAGAAGTATCATGCTGACGAACACTCTTTTTGCTGAAAATACTGCATATTCTGAAGGAGCCGGTGTGTTTATCAGATCAACCGCTGAAAATTCATACTTAGACGCATATTTAGATAGTGTACAATTCGTAAACAATTCCTCTTATGCTTACGCAGGTTATCGACTATATGGTAACGTTTGGAGTAATGTAAACAATAGTACTTTTATTGGTAACCAAGCTCAAGCGTATGCAGCTGCGGGTGGTTTCTCAGGAGGAGCTTCCGTTGATATGGGCTACTGTCTTGTAGCTGGTAATCAGGCCAATCTAAATGGTGGTACTGCCAACGCTGGTGGTTTCTCAGTATGGAGTGGTTCCTATGGAAACTTTTACAATTGTACTTTTGCAGGAAACTCTGCTGAGTACGGAAGTGCGCTAACCGTTGGTGGTGGATCTTATGCTAATGTTGATGGATCTATTGTATGGAATAATCCTGGTGATAATGCTCTTGCAGCAGTTCAGTGGGATGAAAATGGAAGTAATTTGAATGTGTACAACAGTGTTGTTCAGGGTGGAGAGAGTGGAATGTATGCAGATGATCTCTCGTATATTTCCCAGGATGGAGTAATGGATATGGATCCATTTTTCTGTGATCCTGAAAATGGAGATTTCTCTATTGATCTTTTCTCTCACGCGGTTACTCCTTGGGGAGAGCCTATGGGCGCCCTGGGATATGGCTGTGAAGGTACCGTAATGGCCTCAGCTAGTATCGTAAGTATTGAAGATGTTCCAAATGATCAAGGTGGAAGAGTATATATTACGTTTGAGAAATCTTTATTTGATACAGATGGATTAGGCCGTACTGAGATGTATACTGTAGAGAGAATGGATGGTGATCAGTGGGTAGGATTAACATCAGTAGGAGCATATTCAAGTGAGATCTATGTTGTTGAAGTAACCACGCTCGCAGATTCAACGAGCGAGGGTAATGCTATGACAACCTATCGTGTAGTAGCTAACATGGATGAAGGAAA
>NHBL01000004.1 GCA_002167465.1 bacterium TMED6
TATTCCCACTCAACTTCGGCTTCACAGCCAGTATTAGTTTCATTGATTGCAATTTCAATTGATCTTGAAGTTTTAGTATTTTGATTTAAAAGTTCACGACTCAAATTTCCATTATCAAAAGTCAAAATATTTCCATTATCTAATTTTGTGAGACTATGTTGAAAACTAAACCCAATATCTTGTCCACAATCAATATCACCAGACCCTAGTTCATGCCCTAAATTCCAAATTATTTCTCCACTTGGATATGAAATTTTTGTAATTCTATTTAAATGTCTAGATGATAAATATAATGCACTATCATCTTCGTCGAACCATATAGCATTAGCATGGGTCCAATCAAATCGGTTAGTATTATATGCTTCAAACCATATACCGCCTAACTTATCATAGTCTGACATATCAAAATGATCAAATACATTCCATGACCAAACTTCTTCTTTTGTGTTAGCATCCCATTCGATAATTTTGTCACCCATCCAATCAAATTCTATAGTTTCTCCATCTGCTTCAAAACCTAACCCTTGAAATAGAGGGGTCCAAGTACCTAATGGTATTGGTCCTTCTCCATATGATGTACCGAGCCCAATATAATTACCATTTGGTAATTGAAATATATCGTGATGGATAAAATTATCTCCAGGCTCCTGCCACTCAATTCCATCTTCAAATGAAAATTTAATTCCAGGATAATTATTTTCAGCATTATTACCAATAAATTCAGAACCAAAAAAACGTCCATAGTCATCAGTGTTATAAAAAATTAGATTATCTTCTGCAGAATTCCATATTTCATTTCCATTTTCATCAATAACTGCTGAATAATAATCAAAAAAAGATCCAAAAATTGTTAAACCTTCTTGTCCATTTTCATTATAAATTTCTGTAGTAGTATTTGAAATTGGTGAAGCTGTATTGAATGTTTTTATATCTGTTGGAATCATTTCCTGATTTGAATTTTGTCCTAATATTGTCCATTGGTATGTTTTGTTCCATTCAAGACTTTCTTTTTCTAAATGTATTAATGATTCTTTACCTATAGATTTATTACATATAATACAATCATCATATATATTACCATTTTCAGAAACATACAGAATATACAATTCGGCACCTGGAATTTGTTCCCATTCAAATCTTACATGAATCTGATTAAGAGTTGCTTCATTTTCAGGATACAATAATGCACCTATTACAAAATTAAAAATTAATATAGTTAAAAAGTATTTTTTCATTTTATCCCAGTATAATATTTATAAGAATTACCACATCAGACACATTTATTAGCCCATCATTATTCATATCAGCAGTATCCAAATCAAATTCAGAGTCNCCAATAATCATATTAACCATAATAATAACATCTAAAACATTAATTAATGTATCTCCGTTTGTNTCNCCTAATAAAGAACCATTTATCATCATTTGTACCGGAGTTGAAATACTACCACCATTTGAGGNAATATTTAAGAATGCATTATATAAACCGTCNTTATAATTGTTACTATTNCATGTTATAGAAATCGATTGATTTTCACCTGCTATTAAAGTTCCTTCNTTAGGATTAACGTTCATCCAATTTGGNGCACCCTCAAAAGAAATATTTAAATTATTAGACAACTCATCAGCTCCAAANAGTACTTGAGATCCAATAGTTGAATTTTTTTGGATACCAACAGATGCATCATAATCACCGTCTAAATTTCTATAATTAATATCAATTTTTCCTGAAGGATATAATACAATTTGAAAGTCATAAAATGCATTTTCAAAATAAGTCCACCAATGTGCAACTTGGTCAAACCAAATAACAAATTTTTCAGGACTAGAATGATAATAAACATTACCAGAGCAATATTGATTACAATCATCATTAACAGGATTCAAATCATCCCATAATGCAAAAATTGCAGCTCCATTAATTTGATTTGTAGGTATTGATGTATTTTCCCATGAATTTNCATCTTCTCCAAACCCAACCCAACCATTAGGNCTTACAAATAATTGTTCATAAAAATTATTTGAAAAGCCATCCGCATAAAATGGAAAATCAAATTCTAGAGGTAGCCAACTTCCAGCTTGATCATTTGTTGGAAAGGTNTATAACTCTCCAATATTTTCAATATCAACCCATTGATAATTTGTATTTGAATCTATATTAGAATCTGTCCAAAAGTAATTTCCTTCATCAGGNCCNCCTCCTGNAACTTCAAAAGGGGATGAATTAATTGAATAATATAATTCAGATTCAGGTTCTCCTATATTTGATATTGAAACAATTTCAGTTTGTATTTCATTATNATTTAGTTCNAAATCTAAATCATTTCCAGAATATGATAATTCAGGATCAGGTAAATCAATAGCATTCATTCCATCTAAAATTGTTGTACCTGTATTATCAGGATCCAAATAATTTCTCAGACCTAATCCCCATGAAGAACTTACTTTTCCATAAGTATCATAAGTAATAGAAGTACAAGAAGCTGTACCNCCATATAATTGTCCTACAATTCTGTGTGAGCTACCATCAAATAGAGGNGACCCTGATGAGCCTGGCTCTGTAGTTCCATCTTCCCAATTATTTATATCCCAATAATTGCCTGCATTAGAAGCGTTATTATAATCAAATGAGATTTTTTTAATATCACCACTTGGATGATGAATGCAAACAGGAGTAGCTGGCGTACTTCCTGAGGCGTCCCATCCTGCATAATGAATTTCATATGATTCAGGAATATCTTCTTCAAGTCTTAATAAAGCAAAATCAGAACTAGAAGAATTTTCTAANAATGTTGAGCCTTGAACGGTCATATATGTTGGACCGTTTTGATTATTACAACCCGCACTTTCATAATTAAACATAAAAATCCAACTTGATTCTCCACCTAGACAATGATTAGCAGTTAAAAAATAAGGTGTTAAATCTTGTCTAACATTATTAACCATTGATCCAGTACAAAGCCTAAACCCACCACCACTTAATATCATAGCAACAGATCTTACTTCATCTTCCCAATCAATAAATTCAGGACAATTTACGTTATTGTTACATGATCCAGAATCACCATAATCTCTAGATTCTTCAGGATAAAATACATCNTTATATGCATGAACNACTCTGCTNATTTGTATTTCACCATTAAAGTCNACATCATAAGGTTCAAAATATTCAATGACAGTATTTTGCCCTTTTGTAGGAGCTGTAGAAAATGTTTCATGACTTTTATTATTTTTGCTTGTAAATGCACCTAGGACGGTAGTCATATTTTGGTCATAAACAAACATTTCAGCNCCATCAGGAATAATAAANCTATCATACAATAAATTTATTGAATGAGCATTTTCACTTGTTATAGATAATCGCCACACTTTNCCCAATTTAGTTTCTTCCCATGTACCTGAATTATCTAAATTAAGGCTTACATCAATTGGCGCACCAAATCTAAATGGGATATTCTTTCTTGTTTCAAGAGCGTCTTGNTGTAATAGTACGTCCTGATCTATTTCTGGCATNGATATANTAGATATTGATTTTTGCAAATCAAACTGTAGTGACTTAGGGGTTGATTCAATACTTATTTGAGNAAATATAATATTAAATACTAAAATATTTAAAATAATCGTTTTGACAAAATAAAACATAGCTTAGATTCCTCATTAATAGATTTTTTATAAAGCGCTAGAAAGAATTTACAACATAGAGAGACTTAAAATCATTATCAATTTGTAACGATTAGTTTTATTTTTAAATTGGTTGTGGAGGCGGTGGGAATCGAACCCACGTCCGCATAAAGCTTTCTTAGAGTATCTACATGCTTAGTTTATTTTAGGTTTTAATCTAAAGTTTATAAATAAACAAACTTTTTTAGACGATTCTACATGTCTACCTAAGTAAACATTTAATCTAATTATAGTAGAAAAATAACTAGACGAGTGTGTTAAAGATGACACCTCTAGATAGCTTTACACACAAAAGCTAAGAGAGATGACTACTGACTTATTTAAGCAGCAGCAGAGTAACCGTAATCGGCACTTATTAGTTTCTCCAGATGATTTACGAGATTACTAGAGTCTCTCGACATGCAACGATAAGTCAACAATTTACCCGTCGAAGCCGTGTCGCCCCCAAAAAACAATTTAAAAAAGCGGTTGAAAATATAACTAATTAATGAGAAATAAAAAATATATACTGATTTCTATTAATAAAGTTTGTTTTCTATTTTTATTAATTTTTAAATTTAGGGGAAATAAATTATGATTAATTTATATCATTAGAATTATTATTGACCCAGTAGCTCAGCTGGTAGAGCAGTGCCCTTTTAAGGCATTGGCCGTAGGTTCGAATCCTACCTGGGTCACTTCTAATTCTCATTTTTTCCCTCTATAAAAAGTATCTCTACCTCTTTTTCGATTTGCTTAAGATCATCATCTGTGGGTTCAAAATTTAAAACATTACTTTTTAGCTTATAGGTATTTACATTTTCATATTTCATGGTTTTCTCCTTTTTTTATATTCTGATTTAATATAAAAAGAGATGTATTTTCATTTTGTGATATTTGTCAATTATAGTATTTATTAAATCTGATTTGTGANATTAGTCAAATTAAATTATTAACTAATTTAAAATAAAACGTGCAAAACGTGTAAATTGTTTTGTATATTATGCCATAGGCAATAAATAAATTATATTAAAATGAAGTTCAGGAGAAGAAATGTTTAGATTAAAATATTTATTAGGTATTATTTTTTTAACTTTAGGGTTTAGTTCAGGCGTAGTTATAAATGAAATTCATTATAACCCATCGCTTGATTTAGGGTATGAAGATGCTGATTATGAGTTTGTAGAGCTATATAATTACACAGATCATGACATTGATATTACAGGTTGGTCATTAGCATCAAATGAAATTCATTATGAACTTGGTCATCATGTATTAGGTTCTGGTGAATATGCATTATTATGTAGAAATGCAGATGCGTATGAGGGATGTATTGATCATCATGGTGGAGCACTTTACAATGATGGGGATCAATTATGGTTACGTGACGCACACCAGAATGTAATTGATTATGTTCTATATGATGATGGTCAAGATGATCATGATGAATTCCCTCCGCAAGCTGACGCTGAAGGTCCATCGATTGAATTAATTAATCCAAGTTTAGCCTATGGTAATGATCATTCTTCTGATGGTTCAGATTGGCAAGCAAGTTCTCAAATTAATGGTACTCCTGGATATCAAAATTCAGATGGAGGCGATCTTGAACCCAGCAATAACATAGCGTTTGGTGCCTTTTGTGATTCTAACGTTGAAATACTATATAATTCAAATATAGATATCGCAGGTTTTCAATTCGATTTAACAGGGTTAACAATAGAAAATACTTATGGCGGTGCTGCTGAAGAGGCAGATTTTTCAGTATCTAATAGCGAATCAACAGTTATTGGTTTTTCTTTTGATGGCAATACTATACCAGCTGGTGAAGGATTACTGTTAATGGTTAATACAAATGATATTGCAGGTGAGCAGTGTATTGATAATATCATTGTATCTGATACAGATGGTAATTTAGTTCAATCATCATCAGGCGAATGTACATATTTATTATTAGAAGAAGAATGTACTAATTGTGATGATGAGTTAGCATGTAATTTTGGTGCAGACGCGTCATGTGAATATCCAGAAGATAATTTTGACTGCGATGGAAATTGTATTGTTGAAGAAGATTGTAATGGTGATTGTGGTGGTGATGCAATATTTGATGATTGCGGAGTATGTGGTGGTGATGGAACTTCATGCGACTCAAATAATTTCTTTGATATTCCAAATTCGACTGGTATTAATCACTTAGTAGTCATTGAAAATGTTCTTGGGCTTGAAGATGGTGATGAGATTGGTATTTTTGATACTAATGGGCTTATAAGTTCTGACGATTGTACAGATGAGTATGGCGAACTACTTGTAGGTGCTGGTATTTATGATGGGTCTCAGATGGAAATAGTGGGCGTAGGTTCATTAGATTTTTGTGACTTCCCAGACGGCTATCAGTTATCAGGATGGGTAGAAGATAACCCAATCATGATTAAAATTTATGATGCATCTCAAGATTATGAGTATGTTTTAAATGATATTAACTACGAATCTGGTGGACAGTGGAATGAACAGTTTTCAACTATCATGGAGCTTGATGCTAATATTTATGGTTGTACAGATCCAGAAGCTGGAAATTATAATCAGTATGCAACTGTTGATGACAATTCTTGTNTATACATTGTAACACAACAATTAGATATGGATGGTGTAATCTTAAATAACATTTCATTAAATGTTCAACCAGGAAATCCAGATGTAGAATCATTATTTGCAAATCATGATGTCATGTTTATTGCAAATCAAGATGGACAGTTTTACGTTCCTGAAAATGATGTTAATACAATTGGAGATTGGGATTTAAGTAAGGGTTACCATGTATTATTAAATGGTTTTGATAATCAAATGCTACAGGTTGAAGGTTATCCTGTTGACTTAGATAATACGACAATTAGATTAGAGCCATTTAGATTAAATAATATTTCATTTCCACTTCATCAACCTATATCAGCGGCAGATTTAGTAGAAGGGTTGCCTGTTATTTTCTGTACTGATGATCAAGGACACTACTATATACCAGGTTCAGGCTTTAATACGATTGATGAGTCAGGTGGTATGTTACCAGGCAAAGGTTATCAAGTTTTAATCGCAGGATCTGAAGCACTTGAATTTACTTATAGTGAGCCAAGTAGTGATAATTTAGGAAGAAATTTAGCAATAGTAGGTTCATCTGATAATTATACAATTACAAGAACAGGTTTATCACACCCTATGGTTATTAATCAAATTACAGGCAGTGTATCTGAAGGCGATGAACTAGTAGCTTATGCTAATGGTGTACCAGTAGGTGTGATTCCAGTTAACGTAGAAGGTTCAACATTATTAGTGGCATGGAAATCATTGTATGAATATGATTTAGATACTGATGGCTACCGTGATGGTGATGAGATAGAACTAAGATTGTATAGTAAAGAATACAATCAAGAGTATAGAGTGATGACATATTTTAATGTAGATACGTATGGAGAGTCTCCAATTACAATTGGAAGCATTCATGTATTAAATGAGCTTGCAGTTCCAGCTGAATTTGGATTATCACAAAACTATCCAAATCCATTTAATCCGACAACAACGATAGATATCAATGTAGCTACTGATAGTTACATAATGTTAAATGTGTATGATATTAATGGACGTATAATATCAACACTTGCGGATGATAGTTATGATGCTGGATATCACTCATTCATTTGGAATGGGTTAGACCAGTATGGAAATAAAGTATCAGCTGGTATTTATTTCTACAGTTTACAAACTAAAGAAATGACGCTCACTAAAAAAATGATTTTAATGAAATAGATTTAAATTTAAATAGTGATTTTTAAAAGGGGTTTCAATTTTGAAGCCCCTTTTTTATTATTTTGCTAACCAATTAAAACTTCATTAAATTTTAATAACTTTATTAATTAGGACTCTATGACTTATAGAAATATGAATACTATCCCATTAGGGACAAAATTAAAATTAAAAAAAACTGGCGAAACTGTAACATTGATTGATATTTTTCATTATCCTACGACATTTAAAGTGCAATATGAAAATGGACAATTTGATAATGTTCGAACCCATGCAGTAGAATTTTTTGATGAATAATGTTTAGTAAAATTACAAAACTAACATGGATGATTCGTTTGTTTGGTTTGACCAAAGTAGCAATGATAGCTTATTGTAGGCCTAGTGTAATTTTACTTAATGAATCAACTTTGGAAATTAAAATACCTTTAAATCGCAGAACACGAAATCATATTAAGAGTATGTATTTTGGTGCTTTATCTGTAGGTGCGGATATTACGGGTGGTTTTCTTGCCTTGCCTCCAATACAAAAATCAAAAAGGAAAATAGTTTTAGTATTTAAAGATTTTAATGCTAAATTTTTAAAACGTGCTGAATCTGATGTGCATTTTATTTGTAAAGATGGTAAAGCAGTGAAAGATCTAGTTGATCTTGCAATTAAAACACAAGAGCGTCAAAACTATAAATTAAACATTATTGCTACAACTCCTAAAATTTCTGATGATATAGTTGCTGAATTTGAGTTAACTTTATCCATAAAGGATTACACAAACCGCTAGGGAGATATTTAATTAACACCAATAGACAATCTGCTGACTTTCAGGATTTAATGCAATATCGTGTGCATGAAATTTTATTAATAGCCAGTAATTACGATTCTTATATTCTTGAAGAAGATGGAAGACTTACCGAACAAATTTTAACTGAGTATATAGGTATGAATCTTAGTTATGCACCAAGGTTATCAAATGTATCTACAGCAGAAGATGCTATGAAAATGTTGGATCAAAGATCCTTTGATTTAATTATTGTAATGTTAAGGATTTCTGATATGAATCCTATAAAGCTCTCAAAAAAAATTAAAAAAGCTTATCCTCAAAAACCAATTATTTTATTAGCATTTGATGAATCNGAATTAAATCATCTACCAAAAAATTATTCCAAAACAATAGATAATATATTTGTCTGGTCTGGAAATTCATCTGTATTTCCAGCTATTATAAAATATATTGAAGATAAAGTCAATGTAGAAAGAGATACTCAAAAAGGGGATGTGCGTTCAATAATTGTTGTTGAAGATACTCCAAGATATTATTCAAGTATTTTACCNATGCTATATAANTTAATTGTATATCANACTAAGCAACTTATAGATAATAGTTTAGATGATACTCAAAAATTATTACATTTACGTAAACGACCTAAAATTTTATTGGCTCAAAATTTTGAACAAGCNGTTAGNTATTTTGATATGTATAAAAATAATTTATTAGGGATTATATCTGATATAAGATTTCCTAAAGAAAATAAAAAAGATTCAAAAGCAGGAATATATTTTTCAGAATATGTACAATCAATAGATGAAGGCGTNCCAATTATATTACAAACTACTGAATCATCTGTTTCAAGTGATGTTTCCCATATAAGTGATTTATTATTAAATAAAAATTCCACCACACTTTATTATGACTTAAAAGAATTAATTATTAAAAATTTTGGCTTTGGAAATTTTATATTTAAAAGAATTAATAAAAATTCAAANAAAATAGAAGCAACTAATATTGAAGAATTATTAATTGGTATTAAAGAAGTTTCAAATGAATCATTAGTATATCATGCATCAAGAAATCATTTTTCTAATTGGCTTTCTGTTAGAGGNGAATTTAATCTTGCAAATAATTTCAGAAAATTAAAAACATCTCATTTTGATAATATTAAAGATAGAAGATCCTATCATATTGAGTTACTTGAGAATGCATTATTAAATAGAAAAGAAAAATTCAAATTAGTTCAATTTAAAAAAGAAACTTATGAACGTTCAAATTTTTTAAGAATTGGNAAAGGTTCTTTAGGTGGTAAAGCTAGAGGATTAGCTTTTTTAAATGAAAACATATATAAAAATAATATTATAAATGAATTTCCTACAATTGATTTGAAAGTACCTAGAACAGCAGTGATTTCTACTGATTCATTTGATTTGTTTATGGATGAAAATAATTTATGGGAAATTGCATTAAATAATAATAATAATNATGATATTATTAATCATTTTTTAAAAGCTAGGTTATCAAAAGAACTAATTAAATCGATAAAATCATTTTTAAAAACTATTAGTACACCTTTGGCAGTCAGGTCATCTGGTTTGTTAGAAGATTCTCAATATCAGCCTCTAGCTGGAATGTATTCTACTTTTATGTTACCAAATTCATCAGATAGTGAAAAAGAAAGATTAAGCCAGGTATGTGAAGCAATTAAAAGAATATATGCGTCAACTTTTTTTAAGGCACCTAAAACATTGTTATCACAGTTTGTACAGCATCACGAAGAAGAAAAAATGGCTATTATTATTATGGAAATGACTGGTAAAAATCATACTGAGAAATTTTATCCTTCATTTAGTGGCGTTGCTCAAAGTTATAATTATTATCCTGTATCTCATATGAAACGAAATCAGGGCATTGCTTTTGTAGCATTAGGTTTAGGTAAAACAATAGCTGAAGGAAAAAAATCTTTAAGATTTTCACCTTATTATCCAGATATTATTTCTCAATATTATTCTAGTGGAACTTTGCTTGAAAATTCTCAAAATGAATTTTATGCACTTAATTTAAATAAAGGTATAAATCCAATGGATAATGGTGAAGAACATAATTTATGTTTATACAATCTTGATATAGCTGAAAAAGATGGGGAATTAAAATATTTAGCATCAGTTTTAGATACCAATGATAATGTATTAAGGGACTCATTATTAAGTTCCGGACCAAGAGTATTAACTTTTGCTGGCTTATTAAAATACAATCATTTTCCATTATCTGATATATTAAAATATTTTCTGGAATTTGGAGAAAAATCTTTGGGATGTCCAGTTGAAATAGAATTTGCTGTAAATTTAAATGAAAAGAGTAAAGATGAATTTTCTCTTTTACAAATTAAACCTATGACTATAAATTCTTTTAATCGATCAATTATAGATAATGATATTAATAATGATAGATTATTTTGTAAAAGTAATGTTGTATTAGGTGAAGGTTTGATTAATGATGTTTATCATATAATTTATGTTGATTTAGATAAATTTGATATTTCACAATCTAAAATAATTGCCTATCAAATAGAGGAATTAAATAAATATTTAGGACCTAAAAATCCTTATTTATTAGTAGGTCCTGGTAGATGGGGCTCATCTGATCAATGGCTTGGAATACCAACAACATGGGAACAAATTAATAATGCAAAAATTATAATGGAATTAGGAATTGAAGGTTTAGAACCAGACCCATCATTTGGGAGTCATTTTTTTCAAAACATAACTAGTTTGCATTTAGGATATTTTACATTTAATAAAAAAGAAACATATAACAATATTAATTGGGATATACTTAAAAATTCTGATTTAGAAAAATCAACAGATTATGTTAAGCTTTTTAAAATGAAAAAACCCTTAAAATGTATTATTGATGGCACCTCTGGAAAAGGTGTGATTTTTAAAAATTCATAAAACTATATAACACCTTGGTCAATCATTGAATCTGCTACTTTAATAAATCCCGCAATATTTGCACCTTTAACATAATTAGTAAAATCTTTTTCAGTACCATATTCTATGCATTGACTATGGATATCTTTCATTATTTGATTTAATTTTTGGTCAACTTCTTCTTTACTCCAAGATAATCTCATACTGTTTTGGCTCATCTCTAATCCTGAAACAGCTACACCACCAGCATTTGCAGCTTTGCCAGGGCCAAATAATATCTTATTTTTTAGAAATTCATGCACAGCATCTGTTTCCGTTGGCATATTTGCGCCTTCAGCTACACACATACATTTATTCTGAATTAAAGTTTTAGCATCATTAAGATTAATTTCATTTTGAGTTGCACATGGAAGAGCAACGTCACAGTTGTTGCCCCATGGTCTTTCCCCTTCTAAATATTCAGCCTCAAATTTTTCTGTATATTCTTTTATTCTACCACGTTTATTATTTTTTAAATCTTTAACATATTCTAATTTTTCAGTATCTATGCCATTTTTATCATAAATAGTACCAGCTGAATCAGATAATGTTATTACTTTTCCACCTAATTCTATTACTTTTTCAGCTGCAAACTGAGCAACATTACCTGAGCCAGATATTGCTACTATTTTATTTTTAAAAGATTCATTTTTTGTTTTTAACATTTCTTGAGCAAAATAAACTGCACCATATCCAGTAGCTTCGGGACGTATTAAACTACCTCCCCAATTTAAACCTTTTCCTGTGAGGACTCCTGTAAATTCATTTTTAATTCTTTTATATTGTCCAAACATAAAACCTATTTCTCTTCCACCAACACCAATATCTCCCGCAGGAACATCAGTATGTTGACCAATATGTCTTGAGAGTTCTGTCATAAAAGATTGACAAAATCTCATCACTTCATTATCTGATTTTCCTTTTGGATCAAAATCAGAGCCGCCTTTTCCGCCGCCCATTGGCAAAGTGGTTAAACTGTTTTTAAATACTTGTTCAAAACCTAAAAATTTTAAAATACTTAGGTTCACTGAAGGATGAAATCTTAAACCTCCTTTGTAAGGTCCAATTGCTGAATTGAATTCAATTCTATAACCTTTATTTACTTTTATAACACCCTTATCATCTGTCCAGGGAACTCTAAACATTATAACTCGTTCAGGTTCAGTCATTCTTTCTAGTATAGAATTATATTGATATTGTGGATTATCATTTACAAAATCCCATATTGAATCTATGACTTCATGCACTGCTTGATGAAATTCTATTTCGTTTGGGTTTTTTTGTTTTACTGATTCTAAAAAATCATTTACATTACTATACATATAAAAAGACTCCATTATTTTTATTCAATTATATACTTATAATAACAAACTGTTACATGTAAAAATTACGAAATTATGTGTAAATTTATACACATTAAATTAATGTAAAAATTTATGCTTATAAAATTAAAAAAATATTTAATAAATCAATCATTAAACCATCCATTTAGAACCGTTGTTATTTCATCATTTTTAACATTATTTATTTTTTGGGGAATTAAAACTTTCAAGTTAGATGATGATTTAGTTAAAACATTTCCACAAGATTTACCTTCAAAAATCATTTGGGATAGTATTATAGATGAATTTGGGCAAACTGAATTTGTTTTTGTTTCATTTGGAAAATCTGATCATAATATATTAAGTGATAAAATTGCCATTAAACAAAATCAATTATTTACTGATGCTGTGCTTAATAATATAAAGGGTGTTGATAAAGTTATTTCATTGTCAAACTATAATAAATTTGCAGGAGATGAAGATTATTTAGATATAGGTCTATTACAGCCTGAAAGTTTTTTAGATGATTTTGATGATGATATAATTACAAATCAGACTTTAATTGATATAGTAAAATATTTTGAAAAAAACCCAGATCAAAAACAACGTTTAGTAAGTACTAATAATGATTATTTAAATATAGCAATTAGACCTTTTGACGATTCTAGTGGTTATACAGACATAGTAGCTCAAGTTAAGTCTTTAGCATATCAATATTTAGGAGACTATGAAATACATTTTGCTGGCCAACCTTATTTGGCTGGTGAAACACCCAATTTAATAAAAAAAGATGTTAGTTATTTAATGGCAATAGGCATTGTCATTATGTTTATAATTTTATTTTTGAATTTTAGAAGCGTATATAGCGTAATAATAATTTTAATTACTATTATATCATCTTTTCTGGCAATGTTAGGTTTTATGGGCTGGATGAGATATATAACTGGTAGTAATTATTTTGATTTCACAATGATGAATACTTCCATGCCTATAATTCTATTAACTATTGCTAATTCTGATGGTGTTCATATTATGTCTAAGTTTTTTAAAGAATTTAGAAGGACTAAAGATCAAAGTAAGGCAGTTTATATAACATTAGACAGTTTAATGCAGCCCATTTTTTTAACATCTATAACAACATCAGCTGCATTTATAACAATGATTTCTTCGCCATTAGAATATATGATAGGATATTCTTTTGGAATTGCTTTTGGTGTAATGTGGGCACTATTTTTATCATGCACAATGCTTACTTCACTCATTTCTTTGAAAACTTGGTCATTAAATTCAAGAGCTATTTCAAAAGAAAGTGCCATCGAAAAATTAACAAATCATATTTCTAATTTTGTGAATTCAAACGCTAAAAAAGTTTTATTTGGGGGATTATTAATAGTATGTATATCGGCAATTGGTATTTGGTTAGTTAATGTTGAAGTGAACGTAATTAAATTTTATAAAAAAGGAAATCCAATTAGAGAAAGTACTATTTTTGTTGATGAAAATTTTACTGGTACAATGAATTTGTCAATTAAATTAGAGTCTACCATAACAGATAGTGATGGAATTCCAAATTATGAGAATTATCTAAAGTTATATAAACTTCAAAATTTTTTAGAAGATAACAATCAAATTAGTATGACTTTTTCATTTGCAGATGTGCTTGGCCAAGCCTACAAAGCTTATACTAATTCTGATACTGAATTCATACCTGATGCTGATGCTCTTGAGGGAACATATACTATGTTGAGTATTAGTGATAAATCAGATATTGATGATGACCTAGCTTCATTATTGGGAAAAGATTACGATGAGGATTTTTATGAAATAGATAAATTATTACTTACAGCTATGATTAAGACTATTTCTACTTCAGAAATTCAAAATTTAATTTCTCAAACTGAACAATATATTGAAAATAATTTTAATGATAAAAAAACTAATGTAAAAATATCTGGACTTTCAGTTTTTATAAAAGATTTTGTTAACATTATTGTTCAATCCTCAATTACTAGTATAGTGTTATCACTTGTATTGATATTATTTATAACTGGAATATTTTTTAAATCTTTAAAGTGGGGATTACTATCTATAATTCCTTTAGCATCAGCAGTAATACTAAATTTTGGGTTAATGGGTCTTTTTGGGATTGATTTAAACCATATGACTGCCCTTCTTTCATCAGTTATTATTGGTGTTGGAGTTGATTTTTCAATTCACTATATATCTGACTACAGAAGAAATATTATAAATAATGTTGATGTTGAAGATATAAATATTCAAACATCAAAAGATGTAGGTTACCCTATTTTATTAGATGTTTTTTCTAACATGGGTTTTATTGCTCTATTATTTTCAATTTTAATTCCTCTAAATCACATGGGAGGATTAATGGTATTTGCAATGGTATCCACTTCATTTGGTACCCTAACAATATTATCAAGTTTAATAAGCATTTTAAAAATAAAAAAAATATAAAAGGTATATATGAATAATTTTAAAATAATTTTCTGGATTTTAATAGTGAATTTATCATTTTCAAATTCAATTTCAGGCTATGATTTAGCTAAAATGATTGATGACAAAGAACAACCAAAAAGCTCAAAATCAATAATATCTATGGAATTGATTAATATAAAAAAAGATAGAAAAAAAATAAAAGAAATGGTTTCTCTTTCAAAAGATAATGGTGATAAAATGTTAATGTTTTTTAAAAGCCCTAAACGTGATAAGGGAGTAGGTTTTTTAAAAATTGAAACAGATGAAGATGATAAAATTAGTTTATTTATTCCTAAATTAAAAAAAATTAGAAGAATATCTTCATCTAATCAATCTGATTCATTCATGGGTTCAGATTTAAGTTTCGAAGATATGTTATCAAGAAATTTAGATGAGTTTGATTATAAAATAATTTCAGATTCAGAGGATATATATAAATTAGAATCAATTTCATTAAATGATGATAGTGAATATTATCGTCATATTTCATGGATTACAAAAAATGAATTATTAATAATAAAAGAAGAATCATACGATAAAAATAATAAATTATTAAAAGAGAAATCATTTAAGCAAATTAAAATGGAAGGATATAATCTTATATCTGAAATAGATGTTATTAATGTGCAAGATCAACATAGAACTATACTAGGTATTCAAACTTTAGAAGTAGATGGTAATATAGATAATGATACTTTTAACGAAATTAACTTAAAGCGTTCTGAAAAATTTTTACAATAGATGTCTCAAAGTAGTAAACTTCAAAGTTTTATAGAAAATCCAAATATTTCATTATGGAAATTAACCATTCCAATGACAATTGGTTTATTTGTTAATTCAATCTATATATTGGTTGATACTTATTTTCTTGGGAGTAAAATTGGTACTTCAGCTATTTCAGCGCTTGGATATGTAATGCCTTTCTATTTTGTTATAATGGGTATTACGTTTGGCCTTGCAGCTGGTACCACTACTATGATAGCTCAATATATTGGAAAAGAAAATAAAAAAAGAGCAGAATTGGTTGCTCAAAATAGTATTCTAATGGCATTTTGTTTTTCTATTTTTATTTTTATCTTTATTTATTTTTTTGGTAAAAATTTATTAGTCCTTCAAGGCATTAGTGCAGAAATTTTATCTTTAGCATTAGAATATTTTTACGTAATGGCTTATGGTTCCATTTTTTTGATATTTAGTATTTTCATAAGAGGAATTCTAATAGGTGAAGGTGAATCGATGTTACCAATGTGGGCACTCGGTACCGGGACAATATTTAATATTATATTAGATCCATTTTTTATTGATTATATGGGAATAAAAGGTGCGGCTTACGCTACTATTTTAAGTCAAATTTTAGTTGTATCAATTTTTTTATATTTCATTTTTATAAAAAAAAATACTTACATAAAATTTTCATTTAATAATTTGACATTTAACTTTCAAATTTGGAAAGAAATATTTCATATTGGCATACCAACTTCAATTTCTATGTTAATTATGTCAACAGGATTATTTATTATGAATTCAATCTTAATCGAAGATTCACATGTTGCTGCTTATAACCTAGCTAATAGAATAGAAAATTTTGTCACATTAACACTAGTAGCTTTATCTAGTTCTCAAGTTACAATTTTAGGTATGTTTTATGGAGCAAAAAAAATTGATTTAATTAAACCTATGGTAAGATATACAACTATTTGGTCAATTATTATTGCATCTTTTTTTTCTGTAGTTATTTATTTTTTTATAGAAGATATTGCTCCATTATTTTTGACTGCTTCTACATTAGCTGAGATAGAAATGTCTAATAAGGCCATTGAAACTACTATACAATATTTTAATGTAATGATATTTGCTTATCCATTTATTGGAATAGCGATGGTATCATCAAGAGCAATGCAAGCGATTGGAATAGCTTGGCCAATGATGGTTATTGCATTATTTCGTGTAATAATATTACAATGCAGTTTAACTTATATGTTTATTATAATAATGAATAAAGATATTTATTGGGCGTGGTATGCTATTGGAGGAGCATGTACAATTGCTGCTATAATTGCTTTTAGTATGAGAATATATTTTTATAATAAATTATATTTTAGTTTACAGGATAAGAAAGAGGTTATATAATGAATAAAGTTTTTGTAAGTGGAGGTTCAGGATATATAGCATTACATTGTATAGCAAGGCTAATAAGTAAGGGTTTCAATGTTAAAACATCATTGAGATCTATGGATCGTCAATCTGAGATAGTTCAAAGCGTATCTAAAGTTGTTGATTGCTCTGATAAAATTGAATTTTGTGAATTAGATTTAACTAAAGATAAAGGTTGGGATGATGCTATTAAAGGCTGTGAATATGTTTTACATATTGCATCTCCTTTAATGTTAGGTTTTCCTAAAGATCCTGATGATATAATTTTACCAGCTGTTAATGGATTAAAAAGATGTATTAAATCAGCTGTTAAAAATAGAGTTAAAAGATTTGTAATGACCTCTTCATTTGCTGCCATAGGTTCAGGATCAAAAAGTAAAATAAATTTTAATGATAATGATTGGACAGACTTAAGTAACCAAGATTTAAATCCATATAATATTAGTAAAACAAAAGCTGAAATGGCTTTATGGGACTATATTAAAAATTTAAATGAAAACGAAAAAATTGAAGTATGCACTATTAATCCTACTGTAGTAATAGGACCATCTTTATCTAATGATGTTGGTGGTTCAAACTTAGCAATTAGAAAGTTATTAGATGGATCTATGCCTTTTTCTGCAAAATTTGGAATAGACCTTGTTGATGTAAGAGATGTAGCTGATATGCATATTGAAGCAATGTTAAATGACGATGCAAAAGGTAAACGATTTTTATTATCTACAAAAACAATTTGGTATTCTGATTTAGCTAAAATTTTAAGAAAAAATAATTTTTTAAAAACTCCTAAATATATAGCTCCTAATTTCATGATTAGACTCTTTTCATTATTTGATAAAGAAGTAAGATTAATTACTGATAGACTTGGAATTAAATATAAACTATCACCAGATAATGCTAGTCAAATTTTAAATTGGAAACCGCGAGACATAAATAACGCAATTATAGAAACAGCTAACCAATTATATGATTTAGGTAAAGTTAAATAAAAAATAATTATTACTTTTCTTTGTAATAATCCTTTAATTCTAATAAACCACCAAAATATTTCTCATCTACAAATATTTGAGGTACAGAGGTTCTGCCTCCTGTTTTTTTTGCCATTTCATTAACACTCTTTTTTGAAAATGTTACTAATTTAGTACTATAATCAATCCCACGGGATTGTAGAAGCGCTTTGGCTTCCTTACATGGAGCTCAGAATAAATTTGTATATACTAACACCTTACTTCCTTGAGTAATATTTATTTTTTCAACACTGTCAACTTTTTCCGCAAACAAACCACAAATCATAAGTACGAATATTAATTTCTTCAATTGTATCTCCTGTGTTATTAATTATTTATTTTCAAGTCTTTGTTTTTTACGTTCTTTTCTATTTTTTGGGTCNGGGATNGGTATAGATGTAAGTAATTTTTTNGTNTAATCATGTTGAGGNTTTTTAAAAATATTNTCTGAATTTCCTGATTCAACTAAATTACCTAAATACATNACNCCAATNTCTGATGATATATGTTTTACTACTGATAAATCNTGNGCTATAAAAAGAATTGTTAAATTAAATTCTTTTTGAAGATCCATCATTAAATTTATAACTTGAGCCTGTATAGATACATCTAAAGCAGACACAGGTTCGTCAGCAATAATAATTTTAGGTTCAGTAGCTAAGGCGCGCGCAATTCCAATTCTTTGCCTTTGTCCACCTGAAAATTCATGAGGATATCTCATTTCTTGTTCTACTGATAAGCCAACTTTGTTTAATAGCCATCTTACCTTTTCATCTTTTTCATTTTTTGTTAAAGATGTATGAATATCTAAGGGTTCTCTAATAATATCTTTAACAATCATCCTTGGATTTAACGATGAAAAAGGATCTTGAAAAATCATTTGCATTTTAGGTCTATAATTAATTAATTCTTTTTTTGATAAAGACATTATATCTATATANTCACCATCTTCATATAGNAGAACCTCACCATTAATACGAACATCAGGAGCTGTAAGGCTTAACACATTTAAAATTGCTTTTCCAAGGGTAGATTTACCTGAACCAGACTCACCAACAATACCTACAGTTTTACCTTCTGGAATATCAATAGATAAATTTTTAACTGCATGCACACAGTTGACTTCTCTTTGTAAAATTCCTCCAAANAGTGGATATTCTACATTCAAATTTTTAATTTTTAAAATTGGTTTATTCATTTAATAAATCCTTATTACATCTAACAAAGTGATTAGGCTTTGCTTCAAATAGGTCGTAGCTTAGTTTTGTACCTTTACATGCACATTCCTTAGGATCAAATCTATTACAAAATTTGCATTCGTCTCCCATATCTATAAATGAAGGAACCATTCCTCTAAGAGCATATAATCTTTCTGCTTTTGTATCTAAATGTGGAATAGATTTCATCAAAGCTTTTGTATANGGNTGTAAAGGGTTATTAAACAATTCATCAACCGGCGCAATTTCTTGTACTTCACCACCATACATAACAATAATTCTATCACAGGTTTCTGCTACTACTGCTAAATCATGAGTTATGAGTAAAATTGCAGCTTCCTCCCTTTTATCTTTTAGATCCATCATCAAATCAAGAATTTGCGCTTGAATTGTAACATCTAAAGCGGTTGTTGGTTCATCAGCTATTAATAAACTAGGATTACATTGAAGTGCCATTGCAATCATTACTCTTTGTCTCATTCCTCCAGAAAATTGATGAGGGTATTCATTNATTCTTTGTTCTGGTTCAGGAATTCCAACTGCTGTTAACATTTCAATACTACGTTTTGTTGCATCTTCTTCAGATAAATTTTCATGTTTAATTAGGACTTCATTCATTTGTATACCAATTTTTAATACAGGATTTAGTGAAGTCATAGGCTCTTGAAATATCATTGCAATATCTCTACCTCGCACATTTCGCATTTCATCATATGATAGTTCAAGTAAATTTTTATTTTTATATAGTATTTCACCACTAACTATTTTACCAGGAGGATTAGGTATTAATCTATTAATAGATAGAGATGTAACAGATTTTCCAGAACCAGACTCTCCTACAATTCCTAATACTTCACCTTCATAAATATCAAAGGATACATTATTTACAGCTTTTACAGTTCCTGCTTCTGTATAGAAGTATGTTTTTAAATTTTTTACCTCAATTAATTTTTTACTCATTATCTTAATCTCGAATAAACTTTTGGATCAAATGCTTCTCTAATAGCTTCACCAATAAATGTAATCATAAAAAGTGTTATAGTCATGGCAATAATTGGAAATACTAACATATGCCAATTATCTAAATTTTCTAATGCTTGTTTTAGAATTTCACCCCAACTAGCTGCAGGTGGCTGTAAACCATATCCTAAAAGATCTAACATATTTAGAGTTCCTATATAACCTATAATTGCAAAAGGTGCAAATGTAATAATAGGAGTTAATGCATTAGGNAGAATATGTTTAAACATAACTTGCTTATTTGAAGCACCCATTGATACTGCTGCAGAAACATAATCTTTTGCTTTTTCTCTATAAAATTCACCTCTAATAAAATAAGATATTCCTATCCAGCCTGATAAAAAAACTAAAATTGATGCTAAAATAAATAAGTTAGGTTGCATAAATCCTGATAAAATCATTACAATAAATAGGAACGGAAGAGCACTAAATATTTCCATAATTCTTACACCAAATAAATCCACTCTGCCTCCAAAGTATCCAAGTGTACCTCCAATAATAATGCCAATAGAATAGGATAGAACAGTACATATTACTGCAAAGGTAATTGAGACTTTAAATCCATCTATTACTCTAGCAAAAACATCTCTTCCAGTGTTATCAGTTCCTAGTAAGTGACGNCCACCAAATCCATCAGGTTTGGTTGGTGGATTATTTTCATTCCATTTACCATCATTATTTTGGTCAATAAAGATTTCTCCATCATCATACNCTCCATTGNTATTACCATCTTCATATATTTCATCTAANTCATCTTTTAAATCTTCATGAGGGTGATAAGGGTAAAGAGGCATAATAACATAATTTCCATCANCATTTTTTTCACATANTTTATCTAGTAATCGAAAATCAACTTCAAATTTATTTGTAATTTGATTAAAATATTTTGATTCATAAATTGGGTATGAAAGCCCAGGTATAAAATCAAGCAAATCCCAAATAGCAGGAAAAAAGTATTTTACTTTATCATCAAAAGGTTCANCTAAATCCCAAATTCCATTTTTATTAAAATCATCAAATTTTTCACCATTATCATATTGACTATTTGCAAATCGAACGATTAATGGCTTATCATTAACCCAAACAGGAGATAACAATGATAAAATATATAGAGAAATAATTAAAATAAGAGAGTAATAGCCTCTTTTAATAGATTTAAATCTTTTAATTCTTTTTTCAAGAATTGATTCTGATAGATTGTTGCTCATTATTTAAACCTTATTCTTGGATCAATAAGCGCATAGCATANATCCGAAATTAAATTACCAAATAGTCTAATTAATACACCAATCACCAGAAATCCCATTATTATACCATAATCCCTTGTNCCGATTGCTTTAAATGTCAATANTCCGATTCCATCTATACCAAATATTTTTTCAATNAGATAAGAACCTGCTAAAAATAGTCCTATTGTATTACCAATACCTGTGGCTAATGGAATAAGAGAATTTCTTACTGCATGAAAGAATATCACTTTTTTTTCTGTTAAACCTTTAGCNAAAGCAGTTCTAACATAGTCTTGGCTTAAATTTTCCATAAGTGAATTTTTCATTAATATAGTTAAGGTTGCAAAAGAACCAACCATATAAGCTATAATTGGTAAAAAGGCATGTTTAATTTGNCCGACCCATTTTCCAAATAAGCTTAAATTCTCCCAATCCTCAGGTCGCCACCCTCTGCTAGGTAAAATTGGTGTATCAAAAATATTTGAAGTAGCAAACATTGANAGTAACATGGCAGCTAAAGCATATGCAGGTATNGAATATCCTAAAAATACTANAAAGCTTGAAAAAGTATCAAATCTTGAACCATGTTGTAGTGCCTTCATAATCCCCAANGGTATACATACTATATATACTAAGAAAAAACTAGTTAAACCAAAAAATGCAGATATGTGAAGTCTATTCCATATTAAGGTTCCAACGCTTTCATTATGTTTTTCTGAGTGACCTAAATATCCTGTAAAAATCCCTTGTCTTTTTTTAAGGGAAATACCTACTATATCATTTTCCATAACTTTAACTAATTTCCAGTTTGATTCTGTTAAATAATTTGAGTTTTCCTCATCTATTAGATTCCAGAAATCATCTTCATCTGGTAAGATTTCATAGCTTTCATTCCATTCAAAATCTGTACCTTTTTTACCNTGATAAATTTTATAATTACCNTCTTCTTCTAGATTTACAATAATCCACCTTTGTAATGATACAGGCGCATATTGTCCTTGGCCTAAATTTTCAATTGTATATCTAAATGGGACACCCCATTCTACTTCTTTATATTCAATTTCTTTTTCAGAAAGACCAAGCCAAATTAAATATCTTTTCCAAATAGGTTTATCAAGACCATATTGTCTTCTTAATTTTTCTAAGACATTTTCAGAGATTTCCATAGAATTTCCATCAGTATTACTTGTACTAGCTCCCCCTTCTCCACTTGCTATCTGAGCCATTTTAATTTGTTTTACAGCTTGTTCAAATGGACCATCAGGGACAGATTGTAAAATATANAATACAAGTAAAGTGCTTCCAAAAAAAACAGGAATCATAAGAATTAGTCTTCTAATTATATATTCAAACATAAATTATTTTATTCTATNCCAGAAATCAACATTTGTTGGTTGAATTGGTAAAGTAGTATTTNTTTCCTTAGCAGAGTTTAGCTTATTTTCTTTTCGTGAATCTATCCACCAATGTGAAAGAGGAGTTCTCCAATCACCCACATATGTTATACCTGATTCAGGCATACCAAACTTATACCAATATAACATTCTAGCTCCGTAAGGTGATGTCCAACCTAAAGCATAATGAAATGAATTTACAGCTATACTATCAATTTGATGTGCTAATGAAATCCGCTNTTTAGCATCCCATTCAGCATTNTAGGTTTCTATTAACTTATCAAGTTCAGGTATAGCCATTGAAGTAATATTTGTTACTTCAACTTCATCAGCATATTTTGAATGCATTATACCTTCTGGACTTGGAAAAAATCCNCCGGTCCATCCCTGAGATGTAACTTCATATTCTTTTTTCATAGTCTGAGAAAATGCTGCTGATGCATCAACNTGATTGAAATTCATTTTAATTCCCACATTCTTTAGATCTTCTTGATAAGTGGTATAAATTCTATCTTCTCCTGGNGCTATTAAAAAATCAAATTCAAACATTTGGTTGTCNGAGTTTGTAAGCCATTGCTNTCCTTCTTTACGTTCCCACCCAGCNTCATTTAATAATTTTAAAGCTGCTTGAGGGCTAAATTCTAGCATTGGATTTCTAGGGTTTGCATAAGGAGTTCCATAAAAATATGTATTTAATCTTACATANTCNTCAAAGAATAATCTTTTATTTAATTTATCAACATCAAAAAGATGAGTAAAAGCTTTTCTAATTCTAATATCATCAAAAGGCTTTTTCTTAGTATTAAACACTATACCTGAAGGNCCTTTTGGTAAAAAATTAAATATTTTNATTTTNTGCACCCATCCATTTTTAATTTCATTATATTTATCACTATTAAATCTTTCAACCCACCATTGAGCNCTAGACCATGGATAAATATCNTAATCACCATTAAAAAAACTAATTACTTGTTGATTTTCNTCTTCAATAAAAATAAATTTAATTTTATCAAAATTATAAATTCCNATATTATCAGGATTATTTTTTGCCCACCAATTATCACGTCTTTTCATAATGATATAACCTTCATTTCCCTTTTTAGAATTTTCACGGTCATATTCATATGGGCCTGAGCCAGGCATAAAATTAAAATCATACTTTTCAATATATCCTGCTCCATCAACTTTATCAAGATAGGTAGAAGGCATTACAGTAAGTGAAGCAAAATTTCTAAAAGTTCTCCAATCTTTCTTTTTAGCTGTTACTTTAAATGTATATTTCGATTCAGAAACTGGAATTTCAAATAAATCATTCCAAAATCCTGCTACGTTTGGATCTTGATGACCATCATCAATTAATAACTTAAATGTAGCAATAACATCTGCAGATGTCACATCCTTTCCATCAGCAAATTTTGCTTTNGGATTAAGTCTAAACCAATATGTGAGGGAGTCGGATGAGATTTTCCAATGTGTAGCTAAATTAGGAGCCCATTCTAAGCGTTCATAATCAAAAGATAATAAAGCTTCATATTGTAAGCCTCCTAACAGTGAATTAATTTGACTTCTAGAATCTTTTCCAATATCTCTAAATGTAGAAGGATATTCTGCCCCTCCTAACATTGTAATCATACCACCTTTTTGTGCATTAGGACTACCACTTGGAAAAACATTTTTATTTGTAATCCAGCCTTTTTTTTCTAGTTCATCAACAGTTAACTCTGTTGAACTTTTGCCCGACTTTGAACCACCTTTCCTTTTTATTTTTGCGTCTAAATTATCAAATAATAAACAGGTAAAAAATAAAGATAAAACGATGATTTTTAAATTTTTATACATAGTTGCTCCCAAAATAAAGACTCACTTTTTAATGAATAGGAGGGTAATTTACTGAAAATAATTTTACAATTAAATGAAAATAATATTTTTTAAGGAATTTAAGATTCTTAAATTTAGGTATGAAAAAAATCAACTTAAAATCAATTTTTAATCAATTAAAAGTTAATGCTGAATGGTTCGGCGTTAGAAAAGTTCGTGAATCTAATACTTATAGAATGATAAGGGATGGAAACCCTCAAGCAAATTCTACAAATATTTCTGAAGGAGTTATGGTTGAAGTTTTAAAGAATGGACAATTTGCATATGCAGCAAGTAGTGATATGTCATTGTCTAGCATTCAGAATGCCCTTGATATGGCATTAATAATTGCAGAATCATCAACAGCAAATCCATTATACAATTTTACTAATGATGTAAGGCCAAATAATAAAGGTAAGTATATATCTTCTAGAGATAAAATGAAGCTACCTTTAAAAGAGATTAATGATCTTTTATTTAAATCATATGAATCGTTGAAAGTTTCTGACAAGATTGTGAGTGCTAGTGCTACTGCTAGAATAACGGAAACTAATTATCAGTATTTAAGTTCTGATGGTGCGGATATAGAACAAGATTTTTTAATTATAGGAAGTTCATTTGATGCAATATCACAAGATAAGGGTATTACTCAAAGAAGAACAGATAATGGTAGAGGAAGAATGTTTCAATCAGGCTATGAAGTTTTTAATGAGATAGAATTAACTACCATGTGTAAAAAAATTGGTGAACAAGCAGTAGAATTATTATATGCAGATGAATGCCCAACTGAAACAACTAATTTAGTATTAGCTCCTGATCAAATGTTACTTCAAATTCATGAAAGTATTGGTCATCCATTAGAAGTTGATAGAATTTTAGGTGATGAAAGAAATTATGCAGGATGGAGTTTTGTAAGAGAAGAAGATTTTGGAAAATTAAAATATGGTTCTGACATAATGAATATTACTTTTGACCCTACAATCAAAAAAGAATTAGCATCTTATGGTTTCGATGATAGTGGTAAAAAGGCAGAAAAAGAATTTATTATTAAGGACGGTATTTTATTGCGTGGCTTAGGAGGAACTGAGAGCGAAAAAAGATCTGGAATTAAGGGTGTGGCAAATTTTAGAGCTTCTTCCTGGAATAGGCCCCCTATTGATAGAATGGCAAATTTAAATTTAGAGCCAGGAGATTCATCTTTTGATGATATTATTTCAAATGTAGAACAAGGTGTTTATATGGAATCTAACCGTTCTTGGTCTATAGATGATTATAGAAATAAATTTCAATTTGGTTGTGAATATGGAAAATTAATTGAAAATGGAAAATTAACAAAGACTGTTAAAAATCCTAATTATAGAGGAGTTACAACACCATTTTGGAATAATTTAGCTAAGGTTGGAGATGGTTCGACATTTGAAGTGTTTGGGACACCTAATTGTGGTAAGGGAGAGCCTAATCAATCTGTAAGAGTTGGTCATGCTTCTCCTACTTGTTTATTCAATAACATTGAAGTGTTTGGAGGGGCTTAGTTTAATTATGGAACAATTTTTTAAAGATTTATCTAAAAGTATTTTATCAAATATAAAGTCAGGCGAAGATTTAATGTTGAACTTTTGGGGTGAGGATAGTCATTTCACTCGATTTAACCAAAGTAAAATTAGACAAAATGGATTTGTTTCAGATGCAACATTATCTATAACACTTATTTTAAATCAAAAAACATGTTCTACTTCTTTTTCTTTATCAAAAAATTTATCAAATGATTTATCTTCTGCTCTGTTACACCTTTCTGAATTAAGAAATGATATAGTTTTTTTACCAGAAGATCCATTTATTGTATTTCCAAAAGAAGGAAAATCTAGCTCACAAAAAAAATCTGGAGATTTATTACCAATTGATCAAGTAGTTCAAAGTTTATCTCCAGCTATTAAGAATGTTGATTTAGCTGGTATATGGGCTTCAGGACACATATTTGTTGGGTATGCAAATTCAAAAGGTTTATTCCATTGGTTTTCAACTGACTCTTATTCTTTTGATTATTCATTGATTACTAAAACTGAAAAAATGGTTAAAGATACATTTGCTGGTACTCATTTTAATTTAGATGAATATAATTCTTTTATGGGCAATTCAATTACACAATTAAAAATGTTAGAAAATAAACCAATGCAATTATCTCCTGGTGATTATAGAACCTATATTGCCCCAGCTGGTGTTTCTGACTTACTAGGCATGTTTTCATGGAATGGGTTAAGTGAAGGAGCTATAAGAAGAGGACAAAGCGCTTTTTTAAAAATGAAAAATGAGAATGTTAAATTGTCTCCATGTTTTTCATTAAACGAAGATTTTAGTACAGGATTAACCCCTATGTTTAATGATGATGGAGAACTGGCTGCTAAAAAGTTACCACTTATAAATACAGGTATGCTAAAAAATACTTTAATTAATTCAAGAACCGCTCAAGAATATAAAATTGAATCTAATTTTGCAGGTAGTTGGGAAGGTCTTCGTTCACCTGTGATGGATACTGGCGATTTAAATGAAAGTGATATTTCAGAAAAAATTGATAAGGGTGTATATTTAAATAATCTTCATTATCTAAACTGGAGCGATAATATTGGTGGAAGAATTACTGGGATGACTCGTTATGCTTGTTTTTGGGTTGAAAATGGTGAAATTGTTGCTCCAATTGAAAATATGAGATTTGATGATACAATTTATAATATTTTTGGAGATAAGTTAGAATCTGTTACAAATCACTCTCAATTTATTCCAGACACAGGCACATATTCTAATAGATCATTTGGTGGTACAGAATGTCCTGGTATTTTATTAAACTCTTTTTCTCTCACGCTCTAGAAATTATAGCTTCATTCGCAAGTTCATCAGCGCGTTCATTTTCTGGATGTCCAGAATGACCTTTAATCCATTTCCATTTAATATCGTGCTTAGAAGATAACTTATCAAGTTTAATCCATAACTCTTTATTTTTTACAGGTTGTTTTTTTGCTGTTTTCCAGCCATTTTTTTTCCAATTATTAATCCAATCTGTAATTCCATTTTTAACATAATTTGAATCTGTAGTAATTATAATATCACACTTACGATTTAAACTTTCTAAGGCTTTAATTACGGCAGTTAATTCCATAATATTATTTGTTGTATCCTTAGAAAAACCTTTAATTTCCTTGATATTGCTTCCGTATTGTAAAATTGCACCCCATCCCCCTAGACCTGGATTACCTTTGCAAGCACCATCAGTATATATATTTAATATTTGTTCTTTTTCATTCATTATTATCATTTAGTATTAGTCTGATACCATCCATTGTTAAGTTTGGTTTTAAAATATGTTTACAAGATAGTTTAGATGAGATTAGTTGACTAAAACCTCCAGTTAGTATTATAAATAATTCTGATTTAAGTTCTTTTTGAATCATTGAAACCATACCTTCAATTGAATTAATTGCACCAAACATAACTCCTGATTGAATATTAGTATTTGTATTTTTACCAATTATTTTTGATGGNAATTTATAGGTAGTTTCTTTTAATAAAGCAGCTTTTTTAATCAAATAGTTTGCTGAAACATCAATACCTGGAGCAATTGCACCTCCTATAAATTCTTGATTTTNATTTATAACATCATAAGTAGTTGCAGTACCAAAATCTATAACTAAGCAATTTTTTTTAGTTAATTCAACAGCTGCCTTAACGTTACATATCCTATCATTTCCCACCTCATTTTCATCATCAACTTTAAGTTTAACATTAGCATTTTTATGATTAACGATAAAGGGATTAATATTATATTTTGATTTTAATAATTTACAGTAATATTTTGTCTGTTTTGGAACAACAGATGAAATAGCAATTTTTTTAACATTAAAATCATCAATTTTTTTTTTAATTTTTCTAATACATTTTCTTTAGGTTCAATTCTTATATGATTTATATATTTATCATCATAAATCGANCAAACAGTATTAGTGTTTCCTATATCAATTAGTAGAATCATAAATTAATCATTCCTGAAGAAATAAGTTCAATTTTATCATTTATATGGACTATTCCTTGTCCATTACTGTTTACACCTTTAAATAGACCTGATTCATATCTATTATTATTATGAAATTTGATTTCTTTATTAATATGGCAACAATGTTTATTCCATTCATTAANAAAATCAATTTTTTTAGTATAAAAATAATTTTCTAAATTGTTTAAAATATAAGCAAACAAGATTTCTAATTCAATCTTAATGGAACCAAAAATATTTAATGAAGTAGATGTATTTTTAATATTTTTATTTAAGTCTTTAATATTTTCATTAACATTAATACCTATTCCAATAATTAAGATATCATTTATTTTTTCAATTAAAATNCCACCTATTTTTTTTTGATTTAATATTATATCGTTTGGCCATTTCAATTGGCAATTGATGTTAGTATAATCTTTTATTGTATCAATAATAGAAAGTCCTAAAATTAGTGGTATTATTTCTTTGTTATTTAATTCTTTTTGATTTATCATAATTGAAAAAGTTAAACTTTTATTTGGTACTGCAAACCAAATATTACTTCTTCTTCCTTTTCCACTNTNTTGATTTTTTGTAATTAGAGCATATCCATGTTTGAAATCATTTTTTGCATAGACTTTTGCTTGTTCGTTAGTTGATGGTATAGATTGAAAATATTTTAAATGGCGTCCAAATTGTTGTGTTTTTAAATAATTTTCATAAAGGTTATAATCAAACATTATTACCCTTTGTATTCCCCAAAGACTTCCCTTAGAGCATCTGATATTTCACCTAGAGTGATATGGGATTTAACAGCTTTAATAATAATAGGCATAAGGTTAATATTAGTATTTGCTGCTGCTTTTAAGTCATCAAGAATAGTAGTAATTTTTTCTATATTTCTTTCACTTTTAAAACGTGTTAAATTTTTAACTTGCTCTGAAACAGATTTTTGATCAATTTTTTGAATATTTGTATAAGGAGTATTTTCAGTTATGAATTTATTAACACCAACTTGAATTTTTTCTTTATNGTCAAAATCTTTTTGAAATTCATAGGCACTATCAGCTATGTATGTTTGTTGAAAATGCTGCTCAATAGCATTAACAGCCCCTCCTAATTCATCAATTTTCTTTATAAGATTAGTAGATTCTATTTCTAGTGTATTAGTTAGTTCTTCTACATAATATGAGCCAGCTAACGGATCAACTACATCAGGAATACCAGTTTCATGTGCAATTATTTGTTGAGTTCTTAATGCTAATAATGCTGAGTTTTCATTTGGTAATGCTAATGCTTCGTCTCTACTATTAGTATGTAATGATTGTGTTCCACCCAGAACAGCGGCAGTAGCTTGCAATGTTGTTCTAACAACATTATTATCAATTTCTTGAGCAGCAAGTGTAGATCCAGCAGTTTGCGTATGAAATCTACAAATCATAGATTTTTCTTTTTTAGCATTAAATCGTTCTTTCATTATAGTTGCCCATATTTTTCTGGCAGCTCTAAATTTTGCTATTTCTTCAAAAAAGTGATTATGACTATTAAAAAAGAAACTAATTCTAGATGCAAAATTGTCCACATCTAATCCTTTATCTAATGCAGACTCAACATAGGCAATAGCGTTTGAAAATGTAAATGCAAGTTCTTGTATTGCTGTAGATCCAGCTTCTCTAATATGGTATCCTGAGACTGATATTGTATTCCAATTAGGAAGTTCTTTACTACAAAAATCAAATATATCTGTTACAATTCTCATACTAGGATGCGGGGGGTATATAAATGTGCCTCTAGCAATATATTCTTTTAAAATATCATTTTGTATTGTACCTCTTAATAAAGATCGATCAATATTATTTTTATCTGCAACAGCAATAACAAAGGCTAATAATATTGCTGCTGTAGAATTTATTGTCATAGATATAGAAATTTTTTCTAAGGGAATACCATTTAACAAAGATTCCATATCATTTATGCAACTTATAGGTACTCCAACCTTTCCTACTTCACCTTCAGCTAAAGAACTATCTGAGTCATATCCAGTTTGTGTTGGTAAATCAAAAGCAACAGATAAACCTTTAACTCCTTGGTTTAATAAATAATGATATCTTTTATTACTTTCAGAGGTAGAACTAAATCCAGAATATTGCCTCATAGTCCATAGTCTATCAGTGTACATATTTTTATAGATTCCATTTTTATAAGGATACTTACCTGGACCCTCATTTTTTCCATAAAATGTTTTTAGTTTAATATTTGAATTTGTCTTTTTCAATACTTTAAATATTACGTTCTTTTTTTATTTTTTGATAAGCATCATTAATAGATTTAAATTTTTCTTCAGCTACTTTTGCAAATTCATCCCCTAAATGTGATACTTTATCTGGATGATATTTTGTAGCCATTTTTCTATACGCATCTTTAATTTCTGAGAAATTAGCATTAGAATCTAACCCCAAGACTTTATAACATGATTTCGTATCTTCTATAAACATTGCTTTTATTGATTTAAAATCTGATTGATTTAATCCAATTAGATTAGCGATATTTGTAATTATGCTTATTTCATTTTGATGAATTTGATTATCAGCTTTTGAAAGGCCAAATAATACATGAATTAACTGTATTTTACTATTTATATCCATATGACTTTTAATTTGATTACATACAGAGTTTATATCTATTTCCTGATTTAAAATTTTTTTGAATAGTTCCATCCTTTGTTTTGTGTAATTTTTTCCAAAATTTTCAATAAGGAATCTTTTAACAAATTCTAACTCAGATTTTTTTAATTCATTATCAGCTTTCATCACAGAAGCAAAAAGTATAAGCATTGTTGCTCCAAAATCTCCACCCCTTGTTTGTGTAAAATTTTGATTCGTAGATGACATAGAGCCTAAGGCATAGCCCATAATTGCTCCAATAGGACCTCCAACGGCCCATCCCAATCCTCCCCAAAGCCATTTATTGATATTCATTATATTTTAATTTCCATAAATTTTAATCTTTTTTTATTTTCACAAAGCATATCATGAAATATTTTTACACCTTTTTTCTGTTGATCCCATGTAATTAATTTAACAGTTTGATTAATAGTACACCATTTATATTCAATATGTTCTTTTGATAATAATACTTTTTTAGAATTAACAGTAACACCAAATACGGGAATAAGATTCATAATATCTCTTTCAGCATCATAAAATGTGTTAACTTTATCAATTGTCCATAATTTTAATGCACTTAAACCAGTTTCTTCCTCTAATTCTCTTAACGCGGCCTTATAAGGAATTTCAGAATTTTCAATTTTTCCAGTAACCCCTTGCCATGTTTCACCATAAATAGTATTTTTACTTCTTTTAATAAGTAAAAATTCCCAAGTAGATTTTTGTTTATTATAATATGCTATATGACAGTCAATTACTCTGATTTTTATTTTACTCATTATTATACCTACATAAAAAATCTTTAGCCCATCCTTCAAAACAATCAGCATTTATTTTTTTTCTAATCTCATTCATAAGATGCATATAAAATTTAAGATTATGTTGTGTTGCTATTCTTAAGCCTAATATTTCATTAGTTTTAAATAAATGGTGTAAATAAGCTTTCGAATATTGTGTAGACATTAAACTAAAATCATTACCATCTATAGGACTAAAATCATCTTTATATTTTGAATTTTTAATATTTACTTTTCCATTAAAAGTAAACAATTGACTATTTCTTGCATTTCTTGTTGGCATTACACAGTCAAACATATCTACACCATTTAAAATATTTTCGACGAGATCTGCTGGCGTTCCTACGCCCATTAAATATCTTGGCTTTTCTTTGGGTAGAATAGTATCCATATAATTGACTACTTTTAACATTTCTTCTTTTGGCTCACCAACAGCTAATCCTCCAATAGCATACATATCACAATTTATATCAATTAATTCCATTGCAGATTGTTTTCTAAGATTTAAATCTGTACCTCCTTGAACTATAGGAGAAATTATTTGATGATGACCATATAATGGCTTTGTTTGGTCATAGTATTTTTTTGCTCTCATAGCCCATTTAGTTGTTAAGTTCAAGGCTTCAACCCATTCTTTTTTATTTGCATCACCTGGAGGACAAACATCTAGCATCATCATTATATCTGATCCAATACTTCTTTGTATATCAACAACCTTTTCAGGTGTAAAATGATGTTTAGAACCATCAAGATGTGATTGGAATGTAACACCATCATCAGTTATTTTTCTCATACCTTGAAGGCTATAGACCTGATATCCGCCTGAATCAGTCAAAATAATATCATTCCAATTCATAAATTTATGAAGACCACCAGCTTTTTCAAGAATATCTGTTCCAGGTCTAATATATAAATGGTATGTATTGCTTAATAAAATATCGCTTGGTAATTTTTTAATATCAGAAGAAGATTGTGTTTTAACTGCACCATAAGTCGCAATAGGCATAAAAAAAGGAGTATTAATGGTGCCATGTGCAGTTTTTAATATTCCAGTTCTAGCTGAACTTTTTTTTGACTGATGTTTAATGTTAAATATAGACATTATTCAGGAGTTAGTTTCTATTATGCAGCTATTAGGGCATGCTATTTGGCACTCTTGCATAGTTTCATAGTATTCTTCTATTTCTTGACAATAATATGTCCATGATAAAGGAATTTCATCTACTTCATAACCTACACATTCAGCTGAGCATAATGAAGTACAATCATCTGAATCATCAAAGACAACATTAGAATCTTGACATAACCATAAAAAATTAGTTCCTATAACATTTTCTAAAACATCTTCTGTATCACATGTTACCAAAAAACCTATACTTATCATAAACATAATATGTTTTAAAATTGATTTTATCATTAATTTTTGTAATTCATTATTATTATATTTTATACAAGATTTATAACTAGAAAATAACAAATCAAAGGAATTTATCATAATACTATGTCAATAAAATGGAAAAAAATAAAAGAATTTACAGATATTAAATATGAATCAGGTATAGATAAAGCTTCTGGTATAGCTAAGATAACTATTAATAGACCTGAAGTTAGAAATGCGTTTAGACCACAAACTGTATTTGAATTAAAAGAAGCTTTTACGCTTGCAAGAGAAGATCAAAATATTGGAGTTATAATATTAACTGGAGAAGGAGAAAAAGCATTTTGTTCTGGAGGGGATCAAAAAATAAGAGGAGATAAAGGCTATATCGGCAACGATGGTGTACCAAGGTTAAATATTTTAGATGTACAAAGACAAATTAGAATCATCCCAAAACCTGTCATAGCAATGGTAGCAGGTTATGCGGTGGGTGGCGGACATGTATTACACATGATGTGTGATTTGACTGTTGCTGCAGATAACGCTCAATTTGGTCAAACAGGCCCAAAAGTTGGCTCTTTTGATGGTGGCTGGGGAGCGTCTTATATGGCTAGAATTATTGGTCAAAAAAGAGCTAGAGAAATGTGGTTTACATGTCGTTTTTATGATGCTAAGCAAGCTTTAGATTGGGGTCTAGTAAACGATGTTGTAAGTCTACAATCTCTTGAAAAAACAACTGTTGATTTATGTAATGAAATTTTAGAAAGATCTCCTATGGCAATTAGAATTTTAAAAGCGGCTTTAAACGCAGATTGTGATGGACAAGCTGGTTTACAACAATTAGCAGGTGATGCAACAATGTTGTTTTATATGAGTGATGAAGCTCAAGAGGGCAGAGATGCTTTTAAAGAAAAAAGAAAGCCAAATTTTAAAAAATTTCCAAGACTCCCTTAATTTTCATGAATCTACAATCGCTCTGGATTGCTTCAAGACCTAAAACTTTAATTGTTTCAATTGCTCCTGTTTTATTAGGCCTTGCGTTATCTTTAAATAAAGAAGTTTTCTCAAGCACTTTAGTAGCTTTATTAACTTTGTTTGCATCTATTTTTATACAGTTAGGCACAAATTATATAAATGATTTATATGATTATTTAAGTGGTGCTGATGATGAGAATAGATTAGGACCAATTAGAGTTGTGCAAGCTGGTTTATTATCTCAAAATCAAATTAAAAAAGCAGCATTATTTAGTTTTGGTATTGCTTTAGTTATAGGCATTTATTTAGTATTTATTGGAGGTATTCCAATATTATTAATTGGCTCGTTTGCATTAATTTCTGGATATTGTTATACGGGAGGACCTTATCCTCTAGGATACAATGGTTTGGGTGATATATTTGTATTTATTTTTTATGGCCTAATAGCTGTTCCAGGTACATATTATTTACAAAGTGGCACATTAGATATAGATAGTATAATTGTTGGATCTTCTATTGGATTTATTGCTGTAGCTATTTTATGTGTAAATAATATACGAGATATTAATACTGACCATAAGGTTGGTAAAAAAACTTTAGCAGTTAGATTTGGTTCAACTTTTGTAACAATATTATATGATTGTATGATAATTTTTCCATATTTATGTGTTTTATTATTATTAACTCAACATCATTTTTATTTAAATTTAGATTTATGCTTAGTTTTTCTAAGTATACCAATGGCTGTTAAATTAATTATTGATATTCATACTAAAAATGGTTCGGATTTGAATTTAGTATTATATAGAACAAGTAATTTTATGAGATTATTTTTTGTACTATTATTAATTGGAATATATTTATGATTAGAATTAAAGAAATAACGATTAATCCAATTTTTAATAAAGCAATTAAAAGATTAGAAACAACTAGTATAATACATTCAGATAGATCTAGTTGGATAATTAAGATTATAACCTCTGATGGTTTTGTAGGCTATGGAGAAGCATCACCTTTACCAATTTTTAATGAAGAAACTTTTGATACTGTTGGATATGCACTAGAGGGCTTTAAGTTAGCCCTTAATGAAGGAAATAATATAGAAATTGATGAATTAATGATTTTAATAAAAGCTCATACTTTAGATGTACCTTCAGCTAATTTTGCTATTGAAACAGCAGTTTACGACATTTTATCTCAACAAAAACAAATGCCATTATATAAATATTTAAATTCTAAGGCCTTATCTAGTTTATATATCAATGGAGTTTATCAATTAACTGATTTAAATAATTATACAACAATAAAAGTAAAATGTGGATTTAGAAATTTATTTGATGAAATTGAATTAATAGAAGGCTTGTCAAATAAATATGGCAATAAAACCCAGTTTATCATTGATTTAAATCAAGCTTATGATTTACCTAAGGCAATTAGGTTTTTTAAAGAAATGGAAAAATTTAATATAACTTATATTGAGCAGCCAATAGATAGAAACAACTTTGAAGATTTGTTAGAGCTTAGTTTTCATACTGATATTCCGATAGCTCTTGATGAGTCTATTAATAATTTAGAATCAATAATTAAATTATTAGATATGAATTGTGGTGATGTATTTATAATTAAGCCACAATCAATTGGAAGTTTTTCTGATATTGAAAAGGCCGTATCAATGGTTCATAAAGCCCATAAAATTCCTATCATAACTACATCATTAGAAGGTATTATAGGTCGATTATCAACAATGCATATTTCATCTGCTAATAGGATTAAAAATCATTGTGGTTTATTAATGGAATCAATATATGAAGATGAAGATAGTAATATTCCTAATATTAATAATGGTATATTAGATATGCCAAAAAAACATGGTTTAGGATATTATAAATGAAACATTATATTGACGACTCATTAAAATCTTTTTCAGATAGAATCTTTTTATCTTATAAAAATAAGAAAATTTCATTCGAAGAATTTTATCATAATGTTACATCTAAATCGAGAGCGTTATTAAGATTAGATTTATCTAGTAATAATTTTGTAGGTATTTTTTTATCTAATCCAATAGATATTTTAGAAGTATACTTTGCCTGCATTCAAATTGATGTAATCCCTGTAATATTTCCATATGACATAAATAGTAAAGAATTACAAGTTATAATAAAAAACCATAAAATTGATTTTATAATAACTGAATGGTTGCAAAAAAATCAAATTAAAAATATTAAAGATTCATCATTTTTTTATATTCAAGAACTGTCTTCTTCTTTTGGAGGTTGTGGAGTAACCGAGTTTAATGATAGTATCAAAGATACCAATTCAATCCAATCTATGCATTTAACATCAGGCTCAACTGGTACTCCAAAATTAGTAAAATTAACTTTTAATAATTTTATTAATAGTGTTTTGCAGTGGGATAATGAAATAAATTTTCTAGATTCTGATCGATATGTACAATGTTTACCATTAAATCATATTGCAGGATTGTCGATTATTATAAGATCGCAGATTAAAGGTTTTGAAACTATTTTAATGAATAGATTCAATGCATCAAAAGTGAATTTTGAAATTGATAATGGTGCAACACTAATATCTTTAATTCCTAGTATGTTAAAAAGGCTTATTGATGACAGAGCAGGAAAATCTTTTCCAAATAGCTTGCGAGGTATAATTTTAGGTGGAGATGGATGTTCAACAAGATTGATGAAATATGCTTTAAAAAATAATTTACCCATTTACAAAACTTATGGTATGACAGAAACTTGTTCTGGTGTAACAGGCTTTTGGATACATCAATTTCCGAATATGTTAGATTCTGTTGGTAAAAGATTTATTAAAAATAAAATAAGTATTTTAGATTCAAGAGTATTAATAAGTGGACCTAGTGTGTCACCATATGAATTTAATAATGAGCAAAATAATTTACAAACTTCTGATTTAGGGGAAATAAATAGTAATTTTTTATTTTTAAATGGTCGATGTGACGATATTGTAATAAGCGGAGGAGAAAATATTAGTCTTAGTAAAATAAAAAATATTTTATATAAGCACGATGAAATTTCCGAAGTTTATTTAGATACTAAACATGATGATAATTTTGGTACTTTAATAAGTGCTTTTATTGAGGTTTCTAATGATAATTTAGGAGTAAAAGAAATTAAAAAATATCTTTTAACATTTTTATCAAAAAATCAATGCCCTAAAATAATTCAGATTGTAGATAAAATTCATCATGATTAAATTTTGTAGTAATTAGTAACAAATTGTTTCTTTATTATATAATTTTAAACCTTTAANTTAGGATATAATGTTTTTTTCATTTAAAAATATAAGATTATTATTTGTCACAGTATTTCTTTCACTAGCATGCTTGCTTGCTTACGAAGTTTATTTTCTTGTTTCAAATAGTAATCGTTCTGAAGTCTTTCCAGATCAAGATATGCCAGCCCAAGATAATTCTAGTGGATTATTTAGCTCATATATTGGAGAAAATTCAAATTATTTAGAGATGAAAGCTAAAAGTGCTATAATGGTTGATTTAGATAGGGATAATGATTTGGATCTATACTATGGATTTTCAAAATCATATTTTTTTGAAAATGATAATGGTTTTTTTACAGAAATGACAGACATATATAATATTGAAAGTTCAGGCAGTACTGGCCTAGTAACTGGAGATATGGACAATAATGGTTACCCAGATATATTAAAATGGCGGTTTACTCCATCAACTAGCACTAGTTTAGAAGATAGTTATAATACTGAATTTGATAATTCACCACATCAAGTAATAATGAATCAAGGTAATCATAATTATCAAACAAGAGAATATTTACCATCCTATTTAGTCCCATTTATTCATAGTCAAGGATTTATTGATGCTGATTTAGATGGTGATTTAGATGTGGTAATAATTGAAGATAAATTTTTTAATCAATTCCATCTTTTTTTGAATGATGGATTTAATAATCAAGGTGAACCCATTTTAAGAAATGCATTCATTCAATCCAGAATGGATACTAGCTCATCGCGCACCCTTTCAATTGTTGACTATGATAATGATGGAGATCAGGATGTTTATATACCAAGAAAATTTGGCATTAATTGGATGTTTGAAAATCAAACTTTAATTAGAAACGGCAATGAAATTATTTATAATGAAAATCCAAGCCCATTTTTTGTTGAAGTAGCATTACAAAGAGGTATTGATGATATTGATGCCAGTCCAACAGGAAGTACGGGCTATGGTGCAGCTTGGGGAGATTTTGATAATGATAATAATTTTGATTTATATCTTTCAAATTGGGGTGACAATGTATTGTTTAAAAATAATTCTGGACAAACTTTTACGAATTTAAGTAGTGAAGTTTCTCTTGAGTCTGATTCGTTAAGTAACGGATCAGCTTGGGGAGATTTTAATAACGATGGTTATATTGATATTTGGGCAGCAAACATCAAAAATGAGGATGATTTATATCTTAATTCTGAATCAGGTGCTTGGGATGCCACATATACTCCATTTTTTCAATCTGCAACACAAGATGTAGTCCCTGCAGACTATAATAACGATGGGTGGTTAGATGTTTTTGCACCAGGATTGCAAATGATTGGCGGTAATAATGGACCAAAATATACAAGCTTATTATATCAAAACATTTCTCCTGACTCTTTAACTTCAGTAAATCATTGGATAAAGTTAGATTTAGAGGGGTCAATAGTTGGTACACCAAATTCTGGATGGACTGAATATGCTAATCGCTCTGCAATAGGTGCAAGAGTTATAGTACACCTTCCTGATAAAAATATTTCAAGAGAAATTATTGCTGGCAAGGGTCATGGCAGCATGGATCCACTACAATTACACTTTGGATTAGGTCAATTTAATTATATAGATAGTATATCTGTTAAATGGCCCAGTTTCGACAGTACGACTAATCAACCTAAAAATATTGTCTATAATGGCCCAATCGAGGCTAACTATAGATATACAATATTTGAAAATATTGATTATCCATTTTCTAGAATTAAAGGTGATACTAATGATGATTCTATAGTTAATATATTAGATGTATTAATATCAATTAATTATTTTTTTGATACAACTCAATTTAGTGATGAAGAATTATGGTCAGCAGATATGAATGCTGACAATATGTTAGATATTACTGATATTGTTTTTCTGGTGAACTTTATTTTTGTACATTAGTAAGTCATGCAAAAATATAGACTTATATCCTTTTTATTTGTTCACATTTTAATACTTCTTCATGTTTTATGGTTTAAAAATTCTACGGTTGGTAGTTTTGATTTTCAAGAATTTTTTGATCGATTTATTGGCATGGGTGTATTAAATGCCGGTTCAATAATGGTAATTTTTGCTTTTTTTAGTACATTAATTTTCGGACGTTTTTTTTGTGGATGGTTATGTCATTTTGGAGCTGTTCAAGAATTAGCTTGGTGGGTTTTTGATAAGCTTGGAATTAAGCCAAAAACAATTAATTCTCGTATGATAACATTTTTACCATTATTCATTCTATTTAATTTCTACCTTATACCTAATATATCTAAAGCTCTAAATCCAGATTCAAACTGGCAATTATCACTTAATTTGTCATACCCTGAAGTTTGGGCTTTTCTTCCAGGAGTTGTTATTGGAAGTCTAACATTTATAGTTGATGGGTTTTTAATTGTTTATGTATTAGGAAGGAAAGGGTTTTGTAGATTTGTATGTCCTTGGGGAGCTTTTTTAAAGTTACCAACTTCCCTTTCAACATTTAAGGTTAGAAAAACTGGAAATTGTACTAATTGTAATATGTGTACTTCTGGATGCCCTACAGGTATAGATGTGAGTCATGAAATAAATAATTATAACAAAGTTATCAATTCAAATTGTACTTCATGTATGATATGTATAGATAANTGTCCTGAAAAAGCTTTGAGTTATAGATTTCAAAATCCAATTAATGATTATGATAATTTAAATTTGATTGATTTTGCCTATAAAAAAACCAGTTATGTTAATAATCTAATTAAAGAAAAATTTATTTCATTAAGAGATTATGATTTATTTATGGTGCCATTTTGTATTATTTTTGGACTCTTACTAGATGGTTTATTTCATATTGGGCATATGCTATCATTTGGTTTTGCATCTATAATAACATTAACAATTTTTAATCAAAATGTNTCTTTATTTTTAAGAAAAAATATTTTTATATTNGCTATNATTTTAATGTGNTTNAATGGATTTNTAAAATACNCTCAATTNAAAGCTATAAATCATTTTGAAAATCAAGAATTTTCNAANGCTGTTNCATATTTTGAAGATATAGTATTTTATTANCCAATAGATATTGGTAAATATCATGCCTATCTTGGTGTTTGTTATCTTGAATTAAACAATATAGANAGTTCTATNAAACACTANNATCTTGCAAAAGATATTATACCAAATAATCCAAATATTATACAATTAGGGAAGTTATTAAATAGGGTTCATCATTGATTGTTATAATTGATAATTATGATTCTTTTACATATAATTTATATCAGTATATAGGTCATTTTTATGAAGACTTAATAGTATTAAAAAATGATGATATTAAAATTGATAATTTGGAATTTAATAAAGTTAAAGCTTTTATTTTTTCACCTGGACCAGGGCATCCAAATAAATCTGGTAAAATGCCAAGTTTAATTAAAAAATATAGCTCTAAAATACCTATGCTTGGTATTTGTTTAGGTCACCAAGCTCTTGTAGAATATTATGGAGGTTCAATTATAAGCGCTTCAGAAATTTGCCATGGAAAAGTTCATGAGATTGAACACTATTCAAATAGTTTTATATTTTCAGGCGTAAAAAAACATTTTAAAGCTACTAGATATCATTCATTGATTGCCTGTAAAAAAACTTTTCCAGATTGTTTAGAGATAACTGCCTCTACTAAAATTAATAATGAAATTATGGCTATCAAACATAAACATCAAATGATTTGCGGATTACAATTTCATCCAGAATCAATTGAAACTGAACACGGTTTAACAATGATTAAGAATTTTATCAATGAAGTTATCTAAAACTAATCAAGTTAAATTTTCTCTAATAGGAGATAAATCAATTGCTCATAGAGTAATTATTTTGGCTGCAATTAGCAAAAATAAGCATATAATTAAAAATTTCCCATCAAATGATGATGTATTAACTACTCTCAATGCATTATCTAAATTTGGATTAAAATATGAAACAAAGATGGGTATAACNCATATTGATTCAACTAAAATTAATTTTAAGAAAAGTATTAAAATAGAATGCAATGANTCTGGAACATCTGCACGTTTATTATTAGGNTTATTNGCNGGGAAAAATATTCATTTAANACTAAANGGGTCTAATTCNCTANTAAAAAGACCTATGAAAAGAGTGATTGAACCTCTTGAAAAATTTGGAGCAAAAATTNAATCAAACAATAACCAATTACCATTAATAATAAATAAAAGTAAATATTTAGAGCCATATAATTATNGCCTAAAAATTGCAAGNGCACAAGTNAAAGCTNGTCTTATTTTGTANGCTATGCAGATAAGTGGTAAAAGTATATTGAGAGGTNAAATTAANACTAGAGATCACTTAGAGCGCCTGTTATTACATGTAAATTATCCTATTAAAANATATAAAAATAAAATAGAAATAGAAGGTAANGCAATAATAGAAAAAAAATTAAAAATTAAAATACCAGGAGATATTTCAAGTGCTGCTTTTTTAATATGCGCATCTANACTCAAAGCTGATTCATCTATTATTATTAAAGATGTATGTATTAATAAGTATAGAANAGGTTTTATAGATGCAGCANTAAAAATGGGNGNNANTATAAGTATCACAAATAAAAGAATTAGATTTGGAGATGANNTTGGTAATATAGNAGTTTCNTACTCTAAAAAATTAAAAGGAATATTAATAAATGAAAATAAAGTNGTTAGNATGATAGATGAAGTTCCNCTATTNTCAGTATTAGCAATATTTGCAGTTGGAGATACGATTNTTAAAGGAATAAGTGAGTTAAAAATAAAAGAATCTAATAGGGTGGATGCAATAATCCATAATATTGAATTAATGGGNGGTNAAGCATATGAGAAAGATAATGCATTAATAATAAAGGGNAATAATAAGNTGCATAATACAACTATAAATAGCTATAATGATCATAGAATATTTATGTCATTTTATATTGCAAATTCTATACTTTCTAAAAATTATCAATNTGATAAAAAAGATAAATCTTACACAAAATCATTNCCAGGGTTTATTGAAGAAATTCAAAAGGTGTTATTATGAAAAATTTCTATTTAGTAGGTAAAAATATTAATAATAGTTTAAGTCCTTTNATTCATAACTATATATTTAATAGTCTTAAAATAAATGCTATNTATAAGTTGTANCAAGTAGANACAANTAAGGATTGTTTAGATTTTATAAAACAGAGNTCAAAAAATAATATTGATGGAATNAATATAACAAATCCATTTAAAAAAGAAATATTACCACATATCCATGAAATCTATAAAACAGATTCAAAAATTAAAGCTATCAACTGCCTTAGTTTTAACAAAGATAAAATAATAGGTTATAACACGGACTGGGTAGGTTTTTTAAAAATGGTAAAGATTAACAATATATCATTTGATAATAAAGATGTACATATTATAGGTGATGGAGGATCATTTAAAGCGATTTTTTTTGTATTAAACTCGTTTTACAGTGCCAATATAAAACTTTATAACAGACAAAATATAGATACATTAATGACTAAAAATTTAAAAAAAAATTCTGTAGTTATAAATTGTACGCCAAAGCACTTTTTAGAAGATTCAAATAAATTTAGAGATTATTTTATAAATAGAAATTTCCTATGGATTGATTTACTATACACAAAGTTATCAACAGAAAATTATCTGATATTAAATGAAAATCATAAGCAATTTTATTTAAATGGTATTGATATGTTAATTTTTCAAGCTATTGAATCAATTAATATTTGGCTTAGAAAAGATATACATAAAAATGTAGATTTATATGATATAAAACAGAAACTAAAAGGTATTGAATGTTAACAAAAATTAAATTTTTAACTGCCGGTGAATCACATGGGAAAGCATTAGTAGGGATTATACAAGGTATACCTGCTGGTTTAGAAATAACTGCTGAATATATTAATAGTCAACTATCTAGAAGGCAGTTAGGGTATGGCAGAGGTGGTCGTATGAAAATAGAACAAGACCAAGTTGATATAATTTCAGGCGTAAGACATGGTTTAACTTTAGGTTCGCCAATTGCTTTAATAATTAAAAATAATGATTATAAAAATTGGATTGATAAAATGGGTGTCGAGCCTATAAATAAAAGCATAAGAAAAATATCTTTACCAAGGCCTGGTCATGCTGATCTATCAGGTATAAAAAAATATGATTTTGACGATATTAGGAATGTTATTGAACGTTCATCGGCAAGAGAAACTGCTATGAGAGTTGCTTTAGGTTCTGTTTGTAAAAAATTTCTATTAGAAGCAAATATTGCTGTGCATAGTAGAGTTGTAAGTATAGGTTCAGTTTTTGATACTACTGTTTTAGAAATGGAAGACTATATAAACTTAAATGATAAAGTTGATAATTCATTATTTAGATGTTTTAATACAAAATTAGAAAAAGATATGATTAATATGGTTGATGAATGTAAAAGAGCCGGTGATACTATAGGTGGAACAATGGAAGTTACTGCATTAGGGTTGCCTTATGGTTTAGGAAGTTACATTCAGTGGGATAAAAAATTAAATTCAATTATAGCATCATTAATGCTTTCAATTAATGCGTTTAAATCAATGACAATTGGATCTGTAGGGGATTTTCGTGGAAGTGAATATCATGACGAAATTTCATGGAAAAATAAAAATTTTAATAGAATTACAAATAGTGCAGGTGGTATTGAGGGTGGAATGAGTAATACATCACCCTTAAATATTAATTTAACAATGAAGCCTATACCTACTTTAAGTCGTTCTTTAAAGTCAGTTGATATAGAAACTAAAATAGAAAAATCTGCACATAAAGAAAGGTCTGATGTATGTGCTGTTCCTGCAGCTTCAATCATAGCTGAACATATGTTATCTTTTGCTGTAGCAGATACAATTCTTGATAAGTTTGGAGGAGATTCTATAAAACAGTTTAAAGCTCATTTAAAAGCAAGTGCTAAGTATTAATAATGTTTAGTAAAGTTTTCCTGATTGGAATGATGGGTGCAGGAAAGTCTTCTGTTGGTAAAAAAATATCTGAAATGATTGATTGCGATTATATAGACATGGATACCATAATTAATTCAAGTAATTTTATAAATAACTATTCAATAGAAGAGTTTAGAAAATTAGAAAAACATGAAATCTCTAAAATAGATCTTATTAATAAAAATATTATTATATCAACTGGTGGAGGTGTAGTAACAGAGNCTGAAAATAGAAAGATAATAAAAAANTATTATTCAATATATTTAGAAGCTTCTGTAGAAAATTTAATATATCGTGTCTCTAAAGACAGNTTATATAGACCTCTAATACAATCTTCTAAAGATTCTGAAGTAGACAAAGATATTTTTAAAAAAATTTTTACAAAAAGAAAATTGAAATATAGTACTCTTGCAGATATTATTATCAATACTGATAATAAAGAGATAGATTATATATCNCAAATAATTAAGGATCATTTAATTCAAAATGAAATTATCAATTAATTTAAATAAAAACTNTTACGATGTTTTAATTGAAGAAGGTTTATATCAAAATATNTCAAAGTATTTAGATGATTTGAATAAAANCCAAAAATTCATTTTATGCTATCCATCAAACTTAAATGGATATGCTAATACGATTGTTAAAGAATTAAATGATAAAAATTATAATATTGTAAAANTAGAAGTAAAAGATGGAGAGAAACATAAGTCTATNAATTATATTAAAGAGATTGTAAATGAGTTAATTGTCTTAAATTGTCAAAAAGATTCAATCTTATTAGGGTTAGGTGGTGGTACTATTGGTGACATTGTTGGGTTTGTAAGTTCTATTTACATGAGAGGAATTAGTTATATTAATATACCAACAACCTTATTATCAATGGTTGATTCGTCAATGGGTGGAAAAACTGGGGTCAATTTTAATGAATTTAAAAATATGTTAGGTACATTCTGTCAGCCAAAAAAAGTTTTAATCGACCCTNTATTTTTAAAAACATTAGAAAGTAAACATTTGATAAGTGGTATTGGAGAAATAGTTAAGTATGGTTTAATTTCTGATAAGAGTATATTAGATGATATTCATTCAAATTATAATTGTATAATGCAATTAGATAAATTATCTTCATTAAAAAAAATTATTTATAAGAGTTGTATGATTAAGAAAGAATTTATTGAGAAGGATGAGTTTGATNGAGGCTACAGAAATATTTTAAACTTTGGTCATACTTTGGGTCATTTAATTGAAAGTAAATATCAGCATAAAAAGATTACACATGGAGAATCAGTTTTAATAGGAATTAATTTAAGTTTAAAACTTTCAAAAAATAAAAAAATTATGTCTAATAAGATTTTTGATTTGATAATGGATTTATTCAGTATTTTCAAACTAAATAAAAATTATAAATTAAATCATTCAGATTTAGGTAAAATTATATATGACAAGAAATCAAACAGTAAATCAATGAGATTTATTTTATTAGAAAATTATGAAAAACCTGTTATTTGTGATGATATTTCTATAATTGATTTAAAAAAAATTATATAATATGATGAATATTTTAGTAATACATGGTCCAAATTTAAATTTACTAGGAATACGTGAACCTAATATATATGGTCATGAATCGCAAAGTGATTTATTTTCATTTGTAGAATCTTCTTTTCCTAATATTACATTTTCATTTTTTCAGTCTAATCATGAAGGTGAAATTATAGANAAATTACATCAAACTATGCAATTTGATATTAATGATAATTCTATAGATGGTATCATAATTAATCCGGGTGCTTTTTCACACTATTCTTATGCAATACANGATGCAATTTTATCAATTAAAATACCAGTTATAGAAGTGCATTTATCTGATATTAAAAATCGTGAAGAATTCAGAAAAAAGTCTATAACTAAAGATGCATGTATAGATAGTATTTCTGGTAAAGGTAAAAATGGATATATAATGGCAATTAAAAAAATAATGGATATTGTATGAAACAAAAACACTACATAGATTCTCATAAGGGCGCTACATTAATATATATATTATTTTTAATGTATTTTAAAGATAGNATAAGCACAAATAATATTACTATATACATATATTTAGCTTTACATGGATCCTATGGAATTTTATGGGTTTTAAAGAGTAAAATTTTTCCTGATAANCAATGGGAATCAAAATGCTCTGTATGGTATGGATTATTTATTTGGTTTGGTTTATCATTATACTGGATTACTCCATATATCATTATTACTAAAAATATTTCACCACCTTTTTGGTACATTGCATTATGTATAATGATTTATATACTAGGTATTTTCCTTCATTTTGCTTCTGATATGCAAAAATTTATTCAACTTCGATATAATCCTAGTAAATTAATCACAAACGGTATGTTTGCAAGGATTAGAAATACTAACTATTTAGGAGAACTTTTAATTTATTGTGGTTTTAGTTTGCTGGCAATGCATTGGATACCAATACTTGCATTATTAATATTTATTNTNGTTATATGGATACCAAANATGATCAAAAAAGATAAATCTCTTTCTAAATATGAAAACTTTAAAGATTATAAAAAAAGAACTAACTCTTTTTTACCATTTATTTGGTAAATAAATTAATCATACATGTTTTAGGNACTGCACAAGATGGTGGATTTCCACAAGCAGGATGCAAGGATATATGCTGTTCTAAAATCTGGNAATCAGCTGATAAACATAGATTACCTTCNTCAATTGCAGTTATTGATAAATTAAATAAAAAATTTTACTTAATTGATATTACTCCAAACATTAAGCAGCAATTAAAAAGATTAGAAAAATATGATTGTGAATTAGGTGGGATATTTATTACTCATGCACACATAGGGCACTATATAGGTTTAGTAGAATTAGGTTTAGAAATTATGAATACAAACCAAATNCCTGTTTATGTAATGCCTAGAATGAAAAGTTTTATTCAAACTAACCAACCCATGGCTCAGTTAATAGAAAATAAAAATATAGCACTAAAAGATTTAAAACAAAATCAGCAAGTAAAATTTGGTTACTTTGCTATTAAACCTATTGAAGTTCCACATAGAAATGAACTTTCTGAAACAGTTGGATTTAAGATTATCCATAATAANAAGTCAGTTATTTTTATTCCTGATATAGATGATTGGGAAAGTTGGAATTTAGATTTAAAACTATTTGTTAAGGATAATGATATTTTATTTTTAGATGGNACATTTTATCAAAAAGATGAAATTAAATTAAGAGATATTTCAAAAATACCTCATCCAGAGATAATTGATACAATGGAAAGATTATCTATTTTAGATAGAACAGATCGTAAAAAAGTTNATTTTATACATTTAAATCATACTAATAAAGTTTTAAGGCCTAATTCAGATGAATATAATAATGTAATAAAGTCCGGATTTTCTATTTCCCAAGAAAATCAAATATTTAAAATATAGATTACATATTATTACATTTTTAATTTTTTATTTTGATTTACTTTTTTTTAATATATTGAAAACAAAGGAAGAAAGATGTATTACTTTATTGTGTGTTTATTATTTTTTCAGATAATATTTTCTGAACCATTTGAAGGTTTAACTTTGGTTACTTCAATGGGGGGTGGCCAAAATAGTTCTGAAACTTTTTTAATTGATAATGATGAAAATATTATAAACTCATGGACTCATGATACTGGATCAGCAAGTGTCGGTTATTTATCNAAAGATAGTATTCTTTTNCTACCTAGCAAATTAGGACAAGGAGGTGGAAATGGACCAGCAGGTGGTTTATTTAAAAAAATAGACTGGGATGGTAATATCATTTGGCAATGGCAAGTACCTACAGAAATATGTATCCCTCATCATGATATCACAATACTTCCTAATGAGAATATTTTAGCAATATGTGAAGAAACAAAAACACAACAGGAAGCTTTAAATGCAGGGTTGCAAGGTATAAACGGCCCAATAACATTAGATATGATTATAGAAATTCAACCATTGNCAAATAATGATGCAGAAATTGTTTGGAAATGGCATTTTTGGGATCATTTAGTTCAAGATGTTGGTCCTCAATTTACTTCAACATATGGTGAGATATCAAATCACCCAGAACTTTTAGATATAAATGTTACAGGAAGTGGAAATAATCAAGGTATAAATGATTGGAATCATTCAAATAAAATATCTTATAATCCAAATTTTGACCAAATTGTAATTTCATGTAGACACATGAATGAGATTTATGTAATTGATCATTCAACGACGATTGAAGAGGCTGCAGGNAATTCAGGTGGAAACCAAGGAAAAGGTGGAGATATTCTCTATAGATGGGGCAATCCACAAAATTATGATAGAGGTAATAATTCTGATCAAATATTAGATGCACAGCATGGCATTAATTGGATTCCTAATGGATATCCAGGAGANGGTAATTTTTTAGTTTATAATAATAGACATCAAACAAACCCNAATNGNTCNGCNGTNTTAGAATTTGANTGTATTGCNGATGAAAATGGTTNTTATCCAATTGAAGATNNTCANCCTTNTGNTCCAGNATAATTTCTTATGGATTTATCAATCTAATTTCTTCTCAAATACGCAATCAGGAGCTTATAGATTAGAAAATGGTAACACATTAATTACTGTAACAAATGAAAGCAGTTTTTTTGAAGTTAATTTAGATGGAGAAGTTCAATGGAGTCCATCATTTAGTATCCAGTGTGCGCGTGCATTAAAATATGGATATGATTATTTTGAAGATAATATTTTAGGAGATATAAATGATGATGATGGTATTAATGTATTAGATGTTATTCTTTTAGTTAATCATATCCTTGATAATTCATTTAATGAACTTGGTGATATAAATGAAGATGACATATTAAATGTTTTAGATATTGTTGATTTAATCAATATCATTTTAAATTAATAAATTAAAATTAATCTCATTGCGATTATAAGCAAAGTAATCTTAAATATTTTTTTAAATAATAATTCTGGAATGAAAGTTAATATTTTTTTCCCAAAGTTTGTTCCTATATAGACTGCAAATATTAAGGGTAATATAGTTTTAAATTCTGTACTGTAACTCATGTTAAAAAAATATATAAATAGAGGTATTTTAGTGAAATGTGTAATCATTTGACTAGCAGCTTTGTTTGCAATAATATTTTCTTTATTTAAATTTTTAGAAAGAAAAAAGGGAGCAATTAGAGGTCCGACTGCACCTATAAAGATTGAACTTACACCCGCAATTAATCCCACTGGTATAAATGTATTTATGTTTTTTTCTTTTTTTGAATTTTTTAAAAATAAATTCCAAACTATAAAAATACCAATCATAGGCTTCAAGAATTCTATTTTAATTTGACTAGCATTATTAACATCAAAGTATGAAATAAGTATTAGAATGATACAAACAGATATTAATACACCTATTAGCGCTCCAATAAAAAATTGCGTAACTAGAGTTTTTTTAATGTGCTTTTTAAATATATATGCTCGAGTTGTATTGCTAAATAATTGTACCATCCCATGTAGAGCAATTACTTTATATCCCTCCGGTATAATGAGAGCCATAATTCCTAATAGAATTATACCTCCACCCATACCTAAAACTGCAGAAATTGAAGAGGTTAAAAAAGCTGATAAAATTAAAAGAATTATTTCATTATTATCCATAGAGAGTACTTTCATCATCATTTTTTTTATTAGTCATTTCTTTTAATTTAGGTTTTAATCTATCACGATAATGGTGAAGAAGTGGAGCAGCAATCTCAGGTTTTGTTTTTCTTAATTCTTTTTGCTTTTCAATAGGCATTGCTTTAATTTTGCTGCATTCTTCAGAACAACATCCATTAAATTTATTTTCACATTTTTTACACTGAATAAATAGTAAATGACAGGCATCATTTTCACAATTTTTATGATCATCACATTTTTTATCACATTGATGACAAGAACTTAAAATATCGTTTGTAATTCTTTCACCTAATCTATCATCAAAAACAAAATTTTTACCCTTAAATTTTGATTCTAGATTTTGTTCTTTAATTTGTTTAGTATAGTTAATNATNCCACCNTTTAGTTGAAACACATTTTTAAATTTATTTTTTATTAAATAAGAGCTTGCTTTTTCACAACGAATTCCCCCTGTGCAATAAAGNATTATATTATCATCTTTNTGNTTTTCTAAAATTTTCNGAGTTTCNGGAAGNAACTCTTTTGAGGTGTCAACATCAGGGCAAATTGCATTTTCAAATTTTCCTACTTCACTCTCATAATGGTTTCTCATATCTATTAAAATNGATTTAGGCTTNCNAATCATTGAATTAAATTCTTTTGCATTTAAATGTACACCTGTTTTTTCAATATTATAATCGTTAATAGAAATTCCGTAAGCTACAATTTCTTTTTTAACCTTGATAATTAGTTTGTAAAAAGATAAATCTTCTTGAATAGCAATTTTAAAAGGAATATTTTTAAAATAATCATAGTTATAAAGNTCCTTTTTAAAATTTTCTAATTTTTTTTCTGGAATACTTAATTGAGCATTTATACCCTCTTCAGCAATATAAATTCGACCTAATACATTTAGATTTTTCCAACAANCATATAAAGAATTTCTTAATTCTAGNAAGTTATCTAGTTTGACATATTTATAAAATGATAGAGTAATTCTTTGTTCAGATTCTTGGTTTAAATCTTTTATTAGNTGTTCTTTATTTTTCTTATTATACAATTCGGACATATTGATAATTTAATTAATTTATGTAATTTATTTAATATTCACATTTGAACTTATAAAAACTCTTGTTAATATTAGTGATAATTATTTNGGCTTTTTTGCAAAGGAAAAACATTGAAAACAAAAATAAAAAATAAAAACAGTTTTACAAGAGAACTCTCTGTTACAATACCGTGGGTTGATGTAGAGAAAGAATATAATCAGGCATTTGAAAGAGCAAAAGATAATTTTACACCTCCTGGTGGAAGAAAAGGTAAAGTATTTGGGGTTCAATTAAAATTATTTAAAAAAAATTATACACCGAGNATAGAAGCTCANTTTTCAGAAAATTCTGTAAACCAATATTATCGTAAAGCAATTGAAAAATTAAANTTATCACCAATTAATCAAGGTCAGATAACACACTTATCCTTTCATGAAAGCCAAGATTTGGTTTTTAAAATTGAATTTGAAATTAAGCCAGAAATAAAATTACCAAATTATAAGAAAAAATTTAAAGTATCTGCTGTAAAGTATATTTCTTCAAAGAAAGATATGGANGATTCTTTANCAGACATGCAAAATAGATTTGCTACAATGAAAGAAATTAAAGATGGGGCTCAAAAAGATCATTTCTTATTTGTAGATTTGCAAGAATTGGAATCAGGNGCTCCNGTAATAGGTAAAAAAATTGAAAAACAATATGTAAGACTCGGGTTTGGTGCATTTAAAGGTGATGCATTAAAAACAATGAAAGGGATTAAGCAGGGAGACACAAGGAATGTTACAATTGATATTGAAGGTAAAAAAGTCGATTATGAAGTAACTGTACATAAAGTTGAAGAACAAAAAATACCTAAATTAGATGATAAATTTGCTAAAACTGTTGAGCCAGGCATAAAAACACTCACTGAATTAAAAAAGAAAGTTAAGGCTAATATNGAACAAACTTTTGAAAATGAGCATATTAAAGAAGTCAATAATTCAATTATAAGCTATTTTGTNGATAAGACTAAATTTGATGCTCCTGAATCAATGATTCAAAACTATNTAGATCATATTATTGAAAATAATAAATCACAACAACCTGGAATGACTGAAGATCAAGAAAAAGAAATGAGAGATTCTGGANTAGAAGGNGCAATATTTAATGTGAAGTGGTATCTTATAAAAGANCAGATAGTAAATTCAGAAAAAATCACAGTATCAAAAGAAGATATGGATAAAAAAACTAANGAGTTNATTGCNAAAGAGCCACAAAATGAAAATTCTATTAAAGATTTTTTAAAAAGCCCTGAAAATCAGCAAAGATTTTTTGATGATATGTTAAGTGAAAAATTATTTACATACCTATCTGACTANGTGAATATAAAAATTNAAAAGAAAAAATCTGATGATTTANGAAAAGANCAAGGAGGCGCATAATGGATGATAAAGTTAATATGTTAGTTCCTATGGTTATTGAACAGACTGCAAATGGAGAAAGAGCATTTGATATATATTCTAGACTATTGAAAGAAAGAATCATTTTTTTAGGTACNGCAATNGATGATTATGTTTCAAGTCTAATTATAGCTCAGTTATTATTTTTAGAGGCAGATGATCCTAAAAAAGATATTTATATGTACATAAATAGTCCTGGTGGAGTAATTACATCTGGATTTGGTATTATTGANACNATGAATTACATAAAACCAGATATTGCAACTATTTGTGTTGGACAGGCAGCTAGTATGGCNGCTATGATTTTATCATCTGGCACTAAAGGTAAAAGGTCAGCCCTTGAAAATTCAAGAATCATGATTCACCAACCATTAGGNGGTGTTCAAGGTCAGGCTACTGATATTGAAATTCATACTAAAGAAATATTATTTTTAAAAGATAGGTTGAATAATATTTTATCTAATAATACTGGTAAGACTGTTAAAAGTATAGAAAAAGATACAAACAGAGATAATTTTATGTCCGCTGATGAATCAATTAAATATGGTTTGATTGATGAAATAGTTAATAAGGGTTAATTTATAATGGACGAAAAAAAATTATATTGCTATTTTTGTGGTTCTAAAGAAAAAGAAGTTACCTATTTAATTGAAGGTGATGATGCATATATTTGTGACTACTGTGTCGAAAAAGCAAATCTTGTTATAAACGAAAATAATTCAAAAAAAAACAACACAACATTTGAATTAAAAAATCCTCAAAAAATAAAATCTCATTTAGATAGTCATATAATTGGCCAAGAAGAAGCAAAAAAAATAGTTTCAGTAGCAGTATATAATCATTTTAAGAGAATTATGCATATGAATGATGATGATGGAGTAATACTTGAAAAAAGTAATATTTTATTAGTTGGCTCAACTGGTACTGGAAAAACATTATTAGCTAGAACACTATCAAATTATTTAAATGTACCTTTTGCTATTGCTGATGCTACGGTATTGACAGAGGCAGGATATGTTGGTGAAGATGTTGAAAATATTTTGGTTAGATTATATCAAGCAGCAGATTACGATATAAAAAGAGCTGAGATGGGGATTGTATATATTGATGAAATTGATAAAATTGCAAAAAAAAATGCAAATGCATCTATCACTCGAGATGTGTCAGGCGAAGGTGTTCAACAGTCTCTATTGAAGATTTTAGAAGGGACTGTAGCTCATATACCACCACAGGGTGGGCGAAAGCATCCTGAGCAACCCTTAGTTCAAATTAACACATCAAATATACTTTTTATTTGTGGAGGAGCATTTCAAAATTTAGATAAAATCATTTCTAAAAGAATGAATGAATATAAAATTGGATTTGCCAAAAAAGAAGAAAGTGAGAAATTAAACACTTCAAATGCTCAGCCTGAAGATTTGGTTCAATTTGGATTTATTCCAGAATTAATTGGTAGATTACCTGTAATGGGAGCATTAGATTATCTAACTAAAGATGCTCTTCTTTCTATTTTAACAGAGCCAAAAAATTCACTTGTTAAACAATATCAAAAATTATTTTTTCTAGAAGGTGTAAAATTAGATTTTACTGCAGAAGCATTATCTGCTATAGTAAATATTGCCGAAGAAAGAAAAACAGGAGCTAGAGCATTAAGGTCAGTCATAGAAAAAGTAATGTTAGACATTATGTATGAGATTCCATCTAGTAAAAATATTAAAAGTTGTACTATTACAGAACATACAGTTAATAGTGGAGCAAAACCAATTTTCAAAAAATTAAAAAAAATAGCTTGATTTAATTTTGTGACCTCTGTAACATTCTGTAACACCAATAATATAGATATTATGCGGATATATTTTGTATTATTTAAGTAGTATTGATTGAATTACTACAATTAAAAAAATTATTTTTTAAAATTAATATTTTCACTTTGAGGAGAAGAATATGATCTTTTTTAAACCTTTCATTTTATCTTTAACGCTAATTTTCACTTCTTTAATTTATACGCAAGAAGTTCAAATGGGATTTGGTTCAATCAGCGATAATGGAGCTGAAATTACAATGGAGAGTCCAGTAGATGTTGGTGGATTTCAGTTTGATGTTGTCGGAGCAAATTGTAATGGAGCATCAGGTGGCCTTGCTGCTGATGCAGGTTTTACTGTATCTACAGGAGGTGAGACAGTTTTAGGTTTTTCATTTACGGGAAGCGTTATTCCTGCTGGAAGTAATGGAATTTTAACTAATCTATCAGGTAATTTTTCAGAAGATATTTGTTTAAGTTTAGGCAATGGAGCTATTGCTGACCCAAATGGTAATGCAATTGCTGTATCGTTTGGAGATGTAGATTGTAATGGTACAGAGCCACCTTGTGATGATGTTGATAATGACGATATTTGTGATGATGTTGACGATTGTATAGGTTATATTGATGAGTGTGACATTTGTAATGGTAGTGGACCCAATTATGAATGTTGGGATGGATCAATAACTTGTAATATTAATGATTGTCCAGATGAAATTGATGGAAGTACATTCTTAGGTTTTGGCTTTATAGGTTCTGATTCTATGGAAATTTTAATAGACACATCAGTTGATGTAGGCGGATTCCAAATGGATATTACAGGTACTAGTCTCGGCTCAGGTACAGGTGGTCTTGCTGGTGAAGCAGGTTTTACTGTATCAACAGGTGGTAATACAGTTTTAGGTTTTTCTTTTTCTGGAGGATTTATTCCAGCTGGAAGTAATGGAGTTTTAACAAATTTAACATATTCAGCCATTGCAAATGAGGCATGTTTAATAAACCCAGTAATTTCAGACACAGCAGGAGGTTCTGTTGATGTTAATTTAGGTGATTGTGTTGGTTTAGATTTTGAGGAGCCTATTTATGGTTGTACAGATGCTGAGGCATGTAACTATGATGCTAATGCTAATGTAGATGATGGTAGTTGTTTCTTTGAGACAGCATGTTGGGATGGCACGTTTGAGTGTGATGCCGATGATTGTCCAGAGCCTCCATCAGAGACTGTATCTTTAGGTTTTGGTTTTGTAGGTGATGCTACAATGGAGATTGCATTTGAGTCATATACAGCAGTGGCTGGCTTCCAGTTTGATGTAACAGGTACACAGTTATATAGTGCAGGTGGTGGCCTTGCTGGTGAAGCAGGTTTTACTGTATCAACAGGTGGTAATACAGTGATTGGTTTCTCACTTCAAGGTGCTACAGTTCAAGGAGCAGGTGTTCTAACGAACTTAGAGTATGCTGCGGTTGCATCTGAGGCTTGTATTGAGGGGGTTGTATTATCTGATCCTAGTGGTAACTCTATGGATTATGAAACAGGTGATTGCATAACTTTTGAATGTCTAGAAGATGCTGATAATGATGGTATATGTGACTATGAAGATGATTGTATTGGTGAATATGATGATTGCGGAGTTTGTAATGGTGATAATGTTGACCAAGATTGTAATGGAGATTGTTTTGGTGACGCAGTAATTGATGATTGCGGAGTTTGTAATGGTGATAATGTTGACCAAGATTGCAATGGAGATTGTTTTGGTGACGCAGTAATTGATGATTGCGGAGTTTGTAATGGTGATAATTCTGACTTAGATGACTGTGGAGTTTGTTATGGTGACGGCACTAGCTGTATAGATAACATTTTATCATTTGGAGGTGTATCTGGTAATAATTTAGAAATACTTTATTCTAGTTCATCTGAAATTGCTGGATTCCAATTTGAAATATCTGGAGTTAATCTGTACGGTGCATATGGAGGAGAGGCAGAAGATGCAGGTTTTACAGTTTCAACCGGATCTTCAATTATAATCGGTTTCTCATTTGAAGGAAATACAATATCAGCAGGTGAAGGTTTGTTGACTGTTCTAGAAATTGAAATAACAGGTAATGAATCTTGTTTATCTGACTTAATATTTTCAGATTCAGATGGAGGTTTTGTTCCTTTTGAATCTGGCGATTGTATTATTTTAGAGTGTAATGATATAGATGGTGATGGTATTTGTGATTTTGAAGATGATTGTATTGGTGAATATGATGATTGCGGAGTTTGTAATGGTAATAATTCTGACTTAGATGACTGTGGAGAATGTTTTGGTGATAATAGCACATGTTCAGGTTGTACTAATGAGGACGCAGCCAATTATGATGATGATGCTACTATAGATGATGGCAGTTGTTTATTTTTCGAAAATTATACTAATTTACCTGATCCTACTGGTTTAAATCATTTAGTTGTCATTGAGACTATTTTAGGTTTAGAAGTAGGTGACGAAATTGGTCTGTTTGATACAAGTGGTCTATTAAGTTCTGGAGACTGTACAAATGAATATGGCGAACTATTAGTTGGTGCAGGTGTTTATGATGGTTCTCAAATGAATCTTGTAGGAGTAGGTTCTTTAGATTTCTGTGATTTTCCTGACGGCTATCAGTTATCGGGCTGGGTTGAGGATAATCCGATTATGATCAAAGTATGGGATGCTTCACAAGAGTATGAATATATTGCAACGCAGTATACTTTTGAAACGGGTGGCTTATGGAATGAATTATTTTCAACAATTGCATATTTAGATGCAAACATTTATGGGTGTACAGATTCCGATGCGTTAAACTATAATCAGTATGCAACTGTAGATGATGGTTCATGTATTTATACTATTGTTCAAGAAATAGATTTAGATGGTGTTATTTTAAATAATATATCATTTAATGTTGATCCTATTGATACAGATGTTGAATATATTTTTGCTGAAAATAATGTTATGTTTGTTACTAATGATGCTGGTGATTATTACATTCCTGAAAATAATGTCAACACAATTGGTGATTGGGATATAAGTAAAGGTTATCAAGTTCTTTTAAACGGTTTTGAAGATAATATATTAGTGGTAGAAGGTTACCCAATTGATTTAATTAATGAACCAATAACATTACAGCCTTTCTTATTAAACAATGTATCATATTTAGTTGATGAACCTAGTTTAATTAGTCAGCAGTTTGATGAACTTCCGATAGTTTTTGCATCAGATGATCAAGGACATTATTATATTCCTGGTAATAATGTAAATACGATTGATGAGTCAGGTGGAATGATGCCAGGTAAAGGTTATCAAGTGCTAATTTCTGGTTCTGAGCCAGTAGAATTTTCTTATGACGAAGCTGATGATATAGGTCTTGGAAGAAGCCTAGCAGTTGTTGGTATCTCAGATA
>NHBL01000005.1 GCA_002167465.1 bacterium TMED6
ATATTGGATTGTCTACAATTTTTTTATAAAGAACTGTAGATGAATTCATGAAAAAGTAAGCGGCTATAATCATAAAGATTGTACCAGGAAAAATTGGCATATAATAACCAAAAATACCTAGTCCAAAGAAAAATAGACCTAATACTTTATATATTCTTTTTTTTGGACTATTATTTTTTGCTTCTATCAAATCTGTATTTTCTTTAATGGTGTTTCAATAAGGCTATTTTCATATTTCACATTGTAAGCATTTTTATCTTTATAAAAAGAAATGGCTGTTTTTACAGTGTCACCATGATAGTGTACAGCTGATCCGTCCTCTATACATAATGATTCATTGATCTGATTTTTTTTAAGAAAATTTTCCACTGATGGTCTTCTATCTGCCTCTCCATCGTAATGAGGACAACAAACCCCTTCTAAAATTCCTAAACAATCAAGAACTTTTAATTCTGAAGCCCAGGAGTCAGTAATTCCTTTTTCAAACCAGCATATAGCACCAGCACTTACACCAGCTAATACTTTTCCTTGTTTGTAGGCATCAATCAAAAGCTTGTCTAAACCCCAATCACTAAATACAGCCAACATACTCTTTGTATTTCCACCCCCTACATAAATAATATCTGCTTCATCAATAACAGATTCTAAATCTGGAGTTTTTTTAAATAAACTAATATCTTTCGGGGAGCAATTTAATTGTGTAAATGCTGTATAAAAATTTACAATATATTGAATGTTTTCAGCTGACGCTGTAGGGAAAAAAGCTATTTTTGGTTTTTTTGCAGGAGAAAGATTAACAATGTAATCTTCGATAATTGGTTTGTTTGGATTTCTTCCAAATCCTCCTCCACCGATTGCAACTATATGACCATTTGAACTCATCACACCTCACTTTTATTTAAAATTAATGATTGGTTATTTTTACGATAAGGATTAACCAGCCTATAATAAATGATAAACCTCCAATTGGAGCTATAATGCCAAAAAAAGAATACTTGTAAATTGAAATTAAATATAAAGCACCTGAAAATAATACAATACCTATAACAAAAGAATATCCAGCTAAATTTAAATTAACATCTATAACTTTAGATAAAATTCCTGTTAATATAAGCGCCAATCCATGAAATATTTGATATTGTACTCCAGTTCTAAATGTACTCATTTTATCTGCAATAGTTGCTTCAAGCGAATGCGCACCAAACGCTCCAATTATAACAGATAAACAACAAAAAATAATTCCGATTTGTATTAATAACATAAATTAAATCTCCTTTTTAGAAATTGTGATATCATAATCTCTGTTTCTTGCTTTTTCTAAAAATGTATGTCCTTTTAAAGCATTTTCCACTGATACTGCGCCAGCAGCTATATTATTATAAGCAATTTCTATTGCCATGATAGATATATGCCAGCCAGTCCATTTTTCCATTGCTGTAAGATCGAGCTCTTTGCTGTAATATTCTTTTGCATCAATATTTAATTCAACGTTCTTAGAATCTTTTTTACCCATAGCCTTAATACGCATTAAACATACATCTTCAACTCTACCATGATCTATTTTTTTTTCTAATAATTGATGATAAAAATGTCTTGGAGTTATTTCATTACCATTATGATTTATATTGTCTCTTGAAAAAAGCCCAAGCTCTCTATAGGCCTTCATCCACTCCCAGTGCCCCTTATATCTTAAAGTTTTATTTTCTAAGACTTTAAGCGTATCTTTAAAAGTCCATGGCATAGTAGATAATCCACCTGAAGTTACTGCAGCTTCTAGTTCACCTATTTGATCAAATTTTACATTTTCAATATTATCAAAACATGGAACTTCTACAATTTTGCCATCTTTTAAAAAATATGCTTGTTCATCATATTCATTTGTTAGTCCTTCAATATTAAAAAATAAAGAGTAATTCCATGGTGGAGATGGATTTTTAGGAAGCCCTCCATCACAAATATAAATCTCATCTGTTTGGTCTAAAATTTCAGTAGCTAACACTGCCATTGTAATATTCATTCCTGGACCCATTCCGCAATCTGGAACGATTGTAATTCCTGCAGCTTTTGCATCCTTATCCATTGATAACTGTTCTCTTACAATATTGGTATGACCCCCAAGGTCAACCATTGAGGTATTAGACTCAATCGCAATCTTCGTTAAATTTAGATTAAATTTATATGGAACTGCACTTATCATAACATCTGTGCTAGTAAGAATATTTAACATTGATTTAGAATCAGAAACATCAGCAACAATACTTTTTAAATTTTCAGTATTACTAATTTTAGATAATTTATTGACTGCTTCATCTAAATAATTTTTATCAATATCTACAATAGTTACATCATGATTTGAATCTCTTAATAAATCATAGGCAATTGATATACCCTGCCTACCTGAACCAACAATAACAAAATTTTTCATAATAAATGTATTTTTTAAGTTAAATTAACATCACAATTTAATATAAAGTGAAGCTATTATGATTATAAAAAAATATTCTTTTTTACTATTAATAACATTTAATTTTATTTTTGGCTATTATGGGCCTGGATTATCAATAAGTGAGTCAGATAATACAGATGCAATATCATTTAATCCCGCAGGTTTAGCTATTGATCATGGTATCCAATTTGATTTGTTTGGCAATACTAATAAAAATTCAAATGATTTTTATACTAGTTTTAAAACTAAAAATTTTGGTTTATCGTATAAAAATATTAATGGTCAAACTGGTTTTAGGATAGGTTTTGCTGATAAAATTCATAAAAATCTATATTATGGCTATGTATGGGATGATAGTAGTTTATGGGATGTTGGCTTACTTTATAGACCAGCTAACTTTATATCGCTTGCATGGAAAAGTACTTTAGATGGCAAAATGGATGATTTTATAACACATGACTTTGCAATGGGTGTTAGACCTTTTGGTTGCAAGTCTTTAACATTGGGCTTAGATCAAAGATTTGATAAAGATTGGGGTACGCAAAATACTTCCTTATTTATTAAAACAATTCCAATAAAAGGTCTAGAACTGTCTGCTTCTATTTCATCAAGTGAATATGAAGATAATGGAATGCCTATATTTAATTTTGATAAACTTGATAATCATGATTTAAGATTGAATATTGGATTTAATCTTGATGGGATTAAACAAGTTTATTCTCATAGTAATAATGGAAGCAATATTTATGGAGCTTCATTTACAACCCACAAACAAGCAGATTTATTTAAAAAGAAAAAAGAAAAATACGTGACTTTAATTTTAGATGATGTTTTTATTGAAGAAAAACCTAAAAAACGTTCCTTTAATATTAGCAGTCTTTTAGGCGGTTCAAAAAGTGGGACACAGCTTAGAACTTGGATTGAAAAAATAGATAATTTATCAAATGATGAAGATGTAAAAGGTCTTGTGATTTACTTAAAAAATATCAGCGGGGGGTTTTCTAAAAGAGTTGAAATCAGAGATGCCTTAATAAAATTTAAAAACACAGGAAAAAAAATTATATTGTACAGCCCAAGTACTATTAGCAATATGAACTATCATATTGCATCTGTTGCAGATGAGGTTTATGTTAATCCATTAACAGGTGTTGACCTTAAAGGCTTAAGTATGGAAATTACTTTTTATAGAGGTTTATTAGATACACTTAAAATTGAACCTGCTATATGGAGAATTGAAGATAAAGAAGGTAACTCTTATAAAACAGCTGGTGACCCCTTTAAATATACTAATATGTCTAATGAAATGCGTGAAAACTATGGACTGCTACTAGATGACTTAAATAAAGTTTTTACCAAAGATATAGCAAATGCTAGAGGTTGGTTAGATGACGATGGTAATCCAGATGTAGAATATACAAATATGATTATTAATGAAGGTCCTTATTGGGAGCCAGAAATCGCTATAGAGCGTGGTTTGATTGATGGGACTTTTTATCCAGATGAGTTTAGACAATATTTAAAAGATTCTATAGTTAAGAAAAGTAAAGTTATAAAATTTGCAAATATTGGTAAGAAAAAAGATTATAATTACAACTGGAAAAATATTGTAAAACCTAAAATTGCAGTGATTTATGCTGTAGGTGGCATTATGTCAGGAAAAAGTAATCCTGGTCCACAAGGTTCTTCAGTAATGGGTGATAAAACAATTATAAAATCAATTCAAAATGCGCGAAATGACAAATCAGTTGAAGCTATTATATTAAGAATAGATAGTGGTGGCGGATCAGCAATTGCTTCTGATCAAATGTGGAGAGAAATATATAAAACAACTCATGATTCAATTAATAGAAAACCATTTATTGCTTCCATGTCTGGAGCAGCAGCTTCAGGAGGTTATTATATAGCCTGCGAAGCAGATACAATTATTGCTCAATCAACTACCATTACTGGTTCGATTGGTGTTATTTCTATGGCATTTAACTTTAACAAACTTTATAATAATATTGGTATTAATAAAGAGGTTCTTAAAAGAGGTGAATTTTCTGATTTTTTAACTCAATCTAGACCTTGGACAGATGAAGAAAATGAAAAAATGAAAAAATCAACAGAATACTACTACAAAGAATTTAAAGATAGAGTATTAAAAGGGAGAGATAATTTAAAATCTGAAACTCTAGATGATATAGCCTTAGGAAGGGTATGGACGGGTAATNCNGCNCTTGAAAATGGATTAATTGATGAAGTAGGTGGTTTTAATAAAACTATTGAAATTGCTAAAAAAATGGCANGATTAGAAAATNCTGATATTGAAATTATTGAGTATCCNAANAGTAATAAAGGTNATTTTAATATTAAAAATAATCAGAGGTCTAATTATAAAACACAACTTTTATTAGATTTATTACCAGANAATATAAAAGAAGANTTAAATGAANTAAATATTATTCCTCTATTACAAGATGAGAAAATTTATTTTATGATTCCACATCATATTGAAATAAATTAAATTGATGTATGTCATTGATATTAATAAATAAACTATCATAAATTATGGTCATGAAGTATAAATTTTTTATATTAACAATTTTATTATCATTTTTCATTGCACAAGATAGGTCAACATTGTTTGCAACAGGAGATGGTGATCCAGATACTAGCTTAGGTGGACATAGTATTCAGCTCACAGAAAATGAGGTTTTAGGTGCTTCTGATCGCTTTTTTCTATCAAATGAATATATGCTTGAAAGAGTATATGTTTATTTATCCTATGAACCTGAGTTTATGTTTGATACACAAAGTATAGAGGTTCAGATTGCAGAAGATGATAATGGTAAACCAGGCATCCCAGTTTCGTCAAATATTTTAGAGTTAGATTATGATAATTTTGAAGGTAAATGGTATTCTTTTTTACTTCTTGAAAATTGTTTAAAAACAGAACCATCTAGTTTCTATTGGTTAACAGTTTTACCAATGGAAGGTACAAATGCAAAATGGATTTACTCTGAAGAAAGCTCTTTTATATTTAGTACTACTGCTGATGGTGGGGAAACATGGGAAGATTATAGCATTGGACAGGCTGGAAGTGCTGCCGTAACAGGTGAGCAAATTTATATTCCCCCATTTGATGGTGGTGATGTAAATGGTGATTTTATCGTTAATATTTTAGATGCTGTTCAGCTTGTACAATATGTTTTAGGAAATATAAGCTTTGATGATGACCAAATTGATGCTGGAGATTTAAATCAAGATGGGGGCATAAACATCTTAGATGTAGTAGCAATGATGAATATCATTTTATTTAATGGAAATGATCTTGTTACTGAATTTTTATATGAAGATTTAAATGTAAGCTCTCCAAGTTTTGGACAGCTAGTAGGACCTCCTATTTATCAAGGAATGATTACAGGATATTATTTTGGAAAAGCAGGCTGAAGTATGTGTCGCAACCGGTTCGGTGTGCTTGATGATTTATATAATGAATTAGTAAGTGAAGGTATTGATGACGTCAAAATAATAGGTATTAATGGATACCAATATATTGATGATAGCTATGAGTGTATGATATGTGATCCTAATTGGCCATGTACAAATTGTGATGGTCCAATAATATTACCTTGGACCCAAGATGTAGATGAAGATGAAGATGGGGATGGTGATGTTTGGGAAGACTGGAGTGCTACAATTAGAGATTTCGTAATTGTCGGAAGAAATGGTGAAGAACTTGCACGAATAAATTTAACTTATAATAATCCAGATCCTGACTCCACTTGTGGAGAAAACTACGAAACTATAAAAAATCTTATCTTAAGCTTCAGATAATACTTTTCTTTTCTANTACATATCTATTAAATTCAATCCTGAAAAAATTAAAAAAAGTTCATTNNAAACTTTGAACANTGTTCAAAATAAAAATTAAAGGAAAAATATATGTTAAGTGTCAATGATAATGCTCCAGATTTTAATCTTAAAAATACAAATAAAGACGATGTAAAATTATCAGATTTTAATGATAAAACTGTTATTTTAGCATTTTATCCCGGTGCATTTACAGGTGTATGCGATACAGAAATGTGTGCATTTCAAGATAATCTTAGTATGTTTAATAATCTTGGANCAACTGTNTTAGGAATTAGTGTAGACTCCCCATGGGCAAATGGTGCTTTTTCTAAACAATATAATCTAGAATTTGATCTTCTTTCTGACCTAGATAGAAAAGCTATTAATGNTTATGGTGTTTTATTTACTGGTCTTGGCGGAATTGATGGATATACTTGCGCTAATCGTTCGGTATTTATTATTAAAGATGGTATAATAAAATATGCTTGGGAAGCTGAACCAAATCCTGGAGTTGAGCCAAATTATGATGAAATTAAAAATTTTGTTGAAAATTTATAAATTTAATAATANNTATATTTAAGGAGAAAGTATGTTAGTAACAAAACCAGCCCCAGATTTTACTGCTGATGCAGTTATGGGTGATAACACAATTAAAGAAATAAGCCTTTCAGATTATAGAGGAAAAAAGGTAGTTTTATTCTTTTATCCACTTGATTTTACATTTGTATGTCCTACTGAAATTATTGCTTTTGATAAAAAATTAGCTGAATTTGAAAAACGTAATGTTCAAGTATTAGGTTGCTCTGTTGATTCTAAATGGGCTCATTTAGCCTGGAAAAATACAGATGTTAACAAAGGTGGTATTGGAAATATTAANTATCCTCTTGTTGCAGATATAACTAAATCAATGGCTAGAGATTATGATGTTTTAATGGGNGCATTAGATGCAACTGTTATAACTGATGATGAGCAAAGAGAAACTTCAGTTGGTGGTGATATAACACTTAGAGGTTCTTTTTTAATTGATGAAGATGGTGTTGTGAGACATGAACTTAGAAATGATGAACCACTTGGAAGAAATATTGATGATATGCTAAGAATGGTAGATGTACTAGCTCATCATCAAGAATTTGGTGATGTATGTCCTGCTGGATGGCAAAAAGGTGAAGATGCTATGCAAGACAACCCAGAAAGTGTTGCAAATTATCTTTCTAAGAACGCAGATAAATTATAAACTAAAAAACAAATAACTAATAACTAATAGAGAGAGAGGTTGTTATGGATTTATTTAGTGATGGTGGTGTAATACANGCNNTTTCGAGATGGTTNCACATAATTGCAGGGATAACATGGATAGGATTATTGTATTTCTTTAATTTTATCAATGGTCACCTTGCAGCAACATATGATGCTGATTCAAAAANGAANGTAGTTCCAGAGCTTATGCCTAGAGCACTATACTGGTTTAGATGGGGTGCAGCNTGGACTTGGTTTACTGGAATAATACTTCTTGTATTAGTTTTCTGGATAGCAGATAATAGTTANATGCCAAGTGATTTNACAAGTGAGAGAGCTGCAGATGGAACAAAATTAGCTCCAGCTAATATGTGGATTCATATATCATTAACTGTGACATTTTTATCTGTATTTTTATATGATTTNTTTTATAAANCGAGTCTAGGTAAAAATACNAGAGTTGCTACAATTATAAGTTTTACTTATGTGGCTGGCTTTATATTTCTTATGAGTAAATGTGGTGGAATGGAATATCGTGCTTACAACATTCATGTAGGTGCTATGTTTGGTACAATTATGGCTTTTAATGTTTGGTTTAGAATATGGCCAGCACAACAAAAAATTATTACTGCCATAAAAAATGGTGATGCTCCAAATGGTGATGATGTTNNGTTAGCAGGNCTTAGATCTAAACATAATACATATATGTCTATTCCACTAATTTGGACTATGATAAGTGGTCATCATAGTGGTTCTGGCTTATGGTCAGGTCAATATGGAATAAGTGGTGAACTATGGTTTCTAATTATGATTGCTTTAGGTTGGCATATTGTATTCCAACTTTATAAAAAATCTGCTAAAGTTCAAGGATTTTAGTTAGACTTTTTAGTTTTTTTAAATAATTTGTTTGGAGGGGTGGATAGTGGTTGTCAAGCGGTCTTGAAAACCGTCGCCCTACTGGGGTTGCAGGTTCGAATCCTGTCCCCTCCGCAAAAGGAGAGTTGGCAGAGTGGTAATGCAGCGGATTGCTAATCCGTCATGTCTTAACAGGCATGCATGAGTTCAAATCTCATACTCTCCGCAGAGAAACAAAGAAACCCCCTTATAAACAGGGGGTTTTTCTTTATCTAATCAATCCCCCACTATATTATCTATCTTAATCTTAAATAACTAAATAATAGCAAAAAGTAGACACACAAAATCGATATTTTATTCAGAATTTTTTAAAAAATCTTAATGTGAATAATTTTTTGTTTGTTTATTAATTAGTTTATAAATAAAATATAAAGCGTGCAAATCGTGCATTAATTGTAGTTATTAAATATTAGGAGATATTATAATGGTTGATTTAAGTAATTTNACNGTTTTNTCNTTTTGGCTNGCTACTGCTATGATGTTAGCNTCAACAGTTTTCTTTTTTGTTGAAAGAGCAGATGTTAGTGCAAAATGGAAAACTTCATTGACTGTTGCAGGTCTAGTNACNGGTATAGCTTTTTGGCATTATTTAACAATGAGNAGNTTAGCNGCTGATGGTGTTTCGCCAGTTGCTTANAGNTACGTTGATTGGTTTATAACTGTTCCATTACAAATTGTTGAGTTTTATCTAATACTTGCTGCTGTTACATTAGTTAGTCCAAAAATATTTTGGAAACTTCTTACAGCAAGCTTGGTTATGTTAATTGGTGGCTATGTAGGAGAAATATATAGTGATCACTACCAAATGAGTGGTTTTATAGTTGGAATGTTTGGTTGGATTGCTGTTTTATATCTAATTTTTATTGGAGATGCAGCAAAAGCTAATTTAGACAGTAAAAATGAGGCCTCTCAATTTGCTTTTAAAGTTATGAGATTAATAGTTCTAATCGGTTGGTCTATATACCCCATTGGATACTGGTTGCCTGATGGTTCTTTGAACGTCGTCTATAATCTTGCTGATATTGTTAACAAAACAGCTTTTGGTTTAATGATATGGGTGGCTGCAAAGAGAGATACTAAGTAATTTTATAAATATAAGCCTCCTCAGATTAATGAGGAGGCTTATTAATAGTTGTTAATAAATTGTGTTATTGAGTAATAATAATATTAACCATAGTTATTACATCTAATATATTAATCCCATCATCAAAATTAAGATCACCACTTTCAATAAATTCATTGTCATTTAGTATATGATTAATAAGCATTACTATATCTTGGATATTTAATTGATTATCACCATTTATATCCCCAATATAAAAATTATTATCTAACATAATTATCTGATAGTTTGCGGGATTATTTTTAGAATAAACTTTTAAAAACATAATATCATCTGCAAATTCATCAATTGGCACTTCTAAATCTTCCGTTGAAAAATCATTAATTTCAATTTCTGAAGCATATAATATATTTTGATTTATATCTAAAAATTCATATTCAAAAGTATGACTACTCCAACCTTTATTATAAATTGAAAACTCAATATTACTATCTGAATTAGATAATTGATAATTATCAGCATATGATCCAAATAAATTATTAACTTCAAAAGAAAATATGTTGGGATATAAATTAAAAATTCTTTCTGACCTATAAATAGTAACTGGTGTATTATTATCTTTAACATTTAAGTGCCATACAACATTATTATCAGAATTAACTTCTAACACATTTCCAGTTCTTCCTGCAGAAATTAAAGTATTACCGTTCGCTAACCTATCACATTCACCTCTTGATAAAGTGAGCATTTCAGCTGGAAGAACATATTCCCATACAAATTCAGCATCTGAATTATTTTCATTTACGTTAACCTCTAAACATCTTGATAATTCAGGATTATTATCTCTACCATTATCGAAAAAAAGGATATTATTTTCATTAGATACTTGCGCCGAATGTTGATGAGAAAAACCAAAATCATTATCAAAATATATGTTTTCCATAAAATCTGAATCACCCATATTCCATAAAATTTCTTTTGTTGAATAATCTATCGCTGTTACTCTACTTAAATTTCTAATTGATATATAAACGATATTGGACTCTTCGTCGAAATATACAGAATTAGAATGAGTCCAATCAAAACTAGGGTTTCCTCCAAAATCCCACTGAGACATCCAGGCATCGACCCATTGTGGGTTGTATTCATCTAATGATAAATAGTCAAATGTATTCCATTCCCAGATTACATTACCCTCTTTGTCAACCTCGATAAATCTATCTCCTTGCCATGAAATAGTATTTGGATATTCTGGGTCACATTCTACTGGACAAGGATGTGATTGAATCTCAGCATCAATAAAAAAATATGTATCTTTACTGGTTTTATGAACATAATGATGGACACCATAGTCATTAGGAGTCTCAAATAATATATTGCTATTTAAATCAAATTCATATCCTACTCCTGGAGCAAAACCTAAAATATTACCATTTAGAAGAAATTGTGTGGCTAAAATTCTATCACCAAAAAAATTATCTTTATTTGAAAACCAAATTGGTTGAGCATTATTATCTATAACTAATGAAAAATTTAAACTTTCATAATCAAGTAATGTAAAGCCTGGATGATAATCTTCTTCTTCATAGGCAAGAATATTAACATTATTTGGATAATCCTCAGGTAAGGAATTAATTGAAAAATTCATTTCATCATAACAATCTGTGGTAATATTATTTTCATCAAAACCACATACATACCATGAATAATTAAGTCCCCAAACTAAATCACTTAAAATAATTGAGTTATTTTCAGATTCATATTCATTATGATTATTAATATATATTTTATAATAGTGCGCCTTATTAATCTGAGGCCACTTAAAAAATAGTTGCGTTTGATTTAATATTAAATTATTACTGGGAATGAAGTCTTGTCCTAGTATAATGTTAATAATAATAATTAGAATATATTTTTTCATATAATTTTCCTATTTATAAATATAAATTAAATTTGAGTCTTTATAAAATTTAATTTTTTTTAGTAAAATCAGAAATAAATATATTTATATTTTTAATTATTTTTTTCGTGCTTCTATAAAACTAGATATAAAACAAATTATTGAATAAAGTGAAACTAATTGCATCATGCCAACTCTAAAAATTCCCCATACATCAGCTGCATCTATTCTCTTATTTAAAGGTGTAAATAATGCAATAAATACCAGAATAAGTAATGCTAAAATTATGTGAGCAAAAAGTTTGTTATTTTTATCATAAAAGTAATAACATAATAACATTAAAATACCAAAAGCAGATGGTATTAAAGCAGTTGGAGCGCATGTTATTAAATAACCAATAATACTAATAGAAATTAATGTGACTGAGGTTATAAATGTTGCTTTTTTAGGATTTGTAATCATTTTTTTTCCTTTTTTTAATATAAATTATTCAATTGGGTTTATAAAATCATAAATTAATGTTGTATGAGCAGACTCACCTAAATCTCCATAGTATTGATATGGCCATAGTTTAATGTATCGAGGATCTTCATCAGGCGGTAACTTTACAATAAATTTTTTGTGAGTATAATAAAAATAATAACTATCATCAATATCAAACCATCCCCAATTTTCTAAAATATTACTACCTTCATCTTCTGAATATGCCTCATCAGGATCATCATGAGCCCATGGTTGATAAATATTTGATAAAATACTATCCTGTATAAAACTAACATCATTTGAAAACTCTAAATAATTATTATATGAATCACAGGTCCAAATAGTACCATCCATATATACACCACCGTTTGCTGGGCCAGACAATCCACTATTAGTTCTAAAATGATTTCTCATCATAGCTATATCCCAATCAAATGAATTTTGTGCTTCAATATCAGACATTGATTCAATTTCAACAAAACCAGTATCTGTTACCGAAAAATACTTCCATTCTGTAAAACTTGTTGCAATTACAGCTGTTTCAATGCCATTAATATCACAATCACTCAAATCTTCATTTTCACAAGATATTGTTAAAAATAACATTAATATTAGTAATATATTTTTATTTAAAGTCATAATCATAGTTTACCTCTATAAAAAAAGTTCTACCTGGATTTTGAAATGTCGTATCATCATAATTTGTATAATCAAATAGATTATTTATAGCAACCTTAAAATTAGCATCCTTTAAAAATTTGATATCTTTTTTAATAAATGAAATATTAACCTGATGATAACTTGGGATATATGTTTGACTTGCTGAAGTTGGAGCAGTAATTACTTTATCACTATAATAGTTTAAATTTGCTAAAATAGTAATATTATTTTTAAAAATTTTACTAAAATTAAAATTTATTATATGTTCACTGATTTCTGGCAATCTGTTATATTCTATTTCATCTATAACTCTAGTGAAATTATAACTCATTTCATAATTGACATTATTGAAATCAAAACCTAAATTAGTTTCAAAAGAGTTAACTGATGTTTTACTATAATTTTCATAATAAAAATCTCCAATTTCATCTCTTTTTTCAGCAATCATATTTTCAATTAGATTTCTTTGTATTAAAACCATAAAATTAAAATCTTTTTCTAATTTTTGATATGATAAATTAACATTTATAGAATTTTCAGGTTCTAGATTAGAATTTCCTTTAACTTCAAAAGCATCATAATGATTCCAATCATAATATAATTCATAAATATTAGGGACTCTATACCCTTGACCAATATTTAATCTAAAATGATTATTTTTTATACTATATTTAGTAGTTAATTGTGATGTTAAGCGATTTTCAAACTGATTATGACCAGTATACCTACTCCCAAAAAATAAATTTAAATCATTAGATAGAGTATATTGTGATTGAAAAAATAATGCATAAGTATTAAAAGTTTTAGATGATAAATCACCAAGTTCGGATTCTAATATTAACATATTATCAATAATGATATCATTACTTTCACCAACTTCATTAATTAAATCTAAACCTAGAGTCAAATTAAATTGATCTTTAAATAAATATAATAAAGAAGATATTTGTTCAACGGAATGTTTTGTCCAATCTACAAAAACATCATCACTATCTGTATTGTAATCTGAATCTATAACATGATATTTTTTATATTGATCATAAGTATAGGAAAAATTATAATGCCCATTTATTGAAGATAAATGATTTTTCTCTTTTAACTTGATAGAAAAAGATTCATATCGTTTTCTATCATTTTGTTCCGGCTGTTCAAAAGGTTGGCTTATTAAAAAACGATACCAATCATGTCTGTAATAGTTTCCAGATAATTCAACCATGAAATCACTTTTACTGTATTTAAATTTCTGTGAAAGATTGTAATCTTTAAATTTTCTTTTTCGTAATGACAAACTATCAATTGTCTCTTTTTTATATCCATCTGATGATTTAATTAAGAAATTAGTTTTTGAAGATATATTATTTATAAAAGCATTATAAGTTATTGCGTTATTAAGAGTTTTATAATTTCCATATTTAGAATTTAAACTAATTTTATTTTTTTTATGGCTAGCGGGTTTTGTTATAATATTAATAACTCCCCCTATAGCATTTGAACCATATAAAGTAGAAGCATTACCTTTTAAAACTTCTATTCTTTGAATTTGATCAACATTAAATTTAGAAAAATCTATGTTGCCTACAGTATTACCAGCAATCCTATCTCCATCTACAAGTATAAGTATATACTCACTATCTAAACCTTGTATTTTAAGATTTGTTCCATGATAATCAGGGCTAAACATAATGTTAGGTATGATCATTTGTAAAGATTGATAAAAATCAATTGCAGCAGTTGATTCTAAGTCTTTTTCTGATATTACATATGTTAAAGTAGGTGAATCTGATAATCTAGTTTCTTTTCTACTTGAAGTTATCTCAACAACATCAGCATATAGCAAATCTTTTTCTAAGTAAACCTTATTCTTAATATCAATTGAATGTAGAGTTGTATTTTTATATGCAATATGATTAAATCTTATAGAATCATTATCGTTATTTAAAATAATTAGAAATTGACCATCAAGATTTGATTTAGTAATAATTTCACCGTTTGATACTTGAATTAATTCAACATCAGATATAGGATTACCACTATCTTTATCTAACAGATATCCATCAATTTTTTGGGGAAAGATAAAGTTTAATAAAACAATAAAAGCAATAATATTCATCATTTTATTTATTTAATTAAACTGATTAATTGAGTTTCTACTAATTGATTAGATGAAACTTTAATTACATAAATGCCACTTTGTTGATACTTACCATTCCAATTAAAAATATGAGAGCCAGATAAAGTGAATTTATCATGAATGGTTGTTATTTTTTTTCCTGATAAACTATAAATTTCAATTTTCAAATTATTACTAATTGGCATTGTGATACCAATACTAGTTTCGGGATTAAACGGATTAGGGTAAATACTCTCAATATGTGAATTGATAATATTTTGATTAAAATTATTTAAACTATATTCACAACAATCGCCACCTTCATCATTACAATTATCATCACAGGAAATAACAGCATTAGGATCGTAATTATCCGCTTGATAATCAACACATCCTGTACATGATGCATTCCAATAAGGGTCAAATAAACAAAATTCATAATCACCTGGTTCGTAAGCACCACCAACACCTATCCACCAACAACTATTTTCTTCACATTCGTTTTGTGAAATCTCAAAATTAGGAATGTGATCACTCAAACAATAACAGTAAGCTTGCCAACAATCACCACAGTCATCCTCCACTAATTCATCAGGACATTGATTTATCGCTAAACTAAAAATTATTAAAATTACTATTTGCTTTAATTTCATATGTTAAATATACGAAATCGACTAGGTATTCGAAAAGTCAAATATTCATTTTTTTAAAAATAAATACCTCCCTTTGCTGTATTAAAATATATTGATTAAATTTTAATATGAAATATATATTACTAGCACCCTTTATTGTACTTCCATTGCTTATAAACTATCAGTTTAGTGATCCAACTTTACTTGTAAGAAGAACGTCACTATTTAGCATGTTATTTCTAGTTTTATGTATTTATCATTTTACTAAAACTTCAACTAATAATGTTTCAAAATCTCAGCTCAAATGGATTTTCCTATTTATTGCTTTTATAATATATTCTATTATAACATCATCTTTTAATTCAATAAACTTTAATGAATCTGTTTGGGGAGTTATTTATTTAATTGGATGGCTCTCAATCGCTGTTTCAATAATTTTATATGCTGATGAATTATTTTTTAATAAAGTTTTAATAACTACATCTATATTAGGAGGATGCTTATCTCTTGCCTCTTTATTGCAAGCTTATGGATTATTTAATATAGAAAATTTCTCATCCACAAGTGCAACTTTTACAAATAGGAACTTTTGGGGAATGTATTTATGCTTTGTGATTCCTGCATCTTTATATGGTATTGTATCTTCCAAATCTATAAAAAATAATTTAATACACATTTTAATGTTTACATTTTCACTTTGCTCTTTAATTCATTGTAGATCAAGAGCTGCATGGCTAGGGGTTTTGTGCAGTATTGTTTTATTAATTTTAATCTATCATCAATTAATAATAAATTGGATTAAAAATAGTATTAAAGTGAAACATATATATGGCTTTATAATATTTTTAGTTATCTCATTTACATTTATCTATACTGAACCTGAAGTTGAAAATGCTCCTGATTACAAGAAATCAATATGGTCTACTTTAACTTCTACAAATAAAAATTTAAATGAAAATAAAATAAGTAAAAATACGCTTGGTGAAAGAATTTATCTTTATAATACAACAATAGATATGATAAAAGATTATCCATTTTTTGGTGTTGGTTATAATAATTGGCGATTAAATAATCCTTCATACTATGGAGACTACATTCATGATGAAAACTATTTAAAATTAAATCAAAGACCGCACAATGATATATTATGGATAACCTCTGAAAGTGGCTTCTTTGGCTTATTATTATTTATGTCAATTGTTATCATTCCATTAATCTTTACTTTTAAAAAAATTTTATATACAGAGCATAATAATAAATCCATTTTAAATGGATTTATCTTAGTGTCAATTATTTCTATTTTAATTGAATCTTTATTTGATTTCCCAAAACAAAGAACGATACCCAATTTATATTTATGGTCCTATTTAGGATATTTAACTATCAACATACCATCAGAAAATATTTTACATACAACAAAAAAACATTTGATTAAAAAGTTACTACTATTTATTTCTTTTTTAATTGCTGTATTTAGTTTCTTAGACTACAACTCTATATTAAATAGTAGGCAAATGTTGCAATTTAAAAGTCAAAAAGAATATGATTTAGCAATTAACAAAGGTAAAAAGGCATTAAAGTATGGAAAAAATGTTGATAATACTGGAACACCTATAACTTTTTATTTAGGAGTTTTAGAATACCAAAAAGGTAATATTACTCTTTCAGAAAACTATTTTAACCAATCTCTTAAAATTTATCCTGATCATCTTGGTACACTTGAAAATCTAATGATTATTAAAGCTAAATCAAGTCAATTTGAAGAAGCTAAAGTAATAATGGCCAATTTAAGAAATCTTTACCCTAAATATTATAGTCCGGTAGTTAAAATGATTAAATTATACCTACAACAAAATAATATAACAGATGCAAAATTATTGATAGAGGTCACAAATTTTGATGATGCCACTCAAAATACCAAGAAAATAGTAGATAATTTAAAAAACTACATTATATTACATAACGGACATGATTAATTTATATACAGAAAAATCTTTGTATATAACAAAAAAAGATGTATTTTTCATGCCTGTACCGTTTTTTTAAACAGATTTTAGGTTTACCCTTATAAAATCTAGTCTTACATAGGCTAATTTAAGGGTTAATAAAAAGAGGATAGAAAAAATATGAGTTTATTTTATACATTAATTTTATCTTTTTCATTATTAATTGGTGGAATTGAAATTGAAAATTTAAACCCAAATGAAGGTGAAGCTGGTTCTAATTTAACAGTTGAGCTTATTGCTAATGGTGTAAACTTTTATGATTTTTACGATTCATACGGACAAGTAGATGGTATTAATTTTACACCTGCTGGTATTAATGTTGATTCTTTTAGCGTTTCTTCTGAAACAACAATTACAATGAACCTTAATATTGATAAAATACCTGCTATGATGTTTGATGTTGAACTTGTTGGATCGTTCTATGACTCCTATGATCAATATTTTTATGATCAATATTCTTATACCGTATCTAAGGAAGATGCTTTTTATGTAAGCTCAAATAATCCACTATTAACAGTTAATTTTGATGATAATTTTGGCGAGGTAAACGTCGGTCAATCAATCGATGTCCCAATGTATTTATATAATCCATCTACTGTTAACTTAAATGTAATTGGTATATCTATGACAAGTGATAGTTATAGTACCACTCAAACTTCTTTTACCGTTGCACCAGGACAAACTTTAGAAGAGATGATTAATTTTATGCCAACGTCTAATGGCTCTCAAAACAACACAATGACAATTTATAGTAATGATGAATTTGATCCTGTTATGGTATTTCAGATGTCTGGTGAAGGGTTTGCTGTTATTGGAGATTTAAATACAGACGGAACCTTAAATATCTTAGATATCGTAGCTCTAATTGGATATGTTTTTAATGATAATGAAAATCCATATGCAGACTTAAATGGTGATGGTACTGTAAATATTGTTGATGTAGTGATGTTAGTTAACTTAGTTCTTAATTGGGGACTTTAAATTAACATCAACAATAAATAAAATTTTAAATTGAAAGCCTCATTATTTATAGTGAGGTTTTCTTTTTTGTAGAATATGACAAACAACAAAAAATACTTCTTTACGGTGCCACTCTTTTGTATTGGTTTTATTATGATTGTTATGGGCTTAAGATGGATGATTTCAGATGAGCCGTGGATGTTAGATAAAATAGCAAATGCAGAACGCTTAGGCATTTCTTTTAAAGAACTTTTTGAACCACATATAAACTCCACTCTTCCTGATTATTTAAAGCAAATTTATCGCTTTTTTGGATTGTGGGTACTTACTATTGGTTTATTTATTATTTCTTTTTCAAGAGTCGCCTTAGAAATAAAATCTAAAATATGGTTAAGTTTACTTTTTTGTACGGGATTTATGATTTATTCTGCTCAATATCTAGCCTATTTACTAATACCAAGTTCACATTTTATATATTTAGGATGGATATCAATTGTTTTACATACAATTTCTGTATGGAATTATAGAAATAATTAATTATCTAAAAGAATCAAATTAATTAAAGCTATTATATCAAGTATACTTATTACTTGATCTTCATTTATGTCACCTTGCTCTGAATATGAATCTTCTAGAATAATTTGTGCTAATAAAACAATATCTAAAATATTTACTGCATCATCTTGATTAACATCACCTAGTATATATTCATTTAAAAAATCAGATAGTCTATAGTTTAAAAAGAAATTTATTAATTCTTCACTAGTATGGAAACCCCAGTTATTTGTAAACCAATCATGCCCTCCACCATATACTTTATAATGAACAAACTCAGTTATTGAATCATCAGAATAATATTTATAAATTTCAACATTATTATTTAATTCTTCCATTGACTGTTGATTAAATCTGTTATATTGGCTCCAAAAATTGATTGACTCTGAAACAGTCAATGCGCCATCAAAAGAAGGTGGGTAATAATTCACTACCCCATCTGAAGTCCCATGAAAATGTATAATAGGAATTTCTCTTGTAAATTCACATGTTTGATTAGAATTCAACATAAAATTACCAGTTACTGATCCAAAAGCAGCAATCTTATTTTGTAATTCACATGCTAATTCATATGCCATATATCCACCATTTGACATTCCACATGCATATACTCTATCTAAGTCGATATCAAAATCTTGATTAATTTTATCAATCATACTACTAATAAATCCAACGTCATCTAAATTGTTTTGATCCCAAAAAGTACCAACATTCCAGGAAGGATAACTACTATTATCAGCTTCACCTTTTGGATAAACAACTGCAATACCTTGATTAAGCGCATATTGATCCATTTCAGAATAATACCGTTGACTTGAAGGATTTCCTCCAAAACCATGCATATTTATAATTAAAGGTGTAGAAGAAGATGAACCTAATTCCTCTGGATATGAAATATAATAACTTCTTATTTCTGAATCGTGCTCAATATCAAACCATTGCGTACAACTTATAGTTATTAATAATAGATATAATATTTTTTTCATTTTTTATTTTCCTTAGAAATTGAATAAACATCTCCAGAGTAATCTATTAAATATAGTTCTCCATTTTCATCTTCACCAAAAGATGATAAATAAAATTCTGACTTATTCATACTATTTAATAATTCTTTTGTGTGATCAATTAAAGATATTGCTTCTTCACCTTTTATAAAACTCCATACTTTTCCAGTACAGTAATCTCCAAAAATATACCTTCCATATAATTCAGGTATGTTTTTACCTCTATAAACATATCCCCCTGTTACGCTGCACCCATGCATATCTTGCTGATCCCAACCAACTATTGTTTTAGCATAATTTGCATCGTTTGGGTATTCAAAAATTGGCAATACAGTATCTTCTGAATTACAATTTATATTATTATCACCATAGCAATGATTTCCTTCTAAAATATTCCAGCCAAAATTTAATCCACCAGGTGTATTGTTTTGGTGATAATCAATTTCTTCCCACTGATTTTGACCAACATCTCCCATATATAAATCACCATTTTTTTTATCGAATGAAAATCTCCAAACATTTCTTAATCCATAATGCCATATTTCATTTTTAATATGATTTTTGTTATAAAACGGATTATCTTCAGGTATACTGTAGCCAACATCTTTACTTACATCAATTCTAATAATAGTACCAAACAAATTAGATAAATCTTGAGCTCTTTTTTCAGGATCACCTGCAGAACCTCCATCTCCAATAGATATATATAAATATCCATCAGGTCCAAATTCTAAAAAACCACCATTATGATTCATATAAGGCTGCTCGAATTGTAATAAAATTTCTTCAGATTTTGGATCACCTAAATTACCCTTTGAATTAAAACGTGATATAGTTGTATAACCATCTTGGTTTACATAATTTAAATAAAAATTATTATTATATTCAAAATTTGGATCAAAAGCTAATCCTAATAACCCCCTCTCATCAGCAGGATACCAAGTTTGATGAACCCTATCTGAAATATCAAGAAATGGTACATCTACTTTTTTCATATCTTTTATGATTCGAATTATACCATCTTGTTCTACTACTAATATCATATTGCTATCATTAGGATAATTTGTGATATAAAGCGGTTGATCAAATCCAGAGGCAATCAAATTGGCTCCTATTTGAGCTATCAAAAAATTGAAATGAAAAAGTAGTAATATTAAATATTTAATCATATTATCTCAGAAATTTTGGCCTAATATTATATTTATAATAACTATCACATCTAATACATTAGCTATCTGATCATTGTTTATATCCGAACATTCATCACAACTGCTATTTAAAACACAATTAACAATCATAACTATATCTTGAATATTTGTTTGATTATCAAGGTTTAAATCCCCTGAAATTGAGCTGCAATCTGTACACTCAGAGACGTCTTGGTTCCACCATTCAGATTGAACAATACACTCTGGATAAGGAGGGCAAAGACGATTATGACTAACATCAAAGGTAAGATAATCATTATAATTAATATCTAAATCACAGATAGATTCTGGAATAATGCCGCTAAAATAATTACCCTCAAACCTAAAAGTTTCTATTTCTGTTAAATTATTAATATCTTCTGGAATAGGACCAGATAATTGACAATAAATATATGCACCACACATAATGGTTTTTAAGCGTCCATTTTGCCATTCTTGCATTCCAAGCTCTAAAGGCTCTACAATTCCATTTCCATTAGCAAAATCATACGATACACCATCAATTACTTTCGAAAACCATGATTCTGGATCATCCATGTAAGGATTTGGCGAACCACAATAGTCGTCCCATTCTGAACAACCTAAATCAATACCACTTTGATAGCTATTATCTATAGTTTGTTGTAGTAAATTAATATCATCTTCAAAAAAACAAAGATTATTTATTTCAATATAACCCTCATCACAAGGATATATTATATAAATTAAACTTACTAGTATAAAAAAATATTTCATAAATAAAATTTACTAAAATATTTAATTTAAAAACATTACTATTATTATACGTTATGTAACAAAATACACATATAATTTATATAAAGGAATTAGAAGAGTATGGATTTTTTTGATTTAGCTAATAAAAGACGTTCAATTAGAAAATTCACTGATGAAGAAGTACCAGAAGAAGTGATTGAGAAGTCTCTAAAAACTGCATTGCTTGCTGCAAATTCATCAAATTTACAGCCATGGGAATTCTATTGGATAAAAGATGAAAATAAAAAAGAAGAACTTATAAAAGCATGTTTTTCTCAAAATGCTGCAAAAACAGCTAAAGAACTAGTAGTTGCAGTATCTAGAATTGATACATGGAAAAGAAATAAAAATCTTTTAATTAACCATTATAAAGAAAAAGATAAATTGATACCTTTAGTTGAAAAATACTACAATACCTTAGTACCTCTGCAATACTATTACGACCCATTTGGCATATCAACAATTATAAGAAAAATAATCTTATTCTTTTTTAGTTTTATTGGTTTTTTTAAGCCTATTGCAAGAGGTCCTTCTAATAAACATGAATTATTTGAAATAGTTACAAAAACTACTGCACTTGCATGCCAAAATATTATGATGTCTTTAGTTGCACAAGGATATGATTCATGTCCAATGGAAGGCTTTGATAAAACAAGAGTAAAAAAGTTGCTAAATCTAAACAATAAATCCCATATTGTAATGGTTCTAGGTATTGGAAAAAGAGATCCTAAAGGTATTTATGGGGATAGATTTAGGATAAATGAGGAATTAGTAATAAAGATAGTAGATTAATTATTTAAGTATTTTAAAAATTTCATAATTGTTAAAGCATCAAACCATTGATTGAAAAATAGATTGTATTGCTTTATATCCTTTGCATTTTTTTTAAACTTATCAAGAATAGACTCAACTTTTTTTTCAATTAAAAATGAAATACTTTTTTTGTTTAATTGACAAGATAACTCTTTAAATATAACTTCTCCGTCTTTCATTGAATTTTTTTTAACTATTTTTATTATTTTTGATAATTGATTATAAGAATCTTGATTAAAATCTAAATTTTTAAAGGTTTTATTCTTAGAATATTCACCCATTCTAAATCCTGTTCCAAGATAAACTCTGTTTTCATTTCTAGATGATGGAAAAACAAGTATATCTTTAATCTTTTCAATTTTAGTATACTTTGCCAATGATTGTAAAAAATAAAAATCTTCAGTTGCTTTTTTTGTGTTCATTCCACCACACGCAACATAAGACTTTACATTACATGTAATTGTAGAACCCATACTAACATAACCATAAGGTGAACCTGTTTTCTCTATATTTTGAGCAATTTCTTTGAGAATATTTTCATATCTTCTAATTCCCTGTTCTAAAATAGGATTATTAGATTTTTGATGTTTAAAATTAATTATACCAACATCAATTTTATTTATTACGTAATTATAACTAATCTTATCAAGATATTTATCATCAATTAATGTATCTGCATCTAAACAACACAATACTGATTTGCTGTTTAAAGCATATTCTAACGCAAAATCTAAACCAATTTTACGAGCATAACCAACACCAGCCACATTTTTTGTAAGTTGATATTTTGAACTAAAACAATCAATAGATATAAAATCATATTTATATATTTTTTTAATTAATGATTGATGTGTTTTATTATTGTTTTCTTTAACATTTAAATAATCAGACTCACTATTATTTATTACAATAATAACTAATGTATCTTCTAGTAGATTTGACTTTTGCTTATTAATTGAGGCAAGCGTATCAAAGATGTAATCAAATTCATTATAACAAGGAATTACAATTATATACTGATACGCTGTTTTATTTATTTTCTTAAATGGCTTTCCTAAACCATGAAGACTTCTTTTATTAAAATATTTTTTTAGATGAATGTTATCATTCATCATATCAATATTATCCTATAATTAAAGATACAATCATTACAACATCCATAACATTTAGTATTCCATCTCCGTTAATATCAGCTGCATATTGTTGTCCAGCATCAGGTTCATCTGATCCTAAAATAAAACTAACTAGCTGTACAATATCTTGAACATTAATATTTCCATCAGCATTTATATCTCCTGGTTCTGAAGCCAAAATATTCATTGTTACAGGAATGATACCTTCCCCTCCATTTGATGCAATTTTAATAAATGTTGAATATATGTCTGGCTCTATATTGTAAGATTCAATCGTAACATCAATAAGTGATGATTCACCCTGGTTAACTTGACCTGAAGTTGGATTTAAGCCTATCCATTCAGGACCTTTTGATATTTGAAAACCATGCTGATTATGNATATTATTTTGATTACCAGCTCCTGTATCACCTAAAATTTGTAGCGCATTTAAACCTTGNGAATCTTGAATNCCTACNGTTGCACTATATAAACCACTTTCATTATTAGGGTCACCTAAAAATTGATTATAATTCAAACTAATTTCTCCATTTGGAAATATTACAATCTGAAAATCGTAATACATATCATTATAATCAGTCCACCAATGAGCTACATCATCAAACCAAACTACTAACCTTTCTTCATTAGAATGGTAATAAACTTCGCCTGAACAATAATCATTACATTGATCATTTACNGGATTTAAATCATCCCACAATCCAAAGATAGCTGGACGTGGAGCATCTACTGAAGGAATTTCAAGGTTATCCCACGCATTACTATCATCTCCAAAACCTATCCAACCATTTGCNTTGATTATAAATTGGTTATATAAGTTATCATAAAATGGAAATTCAAAACCTATATCTATAATATTTCCTGATACATCATTTCCAGGAAAATTATATAAAATACCTATCTCAGATATGTCTATCCATTCAAAATCTACTATATCTTCATTATCNGAATCTGACCAGAAATTACCNNCANTATCNGGNCCNCCTTGTGAATTTTCAAANGGTGAAACACCAATATTATAATTCANAGTTGANCCTTGCTGACCNACATTNGATAATGTTATTANATCTGNTTGTGAATCATCTAAATANATATCAAATTCAAANGAAGAAGGTGAAAATTCTAATTCAGCNAAAGGNCCACTNATTGGNCATGGAATATTATGAATTTCAAAAGCAGCACATATTTCAGCATAAAATGGAGTACCATTACTNATNTTACCATCATTATCATCNATNATNAACATTTCTTCTANTAAATCAGGNGCTGAATTTGGACGNCCNACNTGTCCATAATGAAATAAATTATTTGTATGATTTACCCCTTCTTCATAGCCCATAATTGAAATTAAATTCTGCCTCATTTTCCATAGTGATCCCATTGTAATTTCACCTAAGCAATGTACTGAACCACCACATTCATTTCCAGGGTATTGACGTGTATTTTCTCCATCTCTTAAACATCCACTATTTTCTCCAAAAAAATCAACACCTAAACAAGCAGTATTTGTAATCGTCATAGCCCAAAAATCTGCTGTTCCTTCNCTGAGTTCTGTTGACCATGGAGCATCATAAGGTTCATATGTAAACTGCATAATTCCATGACCATACTCATGATATACTACATCAGCCATATTATCAGTACCAGCACAGCCTCCACCCTCTGAAAACATATTTATACTTGTATAATCCCAATAGGCATTACAAGGCCAATATGGATCTTCTGAACCTATATTAACCCTAGCTGGCATTTCATAATCTGCTCCTTCAATTTCAGGATTTATAGACTTTAGCAAATCATGTATATAATTTGCATGAAAGTATGTATCTCTTTCACCTGGAATTGAATTAGCATTTGTAAAATTAAAGTTTTCTACATTTCCGGGTGTGATTGATCTTCTTATCTGTGCATCAGAACCATTCTGATTATTAGTATTTAAAAAATTACCCTCTAACNTAACTGTANCAAAAACATCTGATTCACCNACTTCAATTGAATAATAACCATCTTGATCTGTGTATACCGAACCGTAACCATCTACTGATACTTCAACNTTAGGTAAACCTCTATTGGTTTCTTCACCATAAGGAACATCCTTAACATCNCCTGTAACATGACCTTCACATGCAATATCTCTTGCAAGATCAAATTTTTGTAAAATTTCTCCACTATGAGCATCGANAAATATCTTCCAATGATTTACCGGTCTTTTACCAGTATTTTTTTCCTCAATATTTACATGTAACTCAATTAACCAAGATAAATGATAGCTAGGGNTAGGTCCATCACTAACCCAAATATACTTCATTGGAACATCAAATACGTAATCACCCTTATTNATATTAAAACTAGTAGTTTCTTTACCAATNTTTAAAGCTTGTTCNTCTTTNANTAAGTATTGTGTATTGACATTGATGTTTGGATAACCATCATGACCAAATAAAACTAAATTTCCTACATTATTAAATCTAAAGTCAATTCTTGCATTATGAATTGGAATACCTTCATAAGTTTGATTAAATGTTAAATATCTCATATTGCTTCCATACTCATTTACCCATAATTCTAAATTAGAATTTTCAATTCCAAATATAAATTGGTTTTCATTTATAAATTTTCTAGCATAATATTCTGATAAATCTTCACTTTTTGAATCAAATACATAAGGAATATTATTGCCAAATATTCTATGAGGGGTCCCATGTTCATTCCATCTAAAATTCCAATTATCATCAAACTTTTGTATGAATTTTTGTTTAAGTTCTTCTTTTAGAAATAAATTAGAAATTTTATCGTTTTGAGATAATAATGTTGAAAAAAATATTGATAATATAATTAGAAATTTATGCATTTTATTTTGACCTCAGTATTTTTTATTTTTTTATGAATTATATAGTTATAATATAAAATAAGAAATATAAAAAAACATACATTATACATATTGAAACAATTACTATATTAATGCAGTGAAATACTTAATTAAAATATTATGTTTACTTTTAATGCTATATAGTTGTGATCAGGAAGTTGTTGAAGCTGTTCATGGCTGCTTCGATTCTGAAGCTTGCAATTATAATCCAGATGCATCTTATGATAATAATAGCTGTGAATATGAAACTTGCGCTGATTGTGAAGGAATTCCATATGGTGATGCCTCAGAAGATCAATGTGGAATATGTCAAGGAGATGGAACATACTGCCTTCCAATTAGTTTGTCATTTGGAAATATTTTTATAAACGAGTCAGACCAATTTGAAGTTCAAATACTAATTGATAATCCTCAAAATTTGAGTGGATATCAATTCAAGATAGAAGGAACAGAATTACAAAGTGCGTATGGTGGTATTTCAGAAGAATATGATTTTAATGTTATTGTTAACCCTAGCAGTCAATCTCCTGACCTTATAATTGGTTTTTCTCTTTCTGGAGAATTAATACCAGCTGAATCTAATGGTGTTTTAACAAATATAGCTTTAAATACACTTTCAACAGAATTGTGTTTTGATTTAGAAAATGCTATTTTTACTAAAAGTGTTGATCCAAATAATAATTTAGATCAAGTTTATGATAATATTGATGGATCAGATGATGATGTAATTCAGTATCAATTAAATTTTGGTGAATGTATTGATATTCCTACCTTTAATTAAAAATGAATAAAATTAAAAATTATCTTTTTTTTTTATTTTTAATTTTAATAATTGGATGCAACCAATATTTACCTAATCATACAAAAATGAAAAAAACAGAAAAAATTAATCATATAAACGACTTTAAATGGATAAATAGAGTTCTAGTATTAAAAAGTGAAAGTTTTTTAATAGAACAAATTAAAATTAATGAAAAAAAAATATCTAAAAGAGATATAATAATAGTTACAATAGATGAAAATACATATATAAAAAAAAATGTTTTATCTGATAATTTTTATAAATCTTTGAAAAAAAAATTGAAATCGATTGATAGTACTTATGAGGCAATTTTAATAGGTCTAGATGGTAAGATTAAAAAAATATACAATAAAGATATAGACTTGAATACGATTTTTTCAGACATAGATAAAATGCCAATGAGAATTAATGAAATGAAAAAAAATAATTAATTCAAAATTATTTCAACAATTAATATTAAATCCTGAATATTTATATTTCCATCATTATTTAAATCTGCTAAAGTTAGCCAATCTTCATTTGGTTCTATGTCATCTAAAATATATATAATTAATTGTATGATATCTTGAATATTTAATAATTCATCATCATTAATATCTCCAGGAATTATTAGTATATTATCTAAATATTCCAAAACAGTTTCAATCGTTAATTCAGCAGCATCTGTAGCCATTCTTACACTTAATTGACCCCCCACATGAATATGCCCTCCTAATAAACATGGATTTTCTGAATCTAAACTTGACTGATGATACCACATGCCATGATAGCCCATAAATTCAGATAAAAATCTACCTGAATCACCATTTTGATCAACATAACAATTAACATCAATATCTGAATTATCAAGAGCTTCTTCAATTAATGTTATAGGTAATGCTGTTCCTCTATTTCCATTATCTGAAAATGAATCATCTGGTGGGCTAGGCGTTGGGTATAACGGTGATGTATAATCAGCATACCAATTAATCCAATTATAAACATTACTTTCTAATTCCCAGCTATTATTATTAAAACCTCTACTAAATGTTATAATACCTGTTGGCTTTACTTCGTCAATAATTCTCCAAAAATCTAGAGAGGTATCTTGATAATCTACCTCTAAATCTCCATAACCTTGACCACAATTACTACAATCGGGTGGATTGAATTCAGGAAAAAAGGAAACAATATCAAATCCTGAATTACGCCAATTTTCACCTTGCCAGCCTTCGGGATTTAAATTTATATCCTGACTAAAATGTCTAATCATTTCATTTGTAGGTGGCCAGTATCCTGTTACCATTAAAACTGGTCGCTCTCTCGTTTCTTCTAATTTATAATTTTTAGTATCTAAAGGATAAATTATATTTTCAATTGATTCAATTTTATCTATAGTTAATGAACCTTTATTTATAGATTCAAAGGGCTCAAAATAAATAATTACTATTTCTTTGCTGTTTAATACAGATGAATAAAAATTTGAACCATTTACATTTGTATATGGACCATATATTGTGTTTTTATTTTGATCAAAAAATGCAATATAACCTTGATCAGGGATATAAGAATCACTTATTCTTATTTGATAATTTCCTTCTAGTAATGATTTAATTTTTAGATATGAGAAAACTCCATCTTGCGTTAATTTCTTAATTGCAATATCATGAAATGATATATTAAAATCGAATGTTGTAATAGCAGGTAATTCTATTGGTATATTTTTAATATTTACTTTTTCAATTAATTCTGTTGACACTACTTGAGAATATAAAAATGAAATTAAAAAATAAATTATCAAACTAAACTTTATCATCTAACACTCCTTTGTCTAAATATAATCTAATACATCCAATATAATCAGAATAAACATTAATGGAAAATAAAATAATGTAGCAATCATTAATTTTTTTGCATTTTTATGAGAAGAATCCTTTAAAAATTGCGTTACTATAATTAAAAAGAATGTACCTATTATACTTATACCAAGTAGATATCCAAAATCGACTGCTTTTACAAAATACAGACCAATACTGGTTCCAATCATTGCAATAGAAAAGAATAATACGTGGTATTGAGTATGTCTAGAATTTGGATATTCAGAAGGAAGCATTTTAAATCCGCCATCTTTATAATCTTGAGAATAAATAATAGCAATAGCTAAAAAGTGCGGTATTTGCCAGCAAAAAAGTATCGAAAATAAAATCCAAGAAACAGAGTTAATACTATTTGTTGCAGCGGTCCATCCACCAATAGCAGGAAGTGCTCCAGGTACTGAGCCAATTAAGGTATTAAATGTACTATATCTTTTACTTGGTGTGTAAACAAATAAATATAATATAATTGTCAATAAACAAACTATTGCTGTCAATTGATTTATCGTTTGATAAATGAAAAATACACCAAATACACATAAAATTGAACCAAACAACAAAGCATTAAGAGGGCTTATTCTTTTTGATGGAATAGGCCTATTTTTAGTTCTATTCATTTGAGTATCAAAATCTTTTTCTAAATATTGATTTAAAACTGCACACCCTGCAGATGAAAAAAACATACCAATCAATAAAAATAAAAGTGTATCATAATTATCAATATTCAAAAGACCTTTTGATCTTAAACCCAAATAAAAACCTAAATACCCTGTAAGCATAACTAATAGGCTTATTCTAAATTTCATCATTTCTAAATAATCTTTAATCATTAGCTAATTTAATCCTTTCATAAGCAATTATTATTAAACCAATAATTACACTTGATAAAAATAAATGGTAGAGCCTAAATGATTCATGTATAAAATTAAATCTTAAAAACTCTCCAATTAAAATTTGAAAACAAATTGCATACAAAATAAATTTTATAACTAATTTTACTACTTTCGATGATTTACTTAAGTTGACTACGTGATTCCAAAGAACAGCAGCTGAAATTAACATTGAAAAACCTAATATAGGATGAATAAATTTTATTAGACCAGTTTCATGAACATACTTTTGCATCCTTAAATAATATGGCAAATGAATTAATAAGTTGTCATCAATAAATGTTCTAATATAAGAACCAGAAAAAACTAATAATAAATTTAAAATGAAAATTATTAATAATAATCTTTTTGACATTGAAGTGTAAATAAAATTTTTCTCTACTTTAGGAAACATTACTACAAAACTCGTATGTGTTGTATAAACAAGGGAAATAGTTGTTAAAATTGCTATATATAAATGAATACTTACTGAATGTTGAAAAATTATATTTTGACCATCTATATTAGTAGCTATTTGACCCCCAATCCAACCAGCAATGATAATTAGTAATAGCGAACAAAGAGAACCAAAGAAAAGTATTTTATCTTTCTTATAAACATAAAATGATTTAAAAAAAGTATATATCATTGATATACCTAGTATAACACCAACTAATCTATTAAAATACTCAATCCAAGAACCATAGACTTTATCTATACTAGGATTAAATTCTTCTGGAATATCATCAATATCAAATGGTGGAATCCAACTTCCATAACATTTGGGCCAATCAGGACAATCATCTCCTGATTCTGTTATTCTAACAAATCCACCTACAAGTACAAGAATATAAAGCAATATAACTGTTATCATAGATGCTCTGTAAAATTTGTAGTTATGACTATTATTCATTTTTTTAATTTATATTTATTTTTTTATAAAAATTTAAACTTTCTGGGTTAGATAATGCGTCTAAATTTGTAACATTCCTTCCCTCAAGTGTATTTTTTACAGCTAATTCAACTTTTTTTCCATTAATTGTATATGGAATATCATCAATTTTAAAAATTTTATATGGAACATGCCTTGGTGAGCAATTTATTCTGATTAATTTTTTTATTTGATATATCATTTCTTCAGATAACTTACTTTCATCAATTTTTATAAAAAGAATAATTACTTCATCATCACTTTTATCAAAACCTACTACAACACTATCATGAATAAATTTAATTTTGTCTAAAACTCTATATATTTCAGCGGTACCTATTCTAACTCCACCTGGATTCAAGGTGGTGTCTGACCTACCAAATATTTTAACAGTACCATCTTTATAAATAGAAATATAATCACCGTGGTGCCAAACATTTGAATATCTATTAAAATAAGCTTTTTTATATTTTTCATTTTCCTTATCATTATAAAAATAAATTGGCATTGATGGAAAGGGATTTACACAGACTAGTTCACCTTTTTTTTCTATTAAAGAATTACCATCATCATCAAAGCTTTTAACATTCATGCCCAAACCAATTGATTGTAATTTTCCCTTAATTATTGGCTTTAATGGGTTTCCTAAAGCAAAACAAGAAATTATATCAGTACCTCCAGATATAGAACATAATTGAATATCTTTTTTCCAGTTNTTATAAACAAAATCGTANCTTTCATCATTAAGTGGTGAACCCGTTGAAAGAATGGATCGTAGTTTATTAAATTGATATTTACTTGGATTAATATTATTTTGCTCTAAGTATGAAATATATTTTGCGCTAGTTCCAAAAATTGATAANCCAATNGAATCAGCAATATTTAATAAAGAATCTTCATTTGGATAGAATGGATTCCCATCATAAAGTACAATTGTTGCNCCAATTGAAAGACTTGATACCANCCAATTCCACATCATCCAACCGCAAGTTGTAAAATAGAATATTTTATCATCCTTTTTNAGATCAGTATGGAGNATTAANTCTTTCATATGCTGGATTAGTGTNCCTCCAACAGAATGNACAATACTCTTTGGNTTACCTGTTGTACCAGATGAATACATNACATANAGTGGGTGCGAAAAAGGAACCTGTTTAAATTTATATTTTTTATTTTTTACAGGAATTTCATTCCAAAAAATACAATCATCTATATTTGANACTCCAATAATNTCAGCACATACNACTTGCTTTACAGAANGTAANGATTTTTTAATTTGATTAATTTTAGAAGATAAATTAATTTTTTTTCCNTTATAAAAATAACCATCACTTACGAATAAAACTTTTGGATTGATTTGAGCAAATCGATCTAAAACACCATTAATACCAAAATCAGGGGAACAAGAACTCCATACTGCACCAATTGATGATGTAGCCAACATTGCAATTATAGCTTCAAAAATATTTGGCATGAATCCAGCAACTCTATCACCTTTTCTGATACCTAAAGATTCCAAATAATAAGCACAATCTGAAACTCTATTATATAATTGCTTATAAGTAATTTTACCTTTAATTTTATTCTCGCAAAAATATTCAATAGCAATTGAATCATCATTATACTTTAATAAATTTTCTGAAAAGTTAAGCTTTGCCCCTTCAAACCATTTAGTTTTTATAAATGAATCATTTTTTTCATAGATTGTATTTGGTAAAGATGAAAATTTAATTTTACTATAAACAGAAATACTATCCCAAAAATTTGATATATCATTTATACTCCAGTTGTATAAATCATCATAATTTTTAAAATTTTTATTATACTCTTCATTAATAAATGAAATGTATTTGGAAAGATTACAATTTTTATATTGGTCACTACTAGGTTCCCAAAGAGTAGTATGCATAACTATCTTTCTTCTAATATACTGATAATAGTCCAAGCATGATCAATTGATTTATCATTTATATATTTTTTACATACTAATTCTAAATCATGGTCTGAATCTTTTACGTGTTTTTGATAGATTTTTTGATTCAAATCAGGCCTTTTATCAACGCTACATAACTGTGATAAATCATTAGCTGTAATAATTTTACTATTTAATATTTTTTTAGGAATTGCATTAAAACCAATACCATTATGACGAGGTTTTTTAAATTCAAATAGACCTTCTTTAGACTTTGAATACCATGATCCTCCCAATCGTGAAATAGCATCTAATAGATAAGGGTCAACTGAATTATTGGAATCTAATATTTTATCTGATATATGAAACATAACAATCTCACCAAGAATTAAATTACCACTAGCTGGTTTATTACCTAAATATATAATGTCATGTAATTTACATTCCATAACAAAAGCTGATTCACTTACATATGGAGGCTTTACTAAATCTGATTTTTGCTTAGTAAGTCCAGTTATATCAAACTCATCTATAGATCTATCGTATTCACATGAAGATAAACTAACTTGACCTACCATTGCTGAATTAGCAATTGAAATAGTAAACTCTTTAGTATCTTGAATATTTAATAATGTGTCTTTTGGTTTTCCTGTCCTGCCACTTAGTGCAGGTGAAAAACCTACAATAGGTGGATTTGCACCAAAACCATTAAAAAAAGAATATGGAGCTAAATTTATTTCACCATTAAGACTAATTGAAGAAACAAAAGCAATAGGCCTTGGCACTATACCTGAAATCATCAAATGATAATTACTTTTAATATCTAATTTTTTTGGATTAAATTTCTTTTTCATAATTAATTTAATACTTTAATTAAAGTTTTTAAGTCCATATTTATAACCAACTTAAGTAATATTTTTTATCTTCAACTTTAACTGAGTTTTCAGTTAAATGTAAAGGCTTAAATGTATCAACCATAACTGCTAATTCATCGGTAAATTTCTTACCTATAGACTCTTCATATTTACCAGGTTGAGGCCCATGTGGCAGTCCCATAGGGTGATAACTGATCGATTCTAAAGAAACACCTTTCCTACTAACAAAATCACCCTTAGAATAGAAAATAACTTCATCTGAATCCACATTCGAATGTGGGTAAGGTGATGGGATAGCATCTTTATGATAATCAAACATCCTACTTACGAATGAACAGATAACAAAACCCTTAGACTTAAAAGTTTGATGTACTGGAGGAGGTTGATGAATACTCCCAGTTATTGGTTCAAAATCATTTATATTAAAAATCCATGGAAAATAGTATCCATCCCATCCAACTAAGTCAAATGGATGATGCGCGTAAAACATTTCTTGAAGCCCATCAATAGTTCTTACATCTACTTTGTACTTTCCTTCTCTGTCAACTGGATCTGCTAATATAGGAGTACGAATATCTCTTTCACAATAAGGAGAATGCTCTAATAGTTGACCAAATTTATTTCTATATCTATTAGGTGTCTCTATGGGAGATTTTGACTCAATCACTAAACATCGTATGTCATTATTTACTTCTAATTGCCAAATAACCCCCCTAGGAATTACAATATAATCTCCTGGTTTTACTTCAAAATTCCCAAAATTAGTTTTTAACTGACCATTACCAGATTGGATATATAATACTTCATCAAAATGTGCATTTCTATAAAAAGAATCCATACTTTCTGTTATATGTGCTTTGTGAATAATCACATCATCATTAAACATCAAAGGTATTCTATCATAAATAATATCTCCACCATCAGGAATATTTTGCGTTTGAATATGTCTAGCTTTATGCTTAGAATTAGTTTTTTTAATAACAATTGGAATAAGTTTACCTAAGTCTATAACTTTTGTAGGCATACTTAGATGATACACATTAGAGTACAAACTGGAAAAACCTTCTCTACTAATTAATTCTTCATAATAAATAGTATTAAGACTTCTTTTGAATGCTGTATGTCTTTTAGGTGGTATTAAGCCTCTTGTTTGATAAAATGGCATATTATAAGTTACCTCTTTCTCCTTGAGCTTTTTCTATAGATTCAAATAATGCTTGGAAATTACCTTGCCCAAAGCCTTTTGATCCTTTTCTTTGAATAATTTCAATAAACAAAGTAGGTCTATCTTGTAAAGGTTTTGTGAAAATTTGCAACAAATACCCATATTCATCTCTATCGACTAGTATATTTAATTCTTTAAGTTTTTTAATATCTTCATCAATACCACCAACTCTCTTAGATAAATCATCATAATAAGTATCAGGTATATCTAAAAAGTCGACTCCGTTATTTTTTAAATTAGCTATAGAGGTAATAATATCATCAGTTAAAATTGCAATNTGCTGAACACCTGCACCTTCATTAAAATCTAAATACTCTTCAATTTGAGATTTTTTTANTCCTTTTGCTGGCTCATTAATTGGTAATTTAATTTTCCAATTTTTTGAACGTAANACTACACTCTTTAATGCCGAATANTGAGTTGAAATNTCTCCATCATCAAATCTTACAAATGTACCAAAACCAAANACNTTTTCATAATATTCACGCCAATAATCCATTTTATCCCACTCAACATTNCCCACTACNTGATCAATTAAAACNAACTTTGAATCAGTTGTATTAATTTCNGGCAATATTAATTTCTTAAATTTNGGAGCCCATATTCCTTTATATTTAGAATTATCAATAAATGAATGAATTGTATCTCCGTATGTTTTAATAGAAGCAATTGAAAACGGTCCATCTTCTTCGCTAGTATTAGGTTTAGAATTTGAAATTGCCCCTCTTTTCATACATGATTCATAAACAAAATCAACATCTTCAACATCAAACGCAATATCTCTAACACCATCTCCATGCTTTTTCAACCAATCTGAAGCAGGATGAGAAGATTTTATGGGAGTAGTAAATACAAAAAATATTTTTCTACACTTTAATACATATGAAACATGACTATAAACACCTGTTTCAGGGCCACAATATGCATAAGGAGCAAAACCAAAGGTAGATCTGTAAAAATGTACAATTTGTTTAGCATTACCCACATAAAATTCTAAATATTTAAATTTTTTTATGTTAAAGTGTTCTTCGCCTTCCCATTTATCAGTCATATACATTTTATAATAACTCCTCTATATTTTTAATCAAAAAATCATTTTCTTCTGGTATGCCAACTGTTATTCTGATACATTTTGATAATCCAAAACCAATAAGGTGTCTTAAAATAACTCCTCTTTTAAGAAGATTTTCACAAAATAAAAATGCTTCATTTTCTGTATTGAATTCTAAAGTAATAAAATTTGTCACACTTGGTATATAACTTATTTTTTTTAATTCAAAAAAATCTATTAATCTCTGTTTTTCAGAATTGTTTATTTTGATTGAATTTTCTAAATGTTCGAAATCATCCATTGCGACACACGCTGCATACTGCCCTAAAGAAGAGGGTTCAAATGGCAATTTTACTTTCATTAAATTCTCAACCAATTTTTCTTCAGCAAATCCGTAACCAACTCTAAATCCAGCTAAACCTTGAGCTTTTGAAAATGTGCGTAAAGTAATAACATTATCAAATCTATAGTGCATTGAATCAGGGTAATCATGAATATGACAAGCATACTCAAAGTAGGCTTCATCTAATAAAACTATAACACGCGAAGGTACATATTTCATAAATTTTTCAAATTCTTCTTTGGAAAAATATGTTCCAGTTGGATTGTCTGGATTTGCTAAGTATATAACTTTTGTATTATCATTAATCTTTTTTGTCATTGCATCAAGATTATGTTTATGGTTTTTAGTTGGAACCCAGTTTACTTTAAAACCACTTGCATTTGCTAATACTCTAAAACCTATAAAAGAATTTTCTGCAGCTATAATTTCATCTTTATCATTTAAAAATGTTCTCATAATTACAGACATTATACCTTCACTCCCACCACCAATAACAACATTATTTATACTTAAATTAAATTTTTTAGCTAATTTATTTCTTAACTCATAACCATTAGAATCAGGATATCTATGAGTATCATTCAAAATTTCAGCAATATGATTTATTGCTTTTTTGGATGGCCCCATAGGATTTTCATTGGATGCTAATTTGACAATATAATCTAGATTTAATTCACGTTGAACTTCTTCAATAGGTTTACCTGCCTTGTATGGCATTAAATCTTTAATATGTTTAGGTACAAGAGACATTGGTTAAATTTAACAAATTATATAATAGAAGTATAATATAATTATAATATATTAATCCCCATACAATAAAAGAATTTTATGATAGATAAAAAAATACTAAGATTTGAACTTTTTAGACATATTGATGGGATAGCTTTGATAGCACCTATTACTGCTATTTTTAATAAAGATACTAAACTCCACAACCTACTAAGAAAAAAACAAGAATTTACTATTTCAAATAATAATGTTGAAATAGAATCTATAAACGGTGATTATTTAAATGTCACCTTAAGACTTTTTGAATCTCAAGGATGGCTGAAAAGATATTTAAATGATAAACAATCTATAAATATTATACCTACAGACGAAGGCATTGATATTTTCAATAATTCTAGTATATATAGTGAATTTTTTATTTATTTCAATTTTTTAAAAAAATTAAATTTTTATAATTCAGATACATACATAGATTTAAATAAACTATTAAATCAATATGATAATCTTATTAAAAGATATTCTAATCAAATAGTAATAAAACATATTGAGGGTTTGATAATAGGTTCTACTTTAGTTTCAATAGGTATGAACAAAATCTTAGAGATTGATCAAAATAAAAAATTATTCTTTAATAAGAAAATCAGTAATGAAAATCAAAAAGTAATAAAAAGAATCTTTCAAACTTTTAAATTTATCGATGAAAATGGTAGAATGACTGAAAAAGGAATATTTTTCTATAAAAGAAGTGCTGCTTATGGAGTAACTGTATCTTATATGCCTCTATTTTCTAAGATAGAAACTCTTTTATTTAATGACACCTCTAATATTTTGAAAAGAGATAAATCTGGAAATGAACTTCATGTAAATAGAAAAATGAATGTTTGGGGTAGTGGTGGAGCACATAAATTGTATTTTAAAAAGATAGATGAAATAGTTTTAGAAATTTTTAATAGGCCAATTGGTTTACAACCACAAGGCTTAGCTGATATGGGCTGTGGTGACGGTACTTTATTGATTCATTTGCATGATTTAATAGTGAAAAAAACATTAAGAGGAAAACATTTAGATAAATATCCTCTTCATATTATAGGTGCAGACTTTAATGAAGAAGCATTAGAAGTTACTGGCATTAATTTAAATAAAAATAATATAAATCATTTTTTAGTAAAAGCAGATATTGGTAATCCTACCAAATTTAATACAGAGTTAGAGGAAAAACATAATATAAAACTTAATGATTTATTAAGTGTAAGATCATTTTTAGATCATAATAGAATATTTGAAATGCCTAAACTTGATAATTTTGATTTAAAAAAAATTACGACAAAATCGACTGCAGCTTTTTGTTGTAATGAAAATAATAAAATCTATGAACCTATTATTTTTAAAGTTAGCTTAGTAGAACATTTCGTGAAATGGAAACCATTCATAAGTAAATATGGCCTAATATTATTAGAATTACATACTATAAATCCAAATTTATGTAGAAATAATATAGGAAAAACTCTTGCAACAGCATATGATGCTACACATGGATATTCGAATCAATATATTATTGAATACGAAGATTTTATAGATGCTGCAAGAATTGCAGGCCTTGAAAATGATAAAATGTTTGAATTTAATTTTCCTAAAAAAGAACTTACTACTGTAAGTATAAATTTATTTTCTACTTAATTAAATAATCTTAGCCTGTTTAATAGCAGCCTGCACAGTATTACTCAATAACATTGTTACAGTCATAACGCCTACACCTCCAGGAACAGGAGTTATTGAAGATGCTTTACCTAAGACATCATCAAAATCAACATCACCTACTACTTTATAACCTTTGTCTTTAGTATTATCATCAATCCTATTAATGCCTACATCTATAATATGAGCTCCATTTTTAATCATATTTTTATTTATTAAATTTGGGACACCTACTGCAGCAATAATTATATCAGCATTTCGAGTATAAAAATTCAAATCTTTAGTTTTAGTATGACATATAGTGACTGTAGCATTTCCATAATTAAAATTTTGTGATAATAAAGAGGCAATTGGTTTCCCAACAAGATTACTACGACCAATAACAACAACATCTTTACCATTTGTATTTATATTGTAATACTCTAATATTTTTATACAACCATATGGTGTGCATGAAATAAATTGAGGGTCACCTTGCATTATATAACCTTGATTTTCAGGGTGCAAACCATCAACATCTTTATTTGGTGCAATTGTTTTTAAAATTTCTTTTTCATTTAGATGTTTTGGTAAAGGAAGTTGTAATAAAATACCATGAAATTTGGGATTATCATTTAAATCTTCAATAAATTTAATCAAATTTTGTTTAGTAGTATCAGATGGTAAAGAAAAAACTTCACTATGACAACTAAGTTTAGAAAACGCTTTAGCTTTGGAGCTTACGTATAATTTTGAAGCTGGGTCATCACCAACAATTATCGCTGCTAACGAAGGAATTACATCTTTTAAAGCTAATTTCTTTATTATTACTGAAAGATCTTTTTTAACCTTAAGAGAAACATCTATTCCTTTAAGAATCTTAGTATCCAATGAAAACTCTAGTTTTGTGATGATTCAATATCTGAAATTTTATCTTCAATAAATTCAGTTATTGCAATTGTTTTAGCTTCAACTTGATTAATTACTTCATCTTTCTTTTTTTTGCATTCAAATAGCTGTGCAGCTATATTCATTGCAGCAAATATCACTAATCTTAATTGAGGAGTTGATGAGGTGTCAGAACCTGCTACCTGCTTCATAGTTTCACTTAAATAATTTGCACATTCTTCTATTACTTTTGGTTGAGCATCAGTTCTTAATCTATATTCTTGTCCATAAATTTTAATATTTACTTCTTTAGCCATAATTACCCCTATTTTAACGTTGAATTACATCAAATTTATTTTTTAAACAATCCATAATAGATGAAACTCTTTGATCTACATCTTTATCAACTAATGTTTTTTCATCACTTTGAAATGTTAATGATATTGCTAGACTTTTTGAGTCATTATCTAATTCTTTTCCTGAATATACATCAAATATATTGCTATCAATTAGTAGTTTATCACATGAATTATAGATACAGTCATTAATTTGACTATATTTAATTTCTTTTTTAACCATTATAGAGATATCTCTTTTTACTGATGGAAATGTAGCAATTTTATTAAATTTAAAATCTTTATTAATTTTTTTATTTATTTGGTCAATAAATAATTCAGAAAATATAACTGATTCTTTTATATCGTACTTTTCTTTTAAACGAATATCTAACAATCTAATGTAGCCAATACAAGTTTTTTTTGAATAAATATTTAAATTAACATCACTTAATTCAGAATCTTCAATATTAAATTTAACATCCAATACTTTTAATTGATTAAGGATTGATATTATTTCTCCTTTAGCATAAAAAATATCAGCAATGAACTTACTATTCCAATGTTCATCATTTTTACCATACCAAATCATCCCTAAATTATCTTGCTCTTTATTATATGATTTTATTGTAGAATGTACTCTTCCTAATTCAAATAATTTAAAATAATTTTGACCTCTTTTTTCATTAAAAGAAGTAGCTTTTAATAAACCGGGTATTATAGAATTTCTCATATATTTCATATCTTGGCTTGATTCATTAATAATTTCTGAAGTTTCAGATGTATTGAAATCTTTTAATACTTTATTACTGTATAAACTATTAGAATAATGTTCATGAAAACCTTTTGAACATAATAAAGACCTTGTATCATTATTCAAATTATTACAATCATCAACCACTGAAGAATAAGAATTTTTAAAAGATGTAGATATAGGAATATTATTATATCCATACACTCTTGCAATCTCTTCAAATAAATCAATTTCTCTATCTAAATCATTTCTATATGAAGGTATTGTACATGTAAAAATATTATTTTCTAATTTAGTAATTATTGATAGTTTTGAGAAAATATCTTCATATGTACTAATATCTATATTAATACCTAAAAATTCATTGCAATCTTGATAGTTAAAATCAATTATTTTGGAATTTTTATCTTTAATTTTAACATCAATATAATCTTCAGATGCTTCTCCATCTGAAATTTCTAAAAATAGCTTAGTAAACTTATCCATTACATATTTAGTATTTTCTAAATCTACACCTCTTTCAAATCTTTTTGAAGCTTCTTTAGCATAATCATATTTTTTAGATGTTCTTCTAATACTAACTTCATCAAAAACAGCGCTTTCTACTAAAATATTTTTTGTATCTGAAGTAACTTGACTACCTAATCCTCCAATAACACCCGCTATAGCAATTGGTCCTTTTGAATCAGTAATCACAATNTCATTATCTGATAATTTATTTTTTTCATTATTAAGACATAATATTTCTTCTTTATCTTTTGCATGTCTTATATTTATTTTACTACCATTAATTTTATCATAATCAAATGTATGAAGAGGTTGACCAGTATCAAACATAACATAATTTGCTAAATCAACAATATTATTTATNCTTTTATGACCAAGAATATTTAATTCATTTTTTAACCATTCTGGACTGTCTTGAACTTTTATATTTTTTATAATTCTGCAAGAATATCTTGGACAAAGTTTTGAATCTTCTACATTAACTTTAATTAAATCTTTAGTAGAAAAATTTGATGATTTAAAACTTACTTTATCTAATTTAAATTCAAAACCTTCAATTATTGCTAATTCTCTAGCTACACCAAGATGACTGAAACAATCGCCTCTATTAGGAGTCATGTCAAAATCAAAAATTGTATCTGATTTTAAAGATAATGCAGAAGATAATTTCTGACCTTTTTTAAATATATTTTTAAGAATCATAATCCCATCATGATCATTGCTTAAACCAAGCTCTTTTTCAGAACAAATCATACCATGAGATACAATATCTCTAATTTTCGTTTTTTTTATTTTAAATTCACCGATTTTAGAACCTATTTTAGCGACTGGAACAAATATACCTTCTTTAACATTAGGTGCTCCACAAACTATTATTAAAGGTTCATTTTCACAGATATCGACTTCACAAACATTAAGTCTATCCGCATTAGGGTGTTTTGTACAAGAATTAACGTAACCTACTACAATATTTGAATCTATCGAATTAAGCTTAGTGGATGTACATTCTAAGCCTAACTGAGTGAATTTTTCAACAAGCTCAGTATCAGTTTTTGTAGATGATACAAATTTATTCAACCAATTTCTAGAAATTTTCATATTAAAACTGCCTTAAAAATCTTATATCGCCCTCATATAATAGTCGAATATCAGTTATGCCATATTTTAACATAGCAATTCTTTCTATACCTATCCCAAATGCATAACCTTTTAAAGAACTATCATATTTTACAGATTTAAAGACTTCAGGGTCTACCATACCACAACCTAAAATTTCTAACCACCCTGTTCCTTTTGTTATTCTATAGTCACTTTCTGATTCTAATCCCCAATATATATCCATTTCTGCACTAGGCTCAGTAAATGGAAAATAACTAGGTCTAAATCTAACCTTAACATTTTCTCCAAAATATTTTTTAGAAAAAAATTCCATTACACCCTTTAAATCTGAAAAACTTACTTTTTTATCAACATATAAACCCTCAATTTGGTGAAATAAACAATAACTTCTCACACTAATATCTTCATTCCTATAAACTCTTCCTGGAGATATTATTTTAATAGGTGGTTCATTTTCTTCCATAAAATGAATTTGACTTGCAGAGGTATGAGTTCTTAAAAGCTTTTCATTATTTAAATAATAAGTATCTTGCATATCTCTTGCAGGATGATGTTTAGGAATATTTAATGCTTCAAAATTATAAAAATCATCTTCAATCTCGTTTCCAGATGTAACTGAGAAGCCTATACTCTTAAAAATATCAGAAATATCATTTATAACTCTAGTTATTGGATGAATGCTACCTTCAAAAAAATGATTACCTGGTAAGGAAAAGTCAAGATTAGATATGTTTTTATTTGATAATTTAGCAGTTCCTAGTTTATCAAAGCTAGCCTCGAAATCATTACGTAATGCATTAATTTTTTGACCTACAATTGGCTTATCTTTAGGGTCCACATTAGAAAGTTGTGAGAATAAATCAGAAACTATACCTTTTCTACTAAGATATTTATTATATAAATCACTTATTTTAGAAGAATCTTTGGTAGCAGAACTTAATTCAGCTTTAAACTCTTTCTGAATAGATTCAATTTTTTTTAATAATGACATAGAAAAACTATGATTTATTTATAGAATCAACTAATTTAGTAAAACCATCTGAATCATTGACAGCCATATAAGCAAGACTTTTTCTATTTATTTCAATATTATTTTGTGATAATAATGATATAAACTTAGAATAGCTTAAACCTCTATTCCTAACAGCAGCATTAATACGTATGATCCAAAGTCTTCTAAAATCTCGCTTTTTTTGCCTTCTATCTCTATAAGCATATTGTAACGCTCTTTGAACCGCATCTTTAGCTGTTCTGTAGTTGGATTTACGGGTACCAAAATAACCCTTAGCTTGTTTAATGATTTTTTTATGTTTTTTCCTTCTAGGAACCGAACTATTAGCTCTTGGCATATTATTCTCCTAATTTATCATTTTTTTATTTCTGCTACTCATAGCAGAGCTAATTGTTGTGCTCTTACGGAGACGCCTCTTCCGATTTGAGCTTTTTCTTGTTGCTAGATGACTGTTACCAGCTCTTCCATGAACTAGTTTTCCAGTGCCAGTTTTTTTAAACCTTTTTGCAACACTTTTTCTTGTTTTCATTTTCGGCATCTTAATTTACTCCTTATTTTGGGCTTAGAATCAAAGACAATCTTCTGCCTTCCATATTTGCCTGCTTATCTATTTCAGCAAAATCATCAAGAATTTCAACGACTCTATTTAGTGTATCTACTCCCATATCCTGCCTAGCCATTTCTCTACCTCTATACATAACAGTAATTTTTACTTTATCACCAGATTCTAAAAACTTTTTAGCTCTATTTAATTTTGTTAGAAGATCATGATCACCTGTATTTGGTCTTACACGAATCTCTTTAACATGTATAACATGTTGTTTTTTTTTATTTTTTTTCTCTAGCTTCTGTTTTTCATAAATATATTTTCCATAGTCTAAGATTTTACAAACAGGTGGATTGGTATTTGGTGAAATTTCAACCAAATCTAATCCAGCAGTATCTGTTTTATCTATAGCCTCTTGAAAAGAAACTACTCCTAACTGTTCTCCGTTAGCACCTATCAATCTAACTTCTTCAGACTTTATTTGCTGATTGATTCGTAAGCCTTTTTTAGATCTATTTATTTCTATATCTCCTTAATTATGTATATGTATTACAAGCACCAATTTTAAGCATTTAAAAGTATTTTGCAAACTATAATTTATCTAAATATTTATTGTAGTCGATACCGGATTCGAACCAGTGACCTCTACGATGTCAACGTAGCGCTCTAACCAACTGAGCTAATCGACTTATTTTTNTGGTATAATAAATTTATTGTACTCATTTTTATCTAATATTAATTCANCTGCTTTTAAATATTCAACATCATTAAATAAACTAACTTTAATTTTTTCTTTTTCATTTCCTAAAACAAGTGACATTTCTCTGAGTAATGAATTTTCTATCCACTGAATATTTTCATTATCATTATACTGAAGTACTTTTACTTCAGCAAAGTAATTTTCAAGATTTCTGGTTAATGAATTCAAATAATCCATATCTGTATTCTTTAATTTACTCTTAGGCATTATTTTGTTAATTTCAGAATAAAAATATTCCCCAGTAGTTAAACTATGTTTTTCTGGAGGTATACGTTTAAGTGTTTTACCAAATCCATTCTTAACATACATCCATCCATATGTATCTACTATTATATATGAATGTTCTTGCTGAAACTTGTATTTTTGCTTTTGTGTTTTATTTTTTTTTGCATATTTATCATACATATTATCTTTTAATTCTGAAAGTTCAACTTCACCTGGAACAATATAATTAATTTTATAATTTTTAACGTAGTTAATAAAATCTTTAATTATTTTTTTATTCATTTTAATCGGTAGTTCTATATTTTCTGTATGGACATATTCAGATGCAAATTTTATAAATAATCTTTCTCTATATAAAGATTGTACTAATGGAGGTATTTTTTTCTTTTCAATTCTAATGTCTGGATGAATTCCTCCTCCACCTTTTACTACTCTTCCATTCTTTGTGTAAAAAGTTGAATCATTTTCTTCTAAACCATCAGTAAGTACATCATTATCAAGATAATCTTTTTTTTGTATTAACCTACCTGATGGTGTATAATATTTTGATGTAGTTACTTTCATGCTAATAGAATCATTAACAGTAAATATTCTTTGTACTAAACCTTTACCAAAAGATGTTGTTCCTAATATCAATGCTAAATCTAAATCCTGTAAAGTCCCTGAAACAATTTCACTAGCAGAAGCAGACCTACCATCAATCAATACAACCATAGGAAAATTATTTGGAATTTTTGATTTATATTTTGCATCAAAGTTTCTATTTGCTTTTGCAATTCGTCCTTTTGTTTTTAGTAAATTTTCGCCTTTAGGAACTAATTGATCTAAAATATTAAGAGCATTACTTAATAAACCTCCTGTATTCCCTCTTAAGTCAATAATTAAACCTTTAGTTGTTTTATCACTTAAAATTATAGTTATAGCTTTTCTAAAATCTTTGGCTGTATTTTTTGAAAATTTCTTAATTCTGATGTAACCTATACCTTTATTACTTACCTCCCAAAATGGTACATCTTTTACAATTATATTTGATCTTATTAAATTAAATTCAATCTGTTTATTTGTTGATGGCCTTCTAATTGTCAAAAGTAATTCCGTATCAAGTTCACCCCTAATGAGAGCAGAGGATTCAGTTGATGTTAAACCTATTGTTGAGATAGTATCAATTTTAAGTATTTGATCTCCAGATAAAATTCCTTCAGAATATGAAGGACTATCTTCATACGGCATTAAAACTGTAAGAGTATCCTGAATTAATCCGATTTGCATGCCAATACCGCCGTACTTTCCCTTAGTTAATATTTCTAAACGATCTTTACTTGAACCTATATATAACTTTGTGTATGGGTCAACCTCTTTAAACATCCCATCAAAGCTTGCTTTAATTAAATCAGTTTTATCTAAACTGTCAACATAATTGGATGTGAATGTTTCAAAAATTTTATTATACAAATCAAAATAAATATCTAAATCTTCAGTTTCTTGTTGAGAATATATTTGATTAAAAAATAATAGTATTAAAAAAAATATGATTTTTATTTTCATTTTAAATACCTTTTTTGGAAGTGTCCCCATATTAAATCTTCTATTTCAGAAATACTTTTATTAGCATCTATTATAACATATCTATTTTTACTTAATAATGCTAATTCTAAAAAACCATGTTTCACTTTAGATAAAAAATCTTTTCCTGCACTTTCCATACGATCTTTTTTACCTAATCTTTTAATACTAATATCAATATGACAATCTAATAAAAATGTTGTAGATGGAACTACAGTTTCTACAACAGCATTAGTGATTGAGTTAATTAAATCTAAATCTATACCTCTGCCATATGCCTGGTAAGCTAAAGTACTATCTAAAAAACGATCGCAAATAATATAAGATTCATTTTTTTCTAGTTTTGGTAATAATTTTTTATTAACTAAATCTGATCTAGCTGTTAAAAATAATAGCGTTTCAGTTATATCTGAAATTTGATTACTATTATCCAAAAGAATATTTCTTATTTTCTCAGATAAAACTGTACCCCCAGGCTCTCTAAATAAATCATATGAAAGGTTATTTTCATTTAATTTTTTTAGAAATAGGTCAATTTGAGTTGTTTTACCAACTCCATCAACTCCTTCGAATGAAATAAATTTATTTATCATAATGAGTAATTTTGTTTTGCTATGATTAAAACAAATTCTCCTTTGTTGTTTTTATCTGAAAAAAAATCTATTGATTCTTTAATAGAACCAAAAAATACCTCTTCATATATTTTCGTCATTTCACGATGAATACTTATGATTCTATCTTCACCCATATATTCTCGTATATTAAGCAATGTTTTGTTTACTCTTTTAGGTGATTCAAACAATATTACCGTACATGGTAATAAATTTAAAAATTCAAATTTAGTTTTACGGCCTTTTTTCTTAGGTAAAAAGCCTTCAAAATAAAATGAATCAGAAGGTAAACCACTTGTAGAAAGTGCTGAAATTAACGAAGATGGTCCAGGCACTGAAGTAACTTTAATGTCATTTATTTTACAATTATTCACTAATAAATAACCAGGATCACTTATACAAGGGGTACCTGCATCACTAATTAAAGCGACATTTTTACCATCTTTTAACAAATTGACTATTTTATCAACTTGTTTTGACTCATTGAAGTTATTATACACTATCATTTTAATATTAATATCAAATTTTGTTAATATTTTTTTTGATACGCGTGTATCTTCAACAGCAATAAAATCTACTTCAGATAGAACTTCTTTAGCTCTAAATGATATATCACCTAAATTTCCAATTGGAGTTGCAACAATATATAATGTTCCAAACACCTATTTCAGAATATTGTTTATTGATTTTTTAATTACATTAACACCAAAATCTATCTCTGCTTTAGTTACAGTTAAGTGCGGCCTAAATCTGATACTTTTAATACCGCAACCAAGGATCATTAACTTATTTTTGTAAGCTTCTTGACTTAATTTATCTCTTTCATCTGAAGAAGGTAAATCAAAAGAACAAAAGAGACCAGAACCTCTAGAATTTAATATAAATGCAGGAAATTCTTCTTCAAGCTTTGTTATTTCTTTAAGTAAATATTCTCCATTATTCCTTGCATTTTCGAGTAAATCAAATTCTTTAATAGTTTCTAAAATAATCTTAAAACGTACCATGTCTGTTAGATTTCCTCCAAAAGTTGAATTGATTCTACTTGATCTTTTAAAAACATTTTTTTCAACTTCGTTAATCCTATCACCTGCAAGAATTCCACAAACCTGCGTCTTTTTACCAAATGAAATAATGTCAGGAATTGGTGAATTTTCAATAGGAGGATCACATTGACATAAATTTGGAGTAAAATGTTGATGAGCCCACATTTTACCAGTTATTCCAATACCTGTCTGAACTTCATCATAAATAAGTAAAAAATCATTTTCAATTGATAAATCTTTTAATTTTTGAAAAAATTGACATCTAAAATGATTGTCTCCACCCTCACCTTGGATTGGCTCAATTATTAATGCAGCAATATCATTTGGATTATTTTTTATTGCATCTTTGATCTGATTAACAGCAATATCTTCTTTAATTTTAACATTTGTTAATACTTCATCAGTTAATGGAAAAGATAGATAGGGGTTATCAATTCTTGGCCAATCAAATTTTGGAAAATATTTTGTTTTTATTGGATCTGTATTTGTCAACGATAATGTATATCCAGTCCTTCCATGAAAAGCTTCTTTAAAATGTAAAACTTGACACCCTTTGCCTTTTATATTATTTTCTAAATTTTTTCTTACTTTCCAATCAAAAGCAACTTTCAATGCGTTTTCTACAGCTAACCCACCGCCTTCAATAAAAAAAGCATTTTTTAA
>NHBL01000006.1 GCA_002167465.1 bacterium TMED6
CATGAGTAAGTGTTAACTCTACAGCTCCTAAATAGCCATCAGATGCAATATCTACACCCGCTGATGTCTCATACATCATCGCTGATGTAGCATCAGATATACGGCCATCTCCACCCAATATCATATTAAGTAACATCGTAACATCTAGCACATTAATTTGACCATCTGAATTAATATCGCCAGTATCAAGATTTTGATCAGTATTTCCTAAAATCATACTCACCATTAAGATTACATCCAGAACATTAACTACTAAATCCTCATTTGTATCACCAACTATAATATCTGACTCAACATACACAGGAGGAAATATAATGTCATCTATAAATGCAGCATCTAAACAATCTGTATTAATACAGTCTGTTGAACCACCACCATTATCTTTAACGAAAGTCCATGTAAATTCAGTCAAACCTGCTGATACTGGAAAAATTGCTTCAGTCCAAGGACTTGTACCATCAGTGTTTGTTTGAAATTGACCAACCTCTTCGCCATTAATTGAGAAAGTAAGACCATCATAAAAGTAGTTACCTGATGGGCTATACTCAGCTGAAACTCTATAGTAAAATTCGATTGCACCATCTTGAGTAACATCAAGAGTTACACTTGCTGAACTGTTTTGACTATTACCTATAGTTCCAGATTTAAAAGAATTAAATCCTGAGTTTGCATCTACATCAGATATAGCCCATGGACTTAATGAAGCATTATTCCAATCTAAGTCTAAACCTAATTCAAAGTCTGAAATTACTTGTCCAATTGGTATTTGTGCATCTATTTCATTATTATAATCTGTATTAAGCTGATTTATCATGACTACCATTTCACCAATCGATCCCATAGGCGCTGATGGACTAACTGTAACATCAACAATTAATTCTTCAATATTATAACCATCATTCATATCCCAATAATATGCATTACCAAATTCAATGTTTGAAACAGATAAATATGTACCAACCTCAATATCAACTACTGGATAATTAATTGCAGCACCACCTTCATTAATCATGGTAAATACAACTGTTGAAGTAGTTCCAGGCTGTAAGTCACCAGTCACTCCTAATAAATTAATTTCAGGAGCCATTGACATGCTCATAAATGAATGATTCCATTCATGCTCGCCTGATATTAAATTAACATTAAATTCTATTGGATGATCATTTGGAATATTACTTGATATATCAGCAACAAAACCCTCTACAACCATTGATTCACCTGATGGAATATTAACTGTTACAGTATTATTAGTTAAAGCTACATGCTCATCTTCAGTAGTTAAAGTAATAGTTAATTCATCAGCAGGATCGCTACCTACATTTTCTAATGTCATTAATATTTGATTAGACGTACCAAACATTACTTCATCTGTGAAAGAATCCATCATAACGTAGGGACCCTCAGGAGCAAGAACCGTAATTTCTGCTTCATAATTAATTGAATTAAACCCTGTAACCATCATATCAAAAACTCCTGGAATATCAGACAAAGATGAAACATCTAATTCAATTAAACCAAATTGATTTGCGTAACCTGATGATAACAGTTCTCCGTTTGCTGAAATAGCTGCTAATGCACCTGGTAATCCTGTATTAATTTGAAAGTTTGTTGTACCAACTAATATCACATCGTCATGTGTAATATCCATGCTAGTAGGCTCATCTGTTCTGAATATTAAAGATGGATCGCCAAATAATGTCCAATATTTTGTTTCATTTTGCCCACCAGTTCCTTGAGCATCATTCATATGTAAACAACCATTTGTAGCTATACCACCAATTGTTCTAGTTTTATGTCCCACTGGTGGCTGCCCATCTAAACCATTGTAAGATTCAGTAATGATTTTATTCATAGCCCATTGGCCATGCATTGGAGGTTCCCAAGACTGCGATATAGTTGAACCTAAATGTGCAATACCTCCTGCAGGTGAACCATTATAAGTAGCTCTTTGCCATGCTTCACTAAAACATTCATTTGTACTATTAAATTCACCAACATTACATCCAACAGTAATTACAAATGGAAGTTTATCTACATTAGTTAATTGATTAATTTGAGTGTTATTTAATGAAGAACCATTTCCCCAGCTATTAATAGAGCCATGACCTGTGTAATTGATGATACCAACACCTGAATTAATAGTATTTATACCTCCTTGATCAGACCCTCCAGATCCATCATATTCATAATAATAATCATCATAAGTGAATGATGATAAAACTGTATTCCATAAAAAATCATTAAACTCATCATCTGACATACCACCGTAACCTGGACCCTGATTAGATGCAAAGCCAGCAGCATTATTAAAATAGTCACCACTATTTCTTTGTTCGTACTCTAAACTCCTTTGAACTTGAGTTTGAATATGAGCTGGTGTACTTCCTGAAAAACGACCAATGATAATTTCTGCATAGAAATCATTCCCATTAATAAATCCATAACTAGGGTCTGATGCAGAACCGCTAACAAGTGGTGAAGTTACTTGTGCATAATCACCAACTAATAAAACAAATGTCAAACCATTTTCATTATAATAATCACGAATGTAGTTTGCTATTTGCGTTGAGCTTGTTCCTGTAGTAGAAGTTGCAACCATCTCTGTTGGGATTCCCTTTTTATTTTTCCAGTCAACAAAAGGTTCCATCGTTGATAAGAAAGCATCATTTGAAACTATTAACATGTTACCTTGATCCATCAAATATTGAAATCGAGTATCATTTGAATAATTAATAAAATGCTCTTTATAGATTTCATCATAATTGGAAGATAATTTGACAGAGTCACCTAATCTTTCAACAGTATTTTGACTAGAAATACCACTCGATACAACTTCTAATACTACTTCAGTATAAACTCTTAAAGTTTTCGTTACAGCATTATACTGAAATGGATTAACTGAAACAGTCTGACCTCTTAAATCTCTAAGTATATAAGGATTACTTAATTCAGATATTTCTGAAGGATAAAATTCATTAGTTTTATATATATCATTATACTGTATTGGAATATCTTTTGGATTGATTTCTCTACTAATATTTCCCTTTGAAGGAATGACAAATATACCCTCATAATCTTCATATTTATATGATAAAATATTCACTGATGTTTTTGATTTGTCAGGAATGATAATCGATTTAGAAAAATTATGTAAATCTGGATAACCTTGATTTAAAATAGATGCACCATTCTCAGACTTAACTTTGAAAGTAATAGCCTTAGAATCTTCTGAAGGGATTAGATGAAAGCCATCCATCTCAAACTTAATTTTTGTTGTATTAATATCAGAACTTATTACATCAAAAGTCATTGGTTTTGGGACAGAAGAATTAATATTTTGCCATGTATTTGGCAATAATAATGAAGCAAATAAAAATAATAGTACTTTTCTCATAGAATCTTTCCTTATATATTCTTTTAAATTTGATTTAATTTATAATTAATTTTTAATATTAACAGTATAATAATTCAATTATTTACATAATGTTACATTATATAAAAATTGTAATATAGTTCACATTATTATGTAATAATTGATATTATATTTTAATACATTATAAATAAATAATATTATGAGTTTAAAAAAACCTAGAAAAAACATATATAAAATTCTTGATTCAGCTTCTCACATGAAAGGTATATTAAATGCTGTTAATGAAGGGGTAATCACCTTTAATTCTCACCTTAAAATTGTAATGATTAATAGGTTTGCATTAAACCTTTGGGGCTACAGTAGAGATCAAATCCTTGGTGAATCATTAACAAAACTAATTGCTAAACCATATTCAAATATCATTCAGAAATATTCTAAAAATAAAGTTCTTAGTGAAAAATTAAATTCATTAAATAATAATATAGAAGTTTTTGGCATTAAACAAGATGAAGGTAAATTTCCAGTAAGTTTAAATTTTGTTGAAAATATAATAGAACAAGAAATTTATTATACTGTTGCAATTACAGATTTAACAAATTTAATGAGGAATAAAGAAATACAAAATTGTATATTAAAAATATCAAATTCGGTTAGAGTATCAACAAACATTAAAGAGTTATATAAAGATATTTTTAAAAATTTAAGTACCTTAATTCCAACAAAAGATTTCACAATATCTCTAATAATGAATGAAAAAAAAATTGAAGAATATAATTATAGTACAAAAAAAGAAGTTACTTACAGTAAAAAAAATATTCGTGGAAATATTATTGAACCTATAATTAAAAAACGTGAAGGATTAATATATAGTAGTGAGCAAATTGAGTACTTAAAAGATAATAATCAACTCAATAAAACATTTAAAACACCTAATTCATATATTGGTTCTCCATTAATTATTGCTAATAACATTATAGGAGTTGTATCAATAAAAAGTTTTAATAATATTATTTTTGATCAAGAGCAATTAACTATATTAAGCTTTATATCTGATCAAATTGCGATGGCTATTGATAAAGTTAAATCTGTTGAAGAAATGCATTATCTTGCATATTATAACAAAATGACAAGACTCCCAAATAGAACCTTATTTAATGATCGTGCAAAAATTGCTTTCAAAAATGCAGCTAGAAATAATGAAAAATATGTAGTTTTATTTTTAGACTTAGATGAATTTAAAATAGTAAATGATTCAATGGGACATAATGCTGGCGATCAGATGTTAAAAACAGTTTCAAAAAGAATTGTTAAATCCGTAAGGGAAGGTGACACTATAAGCCATTGGGGTGGCGATGAGTTCACAATACTATCAAAAATAAAAAATATTGATGATAATAAGCATTTATGCGAAAGAATTCTAAAGAATATTAAAGAAAAGATTATTATTAATCGTAGAAAAGTTAACTGTACAGTCAGTATTGGAGGAGCTATTTATCCAAATGATGGAGATAATATAGATGAACTTATACAAAAGGCTGATATGGCAATGTACGTCTCAAAAACTCAAGGTAAAGATAACTACACTTTATATAATGATGAAGTTAATGAAAAAATGTTAAAAAAATTAAATCAAGTAAAAAAATAAATAATTTAACAAACGTAACAAATTGTAATAGATTTATTGAAGCTATATTTTATTTTAATAATTTCAATTACATTTAAATAACAATTCAACTTAATATTTAAGGATACCTAAAAATGAAACATATAAATCTTTTTTTAATATTATTTACGCTATCGTTTGGGCAGATTCAATATTCTGGATCTCCTATTTACCAACCAAATAATGATAAAATAAACTTTATAACTATTAATCATGATAATTTAATAGATTATGAATTACACCCTATGGTTGTTCATTATGCAAATGAATATGCAGTTGATATTAATGTACCTCAATTAGCAACAAAAATTGTAGGACCCTATAAAACAACTTTTTATTTAGGTATTGAATCCCAAGGCGCAATGTCAATCGGATTTCACTTTAATCAATTTAAACTTACAGATAATACAGACATGTTCATTTATGATGAAGATGAATCTATGTATATAGGTTCCTTTAATTCAAAAAATAATGACTTTACAGGTGAGAAATCTACAGCTGTAGTTAAAAGTGATCGAGTTATTATAGAATTAACCGTACCTAATAGTGAAGTTAGAGATTTAGCTTTAAATATTTCAATTGTAACTCATGATTTTCTTGATTTTATGAATTTTCATGGAGACCAAACTTCTGACAGAGTGGACTGTAATGATAATGTAGCTTGTTCATCAGGTGATGACTGGAGAGATGAAATAGATGGTGTTGTTCTTGTTTCTGGTAATGGTGGATTATGTTCTGCTACTTTAATTAATAATACTAATTTTGATAAAACTCCATATATTCTATATGCTGGACATTGTAGTAGTGGAGGCTCTAATACAGTATATTTTAATTATCAATCCTATTCATGTAATGGTACACAACCACAAGGGTATAATACAATGAGTGGTACCCAAAATCTATGGATTGGTAATTTCAATAATAATGATGGAGCTATAATAAGGTTAAATAATAATGTGCCAACTAATTATAATCCTTATTTTAATGGTTGGAATAAATCTTCAAGCAATCCAGGAAATAATATTACAGGTATTCATCATCCTGATGGTTGGATAAAAAAGATTTCATATAATGCAACTGGTATGTCTTCTAGCGGTAATTGGTGGGATTTTAGATATAATAATGGTAGAGTTATACCAGGATCATCAGGCTCACCAATGTTTGATAGTGATAAAAGAGTAAGAGGGATGGCTAGCTATATTTATACTGACTATTGTAGTCCATCTCCTGATTGTTATTGTTCTCAAACCTATTATCATGGCTATGCAAAATTTTCTGCAGCATGGAGTAATATGGATCAGTATTTAGATCCTCTTAATACAAATGAAACTTTTATTGATGGTACTAGAGATGGTATTGTTGAAATTCCTGGCTGTACAGATCCAAATGCAGATAATTATGATCCGGATGCAACCATTGATGATGGAAGCTGTCTTTATGGAACCGCTAATTTTAGTTTTGGAAGTATATCCGGAGATAATATTCAAATATTAATGGATAATTCAGAATCTATTGGAGGTTTCCAATTCACATTAACAGATAATCCGGATGCTATAACAATTACAGGAGCTAATGGGGGTTCTGCTGAAGAAAATGGTTTTGAAGTCTCTACATCTGATTTAGGTATAGTTATTGGTTTTTCGTTGACTGGTAGTTATATACCTGAAGGAAGTGGTTTATTAACCAATCTATCTTATACATTAAATGGAACTGGAAATACTACGTTATGTATAGATGATTTAATTGTATCTGATACTTCAGGAAATCCGCTGTCGGCCGGAGAGGACTGTACAAGTATAGATTTTGCTTCTGGTAATGCTACTTTAACTTTTGGAGAAGTAACTTCTGATTCAATGTCAATATTAATAGAAAATAGTGTAGCAATATCAGGGTTTCAATTTAATATAACTGATTCTCCTGATCTAATTACAATTATAGATGCAAGTGGTGGATTGGCTGAGCAATATGGGTTTGAAGTGTCCACTTCTGAACTAGGAATAGTAATAGGATTCTCATTTACAGGAGGAACTATACCAGCTGGAGAAGGTTTGTTAACTAATATTTCATATACAAATTCAGATTCAGGTAATACAAATTTATGTATTTCTGATACTATTGTTTCTGATGTAAATGGAGGTGGTCTTTTATCATCAGGAGAATGTATTGATATTGATATAAATGATGTTATTTTAGGGGATATTAATAATGATGCTGTTATAAATGTTCAAGATGTAGTTTTATTAATTAATTTTATTCTAGGATCAATTGAACCAACTGATAATCAATATTATGCAGCAGATATAAACTCTGATAGCGTGTTAAATGTTCAAGATGTTGTAATATTAATAAATATTATTTTATCGTGATATTTATTTCAAATTAATTTAAATGTGATATAAATCAATTTGAAAAGTATTATTTTTTAATTAAAATAATATATTATGTAAATTTAAGTTAACTACAAACAATAAATAAGGATACAAATTATGAATTCAAGATTAATTTTAACTTTAACTCTTTTAGTTGGAATATTTACTACTAGCTTAATTGCTGCTGACTTTAATCCTCCTAAAAAACCTAAAATGACTTTAAGTGCTGCTGATATGAGTATTATTGACAATGCTATTGAAAGAAACTTTGAGAATTTAAGTAAAAAAGATAAGAAAAAGCTTAAAAGCTTCTTAATGGATTACTCAAATTCAGTTAAAAGTGAAAAAGGTGAAAGAAATCAAATCAATACCTCTGGTCCGAAGAAATATAAGAAAAAAGGTAAAGGTGGTATTAAAGTATATTCTGGGGGAAATCAAACAAACAACAATAGCACCAAATAATTCTTATTCAAATAAATTGCTAATGTTATAGAAAGCCTCTTAAATTTAAGAGGCTTTCTGCATTTTATATAAAATTTTAACAAAAAAGAGAACTAATTTTATGCGTAAATATCTATCTTATCTTTTATTAATCATTATATCTTTATCATCGCTCATACTTAGTTTTGAATGTTCAACATTAAAACTTGATAATATATCTTCAGAAAGAGCATTAACGACACTTAAAGCTTTAGGTTATAATACAGTTGAGCATACAAATGTGTATATGGATGATATAAAACTAAGCACACTCTCCCCAATGGATGAAACTGATACTTCAAGTGATATATTTATAATAGATATACCAGATTATGATAACTATAGCCTAAATAATTTAGAGTCTAACAATGATGATGATGATAATGCATTTAACCAATATCTATCTGGAACTTCTATGGATAAACCAACCCAAAGTGATCCCATTGAAAGAATAATGGTTTGCTATAAGAAAGATAAAGTTAGCCAATATAGTGATTTTTTAAACACATTATATAATAAGCTAGATGTTCCAGCTAAACAAATTTTAATAGAAGCTTTAATAGTTGAAATAAATAGTGATGCAGTAAAAGATCAAGGGCTTGCATTAGAGTATTTAAACCAACAAGATGGATTAAGTATTAATACACCTAGAAATGACGGATCGCCTTTATCAATTATTTTTTCTGAAGAAGATTTTATTGAACAAGCTATTGATGAATATGGCTATCCCTTTACAAACACACTTGATGATATTTTTAAAGTTAAACTAAATGCACTTATTAATGATAAATCAGCTGAAATTTTGTCTAAACCATCTGTTCTAGTTTTAGATGGAAGACAAGCTAGAATTCAAGTTGGTCAACAAATACCAATAACTAAGTTACCAATTTCTGCTTTCAGCGGGGATGAAATATTAATTCCTGATATTGAATATTTACCAGTAGGTATTGTTTTAAATTTGAAGCCCAGAATTAGTAATGATTTAAAAAGCGTATCAATGCAAGTTGAAACAATAATTACAGAGACTGAAGAATTGACCTCTGGAGTTTTAGAGGCACCAATTATTAATAATAGAAAAGTAGAATCTCACGTTAAAGTCCTTAATAATACTCCATTTATCATTGGTGGATTAATAAGTAATAAGAAAGCAGACCAAGAAGGGCGTATTCCTATTTTAAGTAAAATCCCTTTTTTAGGAAAACTATTTTCATGGAACACAAAACAGTCTATCAAAAAAGAAGTTATAGTAGTTATAACTCCCCACATAATTGATAACAATGATGCTAATTTTAGCAGGGTAATCCCGCAAGATGAATCAATTTTTGATTCATTTGGTAATACATTATTTCCTAATAGTTATAGATTAAAAGAGTCTGATATATACGATTTAAATTTTATCACAGAAAGTAATTATCTAAAAAATATAAAGATTAATGCAGAAAATATGCAAAATTCTGAAAATGAAGAAATTAAAAGCCTGTCTAATGATTTACTGAATAACTTCATACCAGGTGAAGAAATAATTACTAGAAGAATGTTATATGATATTATAGAAAAACAAAATTATTTCAAAGTTGTTGATTCTGACAAAATTATATTCTTTAATAATGAAAAAGATTATGGTGTAGACTTTATAAAAAATTATTTTAAGACAATTGGTCAAGCTAATAAAGGTATATTATTATTAGTAAGTAAAGATAATAGCTCCAATGATACTTTTTTTAGACCAGGTGTTAGTATTAAAGAAATAAATCTAAGTGAAAACTATAATTATAAAAGCTTACTTAAAAATGAATGGGATAAAAATGATGGTTATTATCCTATTTTATTGACAAATCAGAAAGATCTTAAAAGATTATATGAAATCCTTATTATGCAAGAAGTACTAAAACTTAATTCTTCTTTAGAATTAACAATTAAAGAGTTTAAAAGGGGTTTAGAAATTCAATTTCCAGCTAAGGATTTAATATCAAATAATAGTTTTGTCATTGATGAAAATATTGCAAATTATTTCTATGAAACTAATTTTTATTATGAGCGTTTTGAAGAAGAATTCAAAAGAGAAACTAGTTATCTATTAAAATAATATTTAGTAATTATAATGGCATACTTTTATCTAATATTGGCAATTTTATTTGAAGTCACGGGAACAATACTACTACCTGTATCTAAAAACTTTACAAAAATCATACCAACGATTTGTTTGTCAATATCATATATTTTAGCATTTTACTTTTTAACATTTCCTATGAAAAGTTTACCCATAGCGATAGTATATGGTACCTGGTGTGGTTTAGGTATTCTGTGCATTTCAATCCTGAGTTATCTAGTTTATGATCAGACATTACAATGGCAATCTATTGTTGGTTTATTTTTTATTATCATTGGTGTGATTGTTGTTAATTTATTTGCCACATAAGGTGTCTTTTAATAATTATTAAATTAATTTCAAATGATATGCGATATATAATAATATTTTTTACTATAATTACTTTATCTATTTCTAATGAATGTCCTGGCGATGTAAACATTGATAATTCAATTAACATACAAGATATTATATTAATTTCTAATCACACCTTAAATTTAAATTCATTAGAGGATGAAGGTCTAATTAATGCAGATATTAATAACGATGGAATCATAAATATATTAGATATTATTTCAGTAGTTAATTTAATCTTAAATAATTTAGTTTTTTGTGAAGATTCAATAATAGATTTAAGTCTTGATTGGGAGATAGAAGAAGATTTATCATATTTTGATTATTATCAACTTGAAAATATATTAAATACTGAAATAAGCGAATTAAGTTCAATTGAAGGAATAGTTATTATTCATAAAGGTAAAATTATTTCTGAAAATTATTTTAATGATAGCTCAATATCTGATACATTTAATATTCAATCTGTAACTAAAAGTTTTATTTCTACATTGATTGGACAAGCTATTGATAGAGGTATTTTAAATTTTGAAGATACTTTAAATATTACTTTTGGTTATCCTGATATTCATTTAGAAAATCTAACATTAGAAAATTTATTAACTATGTCATCAGGATATAGTGATTATTATGTATATCCTGAATGGATTTATGTAGATTTAAATGAGTTAGTTACAATGCCAGTAATAAATCAAGGAGGATTTTGGTATAATAATAGTAGTTGCCATTTAAATGCGCATATTATTTATGAAACAACTGGACAGACACCAATTGAATTTGCTAATAGCAATCTTTTTCCTTTTTTAGGTATAATAAATCCTTTTTGGCTTGATGGCAATAATGATATCAATGATGGTTCATCCAGCATTTGGTTAACATTAAGAGAAATGGTGAAGCTTGGACAACTTTACAATCAAAATGGCTATGCTTCATCTAATAATCAAATAATTTCTTCTGAATATATAGATAAAGCCACTTCTAATTTAATTGAAACTGGTTGGTCATATTATGGTTTTGAAAATTTAGATGGTTATGGATATTTGTGGTGGATTCCTCAAGAAGGTTATCTTGCATATGGATATGGTGGGCAATTTATAGCTGTTTTTCCTGAAAGAGATTTAGTTATTGGAACCCATTCTGAAACATTTAGTGAAACAGCTTATCAGATTGAATTACTAAATATTATTTATAATCAAATAGCTCCATTATTTAATAATTAGTTAATTATTTATTTATAATATTATTAGCATTTCTTAGTCTATCACATAGCATACTTAACACACCCTTAACTACATGTTGGTTTGAATACAAAACATTCTTGAATTTATTGGAGTTTAATTTTAGAAGTACTGAATTTGTAATAGTTGTTGCATCAGCTGACCTAGGCTCCCCATCTAGTAAAGCCATTTCTCCAAAATAGTCCCCTCTTTTTAGGCATACTAATTCATTATCACCTTTAGATATTCTTATTTCGCCATTAAAAATAAAATACATTGAATCACCAACTTCTCCATCTTTGAAAATCACAGTATTATCAGAATATTGGATTTCTTCTAATTCTTGTGAAATAAAAATCAATTCTTTAGCAGGTATATCTTTAAATATACTAGAATCTTTTAAATATAAAGTCTTTTCTAAACTCGTTATCATTTGCTCTAAAATTAATTTAATATTATCTATTTTCAAAAAATTTTCTTTATTATAATCAGTATTTTTGATTAATAAGTTAAAATATTTATTATTAGACATTAATTCAGTAAATAGATCCGTATTATTATTAAAAACTTCGAATGAAGAAATAAAGTCATACCATTGATCTTCACCAAGCATTTTAGTCTCAACTAAATGATTAATATCAACAGTTTTCAAATATTTATAAAATTTTAAACTATAATTATTTTTATCAAGTAAACTAATATCATCTAGAATAGGAATAATTTTATCCTTATATTTTTTAGTTAATGATTCTTCAAAAATTTCAATAACTTTATGAAGATATAACTCATTTGAAAATAAATTTAAATTTAAATTTTTCTTAAATAATTCTTCATTATTATAATATAAAAGCTTTACCAAAATTTTAGTTTTTTTATTAATTCTATATTTAAAATATTCTTCAATAATTCTTCTTTCTTCTGAATCTCTATCGATTAAAAAAGACAACCTAATATATAGATATAACGAGCTGTTTAACTCATCGATTAACCTTTCAATTAATCTATTATCAATTTTATCATCATTATTTTTAGACTTAATTTCTATAATAGAATCACATATACGATCAAATGTATAATCATCTTTTAATGATTTTTTAAAATAGTCATTATATAAAATAATAGATTTATCATGATTAATTTGTAAAGCTAATTCATTTATAAATAATTTCTTTTCAATTAAATAATTTTTATTTAATAGTTTTAATTTAAAAAAAGTGAAAAGTTCTATTTGCTCAGCATTTTGTAAAAAGGAGATTAATTTTGGATCAATATATGACTGCTTAAAGCAATTATCTACAATACTATCCCATAAATATTTATCATCATAAACTTTAATAAATTTTAACGCCTTTATTAATAATTCATAATCTAAACTAGAAGATATTTTTATAAATTGCTTAGTATCTAAATTCAAAAAATCTGTATTAATATATTTAATTATATAGTTACAATCCTCAAGGTTATTTAATCTTTCATACAATTGATTTATAATTTCTGTTTTATTGCCTATTTTGTATTGAAGTGAATTATTAATTGCAGCGTATTTTAAAATTGGAGATCGTGATTGACATAAATCTTCATTTAATAAACGCACTTCTTTATTATCTCTTTTAAATAAAATATTTAAACAATCAGCTGATAATTCATTATTTGATTTGACCTGATTTATCAGATAATCTGATTTTATTGATTCTTCATCATCATAAAAGTATTTTAAAATTTCTTTCTGAGTCTTTATATCACTTTCATAAAAAACTTCAATGAGAGTTATTTTACATTTCTCAATAATATTCTTATCAAGAAGCTTCAAAATAAAATATCTGTCTTTTTTATCATCAATAATTTTTTTATTTACAATATCTAACATTTCAATATTGTTGGAAAAATTAATGGAATTTTTATTTTCAAATGATAGTGATCTATCATCTATAGCACGAACTAGTTCATTTATATAATATGTTTTTGAATTCATCATTATAAAAATTAGAAATAATAGTAAACATATAAGAACTGGAATAATATTTATAAATTGTAATTCAAAGTAAATTGTTAAGATAATTAAGAGTCCACCAAATGAACTAAAAATATTTTTAAAAAGAATATTTACTAATGGTTTAATTGGATCTTTTATATAGCTTGGTAAAGGCATCCATAATATCTGCATAGATGTATCATGTAAGGTTGATTTAAAAATTTGCTCATTTCCTTTCAAAAGAAAAATAATTACGTATGAAGAAACAATGATTGAAAAAGGTGATAATAGCAATAAAAGCATTGGAAGTATTAATAATGTATAAGCAATACCAAATCTTTTAAAAATATAGCTAGAAACAAATATTTGAACCAAAAATGATAACAATGAAGCAATAGAATAAAACTGAGTAAAGTAATTGGTTAATTGATCTGGATTATTTGAAAACTTATCATATGAACTTAGTTTAAAATAATAATCAATAAATACTGATATTATAGTAAATAAAAATATTATTGAAATAATGTTTAAGACATATTTATTTTGAATTAATTTAAGGACAGATTCATCAGATTTTTTTTTATTTTCTATTTTAGTTTTACCAGAAAATGATTTTGTAGTTAATTGCTTTATAAACAATGGACAAAATAATATTAAAAAATTAAATAATATCAAAAAGTCTTTTTGAGAAATATATTGAGTTAATATAGATAAACTACTCCCTAATAAAATTGCTGATAAGAATCCACCTGATGTAATGACTCCATACAACCTTTTAGCTTGTCTTGTACTAAATGTAGATGATAATGAACGCCAAAAAAGAAATGCAATCATTGCTATTTGAAAATCTACAAATACATAATAAAATAAGATTGTAGTACTATTTATATTAGTCAAAGATAAAATTGATATTATAAATATTATCACATGAATGATAATCCCTTTTTTAAAAAGATCTATTTTATCTAAAATAAATGTTATAAACCATACAGACAATCCAATAATTAAGGGGGTAACAATATATAAAACTGATAGTTCTTCTTTACCAAATGAGTTAAGAAATAGAGAATCCCTATATGATTTGGAAACAATAAAAAATGAAACAATAAAAAATGAATAAAAAAATCCATAAACAATAGATGATTTTTCATTATTTCTAATATTAAAAATTTTCATAACATTAATTAATTAAGTGAGTTTTCAATTTAAGATTAAAAAAACCCCTTAAAAAAGGGGTTTTTTTTAATGTGGGCGATGAGAGACTCGAACTCCCGACTTCCTCCTTGTAAGGGAGGCACTCTGAACCAACTGAGTTAATCGCCCTTAATTAATATCTAAATCAAGGCTTAATTTTATGGCTTCATCTACCTCTTTTACAAATGTAATTTTTAATTCCGACTTAACTTTTTTAGGTATCTCCTCTAAATCTTTCATATTTTCATATGGTGCAATTATATGATTTAAACCAGCTCTGTGTGCTGCAGTAGATTTTTCTCTTAATCCACCAATAGGTAAGACATTACCTCTTAGTGATGTTTCTCCTGTCATCCCTAAAGCTGATTTTACTGGAATATTAGTTAATAATGAAATAATTGCAACAGTCATAGCTATACCTGCTGATGGACCATCTTTTGGAATTGCTCCAGCTGGAACGTGAACATGGATATCATATTCTTTGTAAAAATTTTCATCAATATTATATTTTTTAGCATTAGACCTCACAAAAGACATTGCTGCTTGAACTGACTCCTTCATTACATCTCCTAGTTTGCCAGTTAATTTTAATTCACCTTTACCCGGCATTTTTGTAGCTTCAATAAATAATATATCTCCGCCAAAAGCTGTCCATGCTAAGCCAACAACAATACCTGGTTTATTATTTCTTTCTGCAAGTTCAGGTAGAAACTTTTCTGGTCCAAGAAATTTACTTACACTTTTATCGGATACTGATGCAGATTTAATATTATTCATTGATATGTCTTTAGCTACTTTTCTACAAACATTAGCTATTTGTCTTTCTAAATTTCTGACCCCAGCTTCTCTAGTGTAAGATTCAACTAAAGTTTTTATTCCAGAATCAGAAAATTTAATTTCCGTATTCTTCAATGAATGCTCTTTGATTTGTTTTGGAATTAAATGTCTTTTAGCAATTTGCATTTTTTCTTCTACAATATAACCTGTAAAATCTAACATTTCCATTCTATCTCTAAGCGGTCCTGGAACTTGATCAATTCTGTTAGATGTTGTTATAAACATAACATTTGATAAGTCGAAATCAACTTCTAAATAGTGATCATTAAATGAATTATTTTGTTCTGGATCTAAGACTTCTAATAAAGCACTGGATGGATCACCTCTAAAATCTCTTCCTAATTTATCAATTTCATCAAGCATAAAGATAGGGTTGTTAGTCCCTGCTTTTTTAAGACTGGCAATAATCCTACCTGGCAAAGCACCTATGTAAGTTCTTCTGTGGCCTCTTATTTCAGCTTCATCACCAACGCCTCCAAGAGAAATTCTAACAAATTTTCTTCCCATAGATTTTGCAATTGATTTTCCCATTGAAGTTTTTCCAGTCCCTGGGGGACCATTAAAACATAATATAGGACTTTTAATTACATCACCTTTTTTACTTCTCTTCCTTTTTAAACCTCTAACAGCCAAATGCTCTAATATCCTTTCTTTTACCTTATCTAGACCGTAATGATCTTCATTTAGAATATTATTTGCATTATCAATCTTTTCATTATCTTCAGACTGTATACTCCATGGAAGTTCTACAAGCCAATCTAAATATGTTCTTGAAACTGTATATTCAGGTGAATGTGAAGGAATTTTTTGTAATCTATTTAATTCTTTATTAGCTATTTGTTCAACATTTTCAGGCATTTTGGCTTTGGAAATTTTTTCTTGAATTTCTTCAATTTCAATTCCACTACCCTCTTCTCCTAATTCTTTCTGTATTGCTTTTAATTGCTCTCTTAAATAGTATTCTTTTTGAGATTTTGATATTTCATCTTGAACTTCAGATTGAATTTTTTCTCCTAGTTCTATCCTTTGTAACTCTTTATTTATTATATCATTTACTTTTTTAACTCTTTTAGATACTCTAGTAATCTCTAAAACTTCTTGCTTCTCTTTTGTTTTTATATTTAATAAAGAAATTGCTTTATCAGCAATCTTAGATGGATTTTTAATATTACTTAAAGCAGACATTTGATCTTCATTTAAATATGGAGCAGCCTCTACAATGCTAGTGAAAGATGATTTTAACATTTTAATGTCGTTATTAATTTCTGACTTTGCTTCATCTGTGTCTTTAACTCTAGAGACTAAGCCTGTAAAATAAGGTAATTCTTGATTAACTTCTTCAAGTTTTACCCTCATTAAACCTTGAACTATTGCTGACTTAGATTTATCAGGCATATCAAATATTTTCATCACTGTAGCCAATGTTCCAAATTTATAAATGTCATCATTTGTTGGATTCTCAATCGCTCCATCTTTTTGAGCAACTACAACAATATATTTTTTCTCCAGCATCGAAATATCATTGATTAAATCAAGAGATTGTTGCCTTCCAATATATATTGGTATAATCTGATTTGGAAATAAAATTGTATTTCTTAATGGTAGAATCGGGTATGATTCTAAAATTTTTTCTTGTTTTTCTTTTTGATCACTCATGTTTTAATTACCAATTTTTATATTAAATTAGGCAAATATTATACCAATATATTTTTAATGTCATTATGACGCAACATTTGGTTGCTTTCTGTATAATTTTGCTTGTTTGTCAGCATGATAAGAAGATCTAACTAGTGGACCTGATTCAACTACCTTAAAGCCTAAATCTAAACCAATTTCTTTAAACATTTTAAATTCATCTGGATGAACATAACGCTGTACTTCTAAATGTTTTTTTGTAGGTTGAAGATATTGACCAATATTAAATATTTCAACACCAATATTTGCCATTTCTTTCATTGATTCAATCACTTCATTGTTTGTTTCACCTAAACCGACCATTAAGCCAGTCTTTGTTAACATGTTATTTTCAACTGATAATTCAAGTACTTTTTTTGACCTAGACCATCTAGACTGCTTTCGTACCTGCCTTGAAATTCTTTGAACGCACTCAATATTGTGTGAAAAAATTGATGGATTAGCATTAAAAACTTTTTTTAATGATGGCTCATATGCTCTAAAATCTGGAGTTAGAACCTCAACACTACAATTAGGCACTACAGAATGAAGTCTATTAATAGTTGCTGCCCATATATCAGCACCATAATCATCCCTAAGATCATCCCTATCAACTGAGGTAATGACAATATGTCTTAAATCCATTTTTTTTGCTGCTTCCGCAACCCTTACTGGCTCTAAAGTGTCAACCTGATTAGGCTTACCAGTTTTGACTGAACAAAATCCACAAGCTCTAGTACAAGTATCTCCTAATATCATTATTGTTGCTGTCCTATTGTTCCAACATTCATATATATTAGGGCATCTAGCTTCTGAACATACTGTATTTAGTTTATTTTTTGATATAATATTAGAAATATCATTGTAATTATCATTTAATGATAATTTTATTTTTAGCCATTTAGGCTTTCTTGTTTGATTTGTAGTCATTTATATAATTATCTCTGAATCACTGTAGTTTTCTAATAATTCTTTAATTCTAGATAAAAATTTTGTTCCATATGCACCATCAATTAAACGATGATCGTATCCAAGCGTAAGGTATAACATATGCCTAACAAATACTGCATCTCCAAATTGTGTTTCTTTAACAGCCGGTCTTTTTTCTATTGAGCCTACTGATAAAATTCCAACATTTGGCTGATTTATGATTGGCATACCAAATAAACTTCCAAAAATACCTGGATTTGTTACAGTAAAAGTAGAACCAAATATATCATCTGCTGCCAAAGAATTTGATCTAGCTTTTGAAGCATACGAATCAACACTTCTAGATAAACCTAAAAAGTTTTTTTCTTCTGCAGCCTTTATGACTGGGACTATTAAATTATTATCAGGTAAAGCAACAGCAATTCCCATATTAACATTTTGATGATGAATAATATTTGTACCATTAATAGAAGCATTCATTAATGGATACTCTTGAATTGCTTTAATACAAGCAGATACAATAATGGGAGTATAAGTCAATTTTATACCATTTTTATTTAAAAAGGCATCTTTTTTATTATTACGTATATTTACAATATTTGTTACATCTACTTCGCTAGTTGAATAAACATGTGCAGATACATTTTTAGAATTGACCATATGTTCTGCTATTTTAACCCTTACTCTATCCATCTCTTCTACAGAATCTTTCAATTGATCAGAAGTTGCATATTTTATTGATGTAGCTACAGGCTGCTGAATATCTTGTACTTTTGAAACATTTGATTTAGAATCAATATAATTTAATATATCACTTTTATTTATTCTTCCTGCATTACCTGAACCTTTTATTGTATTTAATTCTTCAATAGAAATGTTTTCTTTTTTAGCTATACTTTTTACTAAGGGTGAAAAAAATATTCTTTCAGACTTAGTTTCAGTACTAGTATTTGATACTTCAACATCTATCTTTTCAGAAGTAATATTTTCAGATTCTTGAGAATCTTCCACATTATTATTTTCATCTTTTTTGTCAATACTTTGTTCTACTGAGTCTAGACTATCAGAATCTTCTGTACCAATTCTTGCAATAATAGTATTAACTTCGACGGTATCATTTTTATCGAATAATAATTCTAATACCTTTCCAGCTGTTGGGCATGGAATTTCAGAATCAACTTTATCTGTTGATATTTCCAACAAGGTTTCATCTTTACCAATTGAATCTCCTACATTTTTTTTCCATTCAACAATGGTTCCCTCAGTTATAGATTCTCCCATTTTTGGCATTAAAACATCTACTATCATTTAAACTCCTTATAATTTCCTACTTAAAAGCAGGAATACCCGTTAAATCTTGACCTAAAATTAATGTGTGCATTTCATTTGTCCCTTCATACGTATAAACACTTTCTATATTCATCATATGTCTCATTATAGGATAATCTTCTGTTATTCCATTTGCACCAAGTATTTCTCTAGCTAATTTTGCACATTCTCTAGCACACCACACATTATTTCTCTTAATCATAGAAACTTGCTGATGTTTTAATGTGCCGTCATCTTTATTTTTTCCTACATGTAAAGCAAGTAGTTGCGCTTTACTTATTTCATTTAACATCCATACTAACTTATCTTGAATCATTTGAAAGCCTGCAATCGGCTTGTCAAACATAACTCTTTGTTTGCTGTATTGTAATGCTACATCTAATAATTCCATAGAAACACCCAAAGCACCCCAACCTATTCCATATCGCGCTTGGTTTAAACAACCTAATGGACCTTTTAAACCTTTAACATTTGGTAATAAATTTTCATCTGGAATAAATACGTTTTCAAAAACTAACTCAGATGTTATTGAAGCTCTTAATGACCATTTTCCTTTTTGTATTGGAGCTGAAAAACCTTCTGATTTATTATCTACCACTACACCTCTAATAATACCATCTTCATCTTTTGCCCATACAACAGAAATATCTGCAATGCTTCCATTAGTTATCCACATTTTACTTCCATTTAAAATGTAACCACCTTTAGTTTTTTTAATATTTGTTAACATTCCACTTGGATTTGAACCAAAATTAGGTTCAGTTAAACCAAAACATCCTATTAATTCACCTGAAGCAAGCTTTGGAAGCCACTTATTTCTTTGTTCCTCGCTACCATATGCATAAATAGGGTACATAACTAATGAACCTTGCACTGAAACAAAAGATCTTACTCCAGAATCGCCCCTTTCTAATTCTTGGCATAATAATCCATAAGCTATATTTGATAATCCAGCACAACCATACTTTTCAGGTAGATTCATACCTAAATAACCTAATTCTCCAAACTTATTTATTAAATCTTTGGGGAAAGTTCCATTTTTAAAATGCTCATCAATTGTTGGTAAAACCTCATTATCTACAAATTCTCTACATGATTTTTGCACTAGCAGTTCTTCATCAGAAAAAAACTCAGATATATCTAAATAATCTAATCCTATTAACTTCATTATATTTCCTTCATTTATATATATTAAAAATTAAGTAATTCTTTTATTTTTTGTTCTATTTTATTAACTGGTAAATAAATTTCTTTTTCTAACTTTTCAGAAAAAGGAATTGGTGTGTCAATCGCTCCTAATCTCATTACAGGAGCGTCTAATAGATTAAAACAATTTTCACTGATATATGCAGAAATTTCAGCACCTACACCTCCAGTTAAATTTGCTTCATGCAAAATTAAAACCTTATTTGTTTTAGAAATTGACTTTTTAACTAAATCTTTATCCCAAGGTATTAAACTTCTTAAATCAACAATTTCTATACTAATATTTTCTTTTTCTAATTTATCTGCTATATTCAGCATCCAATGGACACCCATGCCATATGTAATGACAGATATATCTGACCCTATTTTTTTTATATCTGCTTTACCAATTTCAATATTATAGTACTCTTCAGGTACTAAACCTTTTATACTTCTATACATATATTTATGTTCAAAATATAGTACTGGATTTGGATCTTCGATTGATGCATTTAGCAATCCCTTAGCATCATATGGAGTTGAAGGAATGACAATTTTTAAACCTGGAGTATGAAAAAACCATGCTTCAGGAGATTGCGAATGAAATGGGCCCGCAGACATACCACCCCCATAAGGCATTCTAATAGTTATATTTAATGCTTCATTCCACCTGTAATGTGTCTTAGCGATATTGTTTACTATTTGATTAAATCCACACGAAACAAAGTCAGCAAATTGCATTTCAACTATCGGTCTAAAACCTTCTAAAGCTAACCCAACAGAAGCACCTAAAACACCTGATTCAATAATTGGCGTATTCCTAACTCTTTCTGAACCAAATTCTTTTAAAAAATTTTCTGTAATTTTAAATACACCACCATATTCTGATATGTCTTGTCCCATTATTAATGTATTTTCATTTTGTTGCATAATATTTTTTAAGGTTTCTGAGATTGAATCAACGTACCTTTTTTCAATTCCTATTTTCGTTGGATTAATAATATTTAAATCATATTTTTTAAAAACATCATTAATTTCAGTATTTACTATACTTTCAGATTTTGTAGCATTTAAAGCATAATCAAATGATGAATCAATCTTTTTACTAATTTTATTATCTATATCCGTTTGAATAGAACTTGTTAATATTTTGGATGATTTTAAATATTTTTTAAAATTACTTAAAGGATCTTTTTTAGCCCATTTAGCAAAAATTGATTTAGGTATATAAGCAGTTCCAGAAGCTTCTTCATGCCCTCTCATTCTAAATGTATTTGCCTCAACAATTACTGGTCCACCACCAGCTCTTAACTCCTTTGCTAAATTAGAAATTGTTTCATACACTTCTAAAATATTATTGCCATCAATAGTAACTCCTTTAATACCATATCCCAATGCTTTATCTGCAAGTTTTTTACATTTAAATTGCTCAGATGATGGTGTAGAAAGTCCATAACCATTATTCTCAATTAAAAATATTACAGGCAATTCCCAAACAGCTGCTAAATTTACCGCCTCATGAAAGTCACCCTCAGAAGTTGAACCATCTCCTGTAAATGAAAGAATTACTTTTTTTTGTTTTTTTATTTTTGAACTTAAACCAAAACCAGCTGCAACAGGAAGCATTGCAGCTAAATGTGAAATCATTCCAATTATATTTTTAGAAGGTAGTCCAAAATGAAAACTTCTATCTCTTCCTTTTGTAAACCCACCATCCTTACCCATCAATTGACAAAATAAACTATCAAGATTTACATCTCTTGTAGTAAAAACACCTAGATTTCTATGCATTGGTAATATAACATCATCTTCTTTTAAGGCATAAGTTGCCCCAACAGAAATTGCCTCTTGACCAATACCAGAAAACCATTTAGATATTTTACCCTGCCTTAAATAATTCAACATTCTATTTTCAATTGTTCTAGGCAATTCTAAATAATAGAGTAATTCTAATAGCTTTTTTTTATTTATTTTGCTCTTATAATTCATTTTTGACTAATAACTAATTATTTCCTCTATTTCTTTTTCAATCCAGCTTGTTTGAACTAAAATTTCATTTTCTAAATTTGGAGAATAAGCAACATGAACATCTTTAGAAGCAATTCTTTTAACAGGAGCGTCTAAAAATTCAAAGCCTAAATCTGAAATTTGCGCTGCTATTTCAGAGCCAAAACCTGATGTTAAATGATCTTCATGCGCAACTATTACTCTATTTGTTTTTTTAATAGAATTTAATATAGTCTCCGTATCAAGAGGGTTTAATGTTCTTATATCAATAATTTCAACAGATTTTTTAGTATTTCTAGCTGCTTCAACGGATTTTTGAACAATTGCTCCCCAAGTAACTATAGTAAGATCTTCGCCCTCCTGTACTACTCTTGCTTTTCCAAATGGTAATAGATAATTTTCATCAGGCTCTAAAGATGAAGCAAAACCCTGTCTATAAATACCTTTGTGCTCCATAAAAATAACTGGATCATCACATCTGCAAGCATATTTCAATAAACCTTTTGCATCTGCAGCATTAGATGGATATGCTATTTTTAAGCCTGGAGTATGAGCAAAATATCCATCAATACTTTGACTATGGTATAGAGATCCATGAATATAACCTCCAACAGGAACTCTAATCACTAATGGACACGACCAATTTCCAGCAGATCTATATCTCATCGTCGCAACTTCATTTCTTATTTGCATCATAGCAGGCCATATATAATCTCCAAACTGTATTTCTACTACTGGTTTAAACCCTACAATAGAAAGACCTATTGCAGTACCCACTATTGCAGATTCTGCTAGAGGAGAATTAAACACTCTTTCATCTCCAAATTGTTTTGTTAATCCTCTGGTTGCTGTAAAAACACCACCTTTATCACCAGCTACATCTTCACCATAAATCAACATTTTGTCATTGAATGCTAGCTCTTCACTTAATGCATGATTAATACTATCAACCATAACAATTTTATCTTTAGTACTTTTTGGCTCAATTGAACAGTTTTTATCAAAATTTGTTGAATCTGAAAATAAATGCTCTGTAGCACTATCTGGATCAGGGTTGGCTTGTTCTTCAACATAATCTACTTCTTCTTCAATTAAATTTTTCATTAATGTATCAATTTTTAAAAATTCTTTTTCAGTTATTATTGATTTTTTAATACACTTTTCTTTAAATACTAATAATGGGTCATTTTTTTTATCTTTCTCTAAATCTACTTCACTTCTATATTTTCTTTGATCATCAGAAGATGAGTGCGGAAGTAATCTTACTACTTTAGAAACAATTACACTTGGACCTAAACCTTTTCTAGCTCTATCAACAGCTTTTTTAAATGCTAATTGAGATTCAAAGAAATTCGTTCCATCTACGTGAAAACGAGCTAAATTTTCATAGCCTGCACAAATATTATAAATTGATGCACCGCTAGTCTGCTCATCTACAGGTACAGATATTGCATAACCATTATCTTGTATATGAAATATTACAGGAGCTTTATCTTTACTCGCCCAATTTAAAGCTTCATGAAAGTCGCCTTCACTAGTAGTTCCTTCACCTGAAGATACGTAACATACTCCATTATTATCTTCTCTTTTTAGTGCAAAAGCTGTACCAACTGCTTGAAGATACTGCGTACCTGTGCAACTTGACTGACTAACAATATTTAACTCTTTATTTCCATAATGCTGAGGCATCTGTCTTCCACCAGAGTTAGGGTCATCTTCCTTATGTAAAAAACACATTAACATATCTCTAGTTGATGATCCCCAGCCAAGGCAAAAAGCTTGATCTCTATAATAAGGATACGCATAATCTAAATCTGAATTAAAACATATTGCTGCTGCAAGTTGAGCTGCCTCGTGACCAGCTGCCCCAATGTGAAACCAACTTTTACCTTGTTTTAACATTATAAGCATTTTATCATCTAANAATCTAGATGTGATCATTTTTTCATATATAGATACTAATTCTTTTTTNTTGTAATTATTTAATTTCATTAATGTTATTCCTTGTTTAATTGTTTAATAAAAATTTTTGAAAATNTTNTGGCAGTTTCNTCNACNGAAAGCTGTTTACTAGTTTGNTCNAAAATTGATGTTACACCACACTCAAAGATCCCACATGGTATTAAACCATCATAATATTTTAAATTTGTATTTACATTTAATGCAAATCCATGCATTGTTATCCACTTTGACAGTCTTACTCCGAACGCAGCTATCTTACTATCATCAACCCATACACCTACATAATCATCTCTGTAATGACTATTTACACTTAATGTTGACAATAAATTAATTATACTTACGCTTAAAACATTTAAATACCAATTAATACTCATTTTATAATTATGTAAATCTATTATTGGATAACCAACTAATTGTCCAGGTCCATGATAAGTAACATCTCCACCTCTATCAATTTGAATAACTTCAGTATCTTCAAACTTATCTGATAAGATATGGTTTTTATCAGCATTTTTACCTAATGTATAAACATGATTATGCTCTAGTAATAAAACTATATCGTTAATTTCTTTATTAAATCTTTTTTTATGAATTTCTTTTTGCAATTCCCANACTGGCACATAATCTCTTTTTCCTAACCAGTATACGTTTANAGAATTAGCATTATCTTTAGATATTTTATTAAGAATATGATCATTTTTATTTATATGTTTAATGTCATGAAATTCAAATTTTAGTTGTAAATCTTCGTTAAGCATATCAATCTAAATATGAATTGCCTCACCAAGAGCATCAGCAGTTGCTTCCATAATTGCTTCTGANAATGTTGGATGAGGATGAACAGAGTTAATTATTTCNTTGTATGTTGTTTCTAAGTCTCTAGCTAACGAAATCTCTGAAATTAAGTCTGTAGCATTAGCACCAATTATGTGACAACCTAACAATTCACCATACTTCTCATCAAAAATAATTTTTACAAAACCATCAGTTTGACCTATTGCGACAGCTTTTCCTAATGCTCTAAGAGGAAATTTTCCAACTTTAACCTTATATCCTTTTTNCTTGGCANCCTCCTCTGTATATCCTACTGAAGCAACTTCAGGATGACAATATGTACATCCAGGTATNTTATCATAACTCATTGGATTTGGATTTTTACCACAAATTTTTTCAACAGCTGTGATTGCCTCAGCAGAAGCAACATGAGCTAACCATGGAGCACCCGCAACATCTCCTATAGCATAAATATTTTTAATATTTGTTTGCATAAAATTATCTGTTTCTATCCAACCATTATTAGTATTNACCTTNTTTGTATTTAGGCCAATNTTCGATGAATTAGCCTTAACACCAACAGCAATTAGAACTTTATCACAGTCAATTATAGAGTTTTGTAAATTTACTTTTACAAGTTTGCCTTTTTTTGTAATATTTTTAACCTTAACATCAGTCAAAATATCTATTTTTTTTGATTTAAAAATTCGTTCAAGTTCTTTTGATACATCAATATCTTCATTTGGCAAAATATTTGATTGTGCTTCNACAATTGTAACCTTACTTCCAAAAGCATTAAAAAAGTAGGCAAACTCTATACCAATCGCACCNGCTCCTATTATAACAATATGNTTAGGNGGNTGCTTTAAAATTAAAGCATCTTTATAGGTAATTATATTCTCACCATCTGGTTCCATTCCNGGAAAATAATTTGCAGAAGCACCAGTTGATATAATAATATGATCAGCTTTAAAACTTTCTTTAGAAGNTTTTTTTTGAACCTCAATAGTATTTTTGTCTAAAATTTTACCAAAACCATCAATAACATCAATTTTATTCTTTNTCATTAAAAATTGAATACCTTTTCCCATACGATTTGCAATATCTCTAGATCTTTTTATTACTTTGTCCCAGTTCACTGTAAAATCATTTATTTCAATACCATATTTTTTACTATTTTTTATTAATTCTAGTACTTCNGCATTTTTTAATAAAGATTTAGTAGGAATACACCCCCAATTTAAACAAATGCCACCTAAATGTTTANATTCAACTAATGCAACTTTTTTATTTAACTGAGCTGCCCTAATTGCAGCCACATATCCACCAGGACCACCACCAATAACAACTATGTCATATTTTTTCATTACTTTAATCCTATTTTAATTTTTTAAGAGCCGTAATATTCAGAGAAAATTGTAGGAGTTTCTCTTAACTTAATACAGTGTAGCTGGGCATTTGAAGGNATTATATTAACTAATTGATTCCAGATATATACTACCATATTCTCAGTTGATGGTTGTTTATTTTNAAACCATGGAATATCTTTTTCTATTTGAGAATGATCAAAAACATTTATTATCTTTTCTTTNACTATATCATTTAATTTTTGAAGATCTANAATAAAGCCTGATTCTTCATTTATATTACCTTTTAAAGTAANAGACAAAATATAATTNTGNCCATGAATACGTACATCATCGCCAAAAACTTCNAGATTTTTTTCTTCTGTCCAATTATCATTCCAATATCGATGAGCTGCACAGAACTTATATTGTTTTGTTAAATTTACCATAATATTTACTTGTACTATACAATAATTAATTCATTTATAATTTACGAATATTTACTTATTAGATAATACTACTTTCGATATTTTTTTTAGGTATTTTTAATACTGNCNTTAATTNCTTGAAGNTTGGACTTTAATTGTTTTGTAATTCAATAGAAAAAGATGTTTTGTCATTGTTATATCAAAACCAATATTTGTTAATTTTTTCTGTATTTTAGATTCCATTTTATCTANTAAAACNCAATATGTTATATTCTTATATTTGGNTATATTGTCAAACATGCTATTTAATTTGTTTTTGTAATCATTAAAATCAATTACTACCAACCCTTGTTCTTTCANTTNATTTAAACTATTAAAGTTTTCAAAAAAAACTAACTCATCTGTATGAGTATCACATATCTTAGTTAATTTTGCTACAAAATTATAATCTGATTCTGAAAAAATAATTATCTTCATTTTTTTAATTTAATTTGTGGAACTAAGCTCCAATCAAACTGATTAACTTTATCAATATCAATAACTTTATTAAGAGACTTTTCCGCTAAAATTATAATTTCTTCAACATTAATATTTCTATGAGAACTTGGAAATTTTTTTAATTTTGGTAAGGATTTATTAAATAAATTTTTAGAACCAGTTAAATTTAAGTTTGTAATATGAAAATATGCTACTGAAAGCTGAATTAAACCCTGTATAAATAGTGAATCTTTTAATGGATATTCAGTCCATAAGTATTCCCATGAATCATGAGCGGCATAAAACTTTCTAGAGTTAAATAAATCTATACCATCTAATAAGTAATCTTCTTCAGTTTTATTTTTAGTCATTAATACTCAGCTCTCTAGTAACTTCAAAATATTTTATACTTTTTTTAATTTGTACAGCAATGCATTTTGGATCATGGTAAAAGAATAAAATCCAGTTTTTTTTAGCGGCCTCATTTAAAAATAAAGTTTTTTCATCAATTGTTTTCATTGCGTTTAAATCATAACCCATTATCCAAGGTATTTTTAAATGTGATTTTAATGGTATTAAATCAGCACAAAATACCAATGAATCATTATCATGATTTAACTTAATTAATTGCTGCCCTGTTGTATGCCCATAAACTGATATGGTTTGAATATCTTCAAATAAATATTGATTATCATCTACCAAATGCAATTGATTATTTTCCTTTATAGGTAAAAAATTATCTGATAAATAGCTGGCTCTATCCTTTGGGTTTGGATTTATTGCTGCATCCCAATTACTCTTTGATATAATATATTTAGCATTAGGAAAAGTAGGAATTATCTTATTCTCATATTTTATCGTTGCTCCACCAACATGATCAAAATGTAAATGAGTTAAAATAACATGAGTAATATCTTCTAATTTATAATCTAATTTATTTAACTCATCTTTTAGTGGAAAACTAGATTGCTCAATACAAAACATATCGTTAAATTTTTTATTATTTTTATTTCCAATTCCAGTTTCAATTAAAATTACATCTTTCCCATTATCAAGCAATAAACATCTCATTGACAAATCTATACGATTCAATTCATCGGAAGGATTTGTTTTATTCCATAAAACTTTTGGGACAGATCCCATCATGGCACCACCATCTAATTTGAATTTGCCAGTCTCTATTACTCTAATTTTCCATTTATTTTTAAATGATTCAAACATTTATTTTCTCCAAAATATTTTCAAGATGCAAACAAATCTTTTTATGATTTTGCTTATCAATATATCTCATCAAAGATCTAATAGAATCTACGAAAAGAATAAATTCACTTGTCAAATCTAAAATCTCAGTACTGTTAATAATACTAAGTAAATCTTTTCTACCATTTTCTAATAAGTTTTTATTTGCAACTTCACTATTATGATTAAAATTATTTAATTTTAATTTGGTAAATTTTTTATTAATTAGAGATTGAATCAAAAATCTAATCTTAACATCTCTAACTAAATTTGCATTATATGCCTCCACCAAATGAGACAATAAATCTAAATCAGAACAAGTTAAATCATAATTTAAAATATCAATAAATTCAAGATTATTTGATTGAATACTTATCTCTTCAAATTGATCGCACATAATTGCATCTAAAGCATAAATTATATAATTAATACTTTCTTTATTTTTTAAAAATAAAACTGATTTATATAAAGACCAAATTAAAAGAAATGATTCCCCTGATTGTTTTAAACTAATCTCAATTAAAAATTCTAGTATATGAAGCTCGCTTGAAACTAACCTTAACTGACAATAGGTGTCTAAAACTTTTTTTCTATCTTTGTTTAAAAATGCAATTTCTAAATCTCTGATATCAATTACAGGATTAAGCTCTAAATTTTTATTAATATTTAATTCAATTTTTATTTCTTTAAAACTTTCTAAATATACAGAATTAAAATTCATTAATTTTTGATTTGGCTTATCCAAATTTAAACCTATTAATGACTTTGATGCTTGAATCAAGCGGAGAGGATGCAATTCACTTTCAGATAATTTTATTTTTAAACAAAATTGAATTTGTTTTTCAATTATTTTTGCAGCTTTGAGTTTATCAATTTGTAATTTTTTTTTCATTTTAATTCATAGTATTATAGATTAATATATACGCAAGATAGTTCTTTAATATAAAGTTAAATAATATGAATCTGAAATTTAAATAATGATACATACAAGCATTAACGCATTAATTGGTTTCCAATTAACTCAATTTATAAAAAACAAAAAACTTTTATCTACCTCTATTATTATAGGTATAATTTTACCTGATATAGATTTAATCTTAGATTTTATATTAAGTTTATTTTATAATTATAATTTTTTATTTCAACCTTTAATTTCTAATTCAATTTTCCATAGTTTATTAATGATACCATTTTTATCATTATTGATTTTAATTTATTTAGAATATAAAAATAAGAATAATCCAAATATTGTAATTGGATTGTCCATTGGAATGTTAGCACATATTATATTTGATATTGTATCAATGGATTCAGTTGGAATATTTTTTCCACTATTTGACCTTAATTCTAACTTTTCATTAAATAGCTTTTTTAATTTTCAAATATCTGAAAATTTACAAAAAATGTTATTTGCATCAGATTTCTTTTTTTTTAGATTATATACATGGATGATAATTAATTTAATTCTTAAAAAAGCTAACGATAATAATAATATTATAAAAAAGCTTTCAATAGTTATGAAATTACAATTATATATTTTTCTTATATTTTTATTATTAATATATTTTGGTGCTAGTATTTCCTTATTTTCAAAGCTATTTGGATTATTATATACTCCATGCTTTTTTACGGCATTACTTATGACTTATAAAACAAGAAAAATTATTAATTAATGAATTTATTAGAGAAAATAATAGTTAACACTTCAAGTGAAATTTCAAAGTTTTTTACCTACTCCTCGATTCAAGCAAAAATAATAGCAACATTAATGGCAATCTTTTTCATTATTATTATGAGAAGGGCTGTTATGGGGTTTTTTGTTTTAAGGCTAGAAGATATGAAGTTGAGATACAACTGGTCTCGTGTTGTAAGTTATACTAGTGTTGGCTTTGGAATTATAATAGTTGGACAAATATGGTTAGATGGTATCGGTTCAATTGTTACATATTTAGGACTTTTATCTGCTGGTATAGCTATTGCATTAAAAGATCCAATAACAAATATAACCGGCTGGTTATTTATTTTATGGAATAGACCTTTGGAAACAGGAGATAGAATACAATTAGGTGACCATTCCGGAGATGTCATTGATATTAATTTCTTTAACTTTACTGTTATGGAAATTGGAAATTGGGTTGATGCTGATCAAAATACAGGTAGAATCATTCATATCCCAAATGGAAAAATTTTTATTGAAACATTGGCAAATTATGGTAAAGGTTTTGAGTATATATTTAATGAAATTCCTGTTCTAATAACTTTTGAGAGTGAATGGGAAAAAGCAAAAAAAATTCTTGAAAAGATTGCTAAAGATTTTGGTGCACACCCAACACGTGCCGCTGAAATAGAAATTAAAAAAGCTTCCCAAAAGTTTTTAATTCAGAAACAAAAACTTGATCCTGTTGTTTATACAAAAGTAGCAGATAGTGGTGTGTTATTAACAGTAAGATACCTTTGCGCACCTAAAAATAGACGGGATACAGAGCAAGAAATTTGGGAAGAAATATTAAAAGAATTCGATCTTGAACCTAAAATTGAACTTGCTTATCCAACAATAAGAAGAATTTAGTTATGAAAATTTTAAGATATTTTAAAAACAATAAAATAAAATGTGGATTATTAATAAATGAATCTGATATTCTAAATATTGAAAATATAGAAATTAGTAAATCTGCTAAATTAAATGATCATGATAACTATATCATTGAAAATAAACTATATAATGTTGAACCAATATTTCTTATTTCACTTATTAATAAAGGTGCTATAAATTTTAATAATAATTATGATAAAAATTCATTAATTAAATTGTCAGATGTAGAAATACTTAGTCCTATTACTAAACCTAATAGCTTTAGAGATGCATATGCTTTTAAGCAACATGTAGCAGCTGGTAGAAAAGCAAGAAATTTACCTATGATTGAAGAATTTGACTTAAATCCTGTTTACTATTATTCAAATCATTCAGCGATAACTGGACCTGGGGATTTATTCTTTAATAAAAAACATTTAAATAAATTAGATTTTGAATTAGAGCTAGCCATTATTATTGGTAAAGAAGGAAAAAATATTAAGGTTGAGAATGCTGACGATTATATTTTTGGCTTTATGATTATGAATGACTGGAGCGCTCGTGATATTCAAATGAATGAGATGAAACTAAATTTAGGACCGGCAAAAGGTAAAGACTTTTGTACTTCTATAGGGCCTTATTTAGTTACAAAGGATGAGTTAGATGCTAAAACTTTGCGAACAAATAATGGCAATATATATGATTTAAATATGTCTGCTTATATAAATGATAGCAAAGTTTCAGAAGATACATCTAAAAATATGTATTGGACTTTTGCACAAATAATTAGTCATATTTCTCTTGGTACTACAATCTATCCAGGTGATATAATTGGTTCTGGTACTTGTGCTACAGGATGTCTTTATGAACTGAATTTGACTAACAATACAAATAAATGGTTACAACCAAATGATAATATTAAATTACAAATAGAACAATTAGGAACACTTGAAAATATAATTAATCTGGAGAATGATAATGAATAACCCTTTTTTTACAGACTTTAATCTACCATATGATGCAGTGCCATTTAGTAAGTTTAAAAATGAGGATTTTATACCTGCAGTAGAAAAAAGTATTGAATTAGCAATTGAAAGAATAAATAATATTGCAAATAATGAACAAACACCTGATTTTAAAAATACAATATTAGCTTTAGAAACTTCTTCTGAAGAACTTGATTATGTAATGAGTGTTTATTGGCATTTATTTGGTTGTGAAAGTGACAAGGAATTAAAAAGTCTTGCTGAAAAAATTAGTCCTATGGGTTCAAAGTTTAGTAATGATATTTTACTTAATAATCAATTATTTAAAAAAATAAAATATGTTTATAATAATAAAGAAGATAATAATCTGGATGAACAAGATTTAAGACTAATTGATGTTACTTATAAAAGATTTATTAGAAATGGAGCCTCATTAGATGAAGAAAGTAAAGACAAAATTAGAAAAATTGATGAAAAATTATCTTTACTATCACCGAAGTTTTCTAATAATGTTTTAAATGCTCAAAATGAATATGAGTTATGGGTTGATAATGAATCTGATTTAGATGGTTTGCCTACATCTTCTGTTTCAATGGCAAAACAAGAAGCTAAACAAAAAGGTAAACCTGAAAAATGGCTATTTACATTACAGTATCCAAGTATGGGACCATTCTTAAGCTATGCTAAAAATAGAGAATTAAGAAAAGAATTGCACTTAGCTTATGGAAGCCTATGTAATAATGACAAATTTTGTAATAATGATGTTATAAAAGAAATTGTACAGTTAAAACATCAAAGAGCAAATCTTCTTGGCTATAATACTTTTGCAGACTATGTATTGGATGATAGAATGGCTGAAAAAGTAGAAAATGTTTATGGTCTTCTTGATGATTTATATGATAATTGCTATGAAAAGGCAAAAATTGAATTAAATGAACTTAAAGAATTCGCTAAAGAATTAGATAATATTGATGATTTTAAACCATGGGATCAATCTTATTATTTTACTAAGCTTCAAAAGAAAAAATTTGATATAGACCCGGAGATGTTAAGGCCTTATTTTAAAGCTGAAAATGTTATTAATGGTATTTTCAATGTTGCTAATAAAATGTATGGAATAAANTTTAATGAATTAAATAGTATTGATACTTGGCATGAAGAGGTAACAACATATGAAGTATTAAATGAAGATGATTCTCTTGTTGGTTTGATTTATATTGATTTGCATCCACGACCTACAAAAAGAAGTGGCGCATGGATGAATTCAATAAAAGATAATGGTTTATATAAAGGTGAAGTAAGAAGACCACACGTTCAATTTACNGCTAACCTTACAAGATCTACAGAAGATAAGCCTGCCCTTNTAACATTTAGNGAAGTTGAAACAGTATTNCATGAATTTGGTCACTGCCTTCATGGTTTACTTTCTGATTGTAAATATTCTACAATTGGTAATACAAATGTTAAATGGGATTTTGTTGAGTTACCATCACAAATTATGGAAAATTGGGTGAGTGAAAAAGAAGCTCTTAATTTATTTGCACACCATTTTGAATCAGGNNAAAATATTCCAGATGATTTAATACAAAAAATTAAAGATTCTAAAAATTTTGGNGCAGCTAATATGTATTTAAGACAATTGTCTTTAGGTTATATAGATATGGCTTGGCATACAAATACTAGTACAATTGANAATATTGAAGAATTTGAAAAAGATACACTTAAAAAGACAACATTATTTGATAAAGTTGANGGAACTACTATTTCATCACATTTTGGTCATATTTTTGGCGGTGGTTACGCAGCTGGTTACTATTCTTATAAGTGGGCTGAAGTACTAGAAGCTGATGCTTTTGAATCATTCAAAGAAAATGGAATTTTTAATAAAGAAATAGCTTTANCTTTCAGAGAAAATGTTCTGTCAAAAGGAAACCTTAAAAATCCTATGGAACTTTATAAAAATTTTAAGGGTAGAGAACCTAAAGTTGATGCTTTGTTAAAAAGAGATGGATTAGTTTAACTAATCACAGCATATATCGTTACAAGGTGGTATAAACGAATCTATTCCACCTGTTCTAACAGAACCAGTTAAAACCAAGTTAGCACTGTTTAGCTGCTCTCCAGTTAATGCGTCAAATTTATAAATATTTCCATCTGTCCTACCTGTTGAATATACATGATAATTNCCCTCACAATCAGAATGTAATGTAATGCCATGTAAATTTCCATATTCAGAACTAGTCGTTCTCCATGATTCATTCATAGAATACTGATTATCTATTGCACTATACTCTATACACGCAGCGCCTGAATTTGAACTGCCATTTTCACCATCGCCACCAGAAAGAGCAACATAAAATTTATCTTCAATAGGAGAAACTTCTATGTGCCAAGGACGGGAGTAGGCATCAAATTCATAAGTAGTCAACAAATTCATATCTTCCATATGCCACATCTGTACTTGACCAGGAATTTGTTCATATTCTGATCCAAAATTCCAATCACCCGCGCTACATGTCACAAAGATATATGGATATTTTCCAGTAATGTCAATTGGCCATAATCTTTTAGTTTCAATAGTAAAATTATCATTAATATCACTATCCATGCTTATAATTATTGGATTTACAAATGGTACTTGCGGTTCATTTGGATTAAATTTTGCAATATAATCAACAGTTTTACTTACAGCAAAAACATAACCTGAACTCTCATCAAAATGTATACCATGAGCATAAGTAAATTGAACATCCCATTCCTCAACAAGTTCTAACGAATTTTCATTATATGTTAACTCAAGAATTTTGTTAGTTTCTCCCATTGATGGATTGCCACCCGAAACATATATCTTTCTATTAACTTCATCAATACTTAATAAAGCTGGCATTGAACTAGTACTATAAGAAGCGACAAATTCATTATCTTCAACAGAATACATTGCAACTTTAGTACCCATCATAGCAGTAGTAAACCAATAACCATTAATATTATCAACTGCGATGTCGTGAGGTTGATAAAACCCATCTCCCATATCATGATCATGATTATGATTTGTCATACAATGAGATGTTCCACTATCCATAGCATGCCACATACAGCCTGCCATTTCACACTCCATTTGATTTGAAATTTCTAAACAATTAACTAAATCTATATTTATTTGATCTTGAATTTCTAAAGTAGCTGCATTTACTATAGCAACATTATCTGAATCCTGTAAAGAAACAATAACTGCTGAATTATTGAATGAATCATTACTATCTCCATTTAAAGTTTCAACCTTTTCACATCCTCCAATAAAAAATAAAATAACTAATGTTAAGTAAAGTTTCATAAGGATTACCTTTCTAAGATGTTTCCAACTAAATTTATTATATCTAAAATATTTAAACCGCTATTGTTATCTAAATCTCCAGAACAAATGAAATATTTATTATTACTTTGTAAATCAAAAATAATATTAATTAATACTAGTATATCAGCTATGTTAATTATTTGGTCTTGATTTAAATCACCTTGATCACATAATGATTCTGATAAGAAATATAATCCTCCTGTCGATATTCCAGAAATAAAATTAAATTGATTTGATTTAAACAAATTCCCGCCTGAAAATTTAACATTTTTACCTANNTATGGAATTTCAATTTGATTTGTTTCTTCAAATAAATTATTATNATTCAAATATACTTTATGAATATCTCTTCCACCAACCACNAAATCTAGATCATCATCTAAATCAATATCAAAAAAATAAGGAGANGAATAATATCCCACATTAATATTCTGTATTTGATTTACATCTTGAATAAATGAAAAAGAACTCACTTGATTGTANACTCTTAAATCTCCGTANATATTACCCAANACAATATCTAAATCTGAATCAGAATCTATATCATATAAGGCTGGTACAGAAAACCAAAAATTTGAATCTGTTTCAATAGTAGAATGATAAATAAATTCAAATTCGTATTTATTNCCAATATTTTTAAAAATTTTAATNTCTCCTGAATAAGTACCAATCACTAAATCTAAATCTCCATCCATATCTATATCACCAAAATGTGGACATAAATCTGTACCTAAATTTGTACCTAAAAATTCTTCGTCATACAAACTAAAAAGTGGATTTTGACTACTACCTATATTTAAAAAAAATTTAATTCTACCATTAAATGGACTTAAATCTGTTGTAAACTTTTGTCCAATAAATAAATCTAGATCACCATCTGAATCTATATCAACAAGTGTAGGGCTAACATCGGATAAATAATCAATACTATTAAAAAAATCATCTGTTATAAAAGTATAATTAGACTCTTGTTCACTACCTATATTTTCATAAAAATAAAAATTNTTCNTTANCTGNATTCCNCCTGTTCCTCCAAGNACNGTAACAAACAANTCTTGATCNCCATCNNAATCTATNTCNGTAAAACTAGGCATATTNCTNCCAGNTGTNTTAATAGNNTNATNTTCAGGNAAATATGTNGAAAAATTNATATTATCCATNTCAGGATNANNTGNATTNCCTANATTCCANATAACATATAAACTAGNTTGATANTAATCACCCCANACTAANTCAAAATCTTGATCATTATCTAAATCAATAAAATTTATTGCATTAGCTCCATGCCTTAATTGACCTACTATGCTAATTTCTTCCCAATCACTTGTTATAAAATTATAGATAGGTTTATTATCACTTAAACCTACATTTTCATAAAATGAGACTGTTCCAATCAAATTAACAGCAAAAAAATCTAAATCTCCATCATTATCAATATCACAAAAAGTAGGAATAGCACCTTGTTGNCCTAAAACATATGAACCATTTTCATTTTGTAATAAGTTTAAATTTATAAATTCACCACCACTATTTTCATAATAGGAAATATAAGAAGGATTTTGAGGATATTCAGTAACGATNTCANAATCATTATCATNATCAAANTCTCCAATATAAAACCATGTTATATTGCTAATACCCAAGAAATTAGCATCTACTATATTAAATGATAANTCCNANTGAGAGCTTGTATTTTCATAGAATCTTATATGNCCATCTTCATCTAATAAAAACAAATCACTATCACTATCATTATCCCAATCAACCCATCTAGTTATAGCGTAGTTTAAACCACCGAGAAACCCATTATTAATTTGCTCATTATTTATTAAAANTTGAGGGGTGTTTTCACTAAATTCAAAATTTAATGCAAACAAGAATTGAAANCTTATAAAATATAAAATTAATCTAANCATTTATCAANCTGTTACTATTTAGATTGATTAGATGAACCTTTATTAGGNTCCCATATATTTTCTTCNTGATTTAATACTTTTATAACAAACCTACTCCAAACAAAAAAAGCATCAGAAAGTCTATTTAAATATGAAACCACAATTTGGTCAATTTTTTCTTGTTCAAAAAGACTACAAGAAACTCTTTCGCACCTTCTACANACCGTTCTTGCTAAATGTAAATAAGCATTAATTTTTGAACCACCTGGTAGAACAAATGAGTGTAGTGTTGGTAAATCTGAATTTGCTTTATCAATTTCATCTTCTAAAACAANAATATCTTCTTCTGTTATTCTAGGCATTGAAGGTAACATATCTTCTGACTTTGTNGCAAGGATTGTCCCAAGATTAAATAAATCATTTTGAACTCTNACTAAACTATTTATTAATAATTTAAAATCATACTTTTGTATTTTTAATTCTTCTATACATAATCCAATAATTGAATTGAGCTCATCTATTTCACCATATGCATGNATTCTAATNTTAGACTTTAAAACTTTTTGCCCACCCACTAAAGATGTTTTTCCCTTATCACCAGTTTTAGTATAAACCTTACTAATAGTAAATGATGGATCTTTATATTTTTTTTCAGTCATAATATTTATTTATCCTTAAANTCNAGAGAAAGGGAATTCACNCANTATCTTAAACCTGTTGGGTTAGGNCCATCTTCAAAAACATGCCCTAAATGAGCATCACAATGTGCNCAAAGAATTTCTATTCTTTTTTGTCCAAGTGAATTATCTTCTTTTGTTTTAATATTATTTTTGTCTATTGAATCATAAAAACTAGGCCATCCAGAACCAGAATCATATTTAACATCTGAGCTAAATAAAGGTTTTTTACAGCAATTACAGTTATAAGTNCCTTGCTCTTTATGATTATAATATTTTCCAGTAAATGGNGGCTCAGTACCACTACATCTAGTAACGAAATATTCATCTTCAGACATTTTATTTTTCCAATGTTTATCATCTTTCATATCTAAAATATTTCCTTTCTGATTATATTCTTTTTCAATACTAATATTATAAATATGTTCACATCCCAAAAAGAATAAAACTATTAATAAATAAGTTTTCATATATGTGTAATTTACAAAAGAACTTAAAAATTATCACTATTGTACAACTAACGAATCGATTGTCGGGTATATTCCATCTTGCCATGGTATTTGACTACTTGGAATTGCAACATAATATAAATCTTCTGATGAGTCGTATATTTGAAAGGATGGTAATTCGCCTGAAAGCATATAACCTTGGGTCTCTTGGTTAAGTGAATATTGTCCATAAATAGGTATTTCACAAGTATTAGAACTACAATTCCATTGCTGAGATCCAACGCATGTATTATTTTTAAATGCAGCAACCCAATCCGTAGTATCTATTGGTAAACCATCAATTATAACATTATTAAAAAAATAAAATGCAACTTGGTTGGATATATTGTATGCAAAAAAATCTTCAACTAAATTTGATGAATCTTGTTCATTACTATTATCTTGATTAGGTTGGGTTAATTCGTTGCAACTAAATAAAAAAAATATCATTATAAAAATAAATTTCATTTATTTAATTAATATCATTTTTTTTCTTAAGGATTGATTGCCAACTTGCAATTCATAAAAATATATTCCGGAAGAAAATTTACTTCCATCCCAGTGTACTTTATAAGAACCTGGGTTATAATAATCATTAACTAACTCTTCTATAAAATTGCCATTAGTATCATAAATATTAATTTTTAAAGAATTATAATTTGTAATATCAAATTCTATATATGTAATTGGATTAAATGGGTTCGGATAATTTTGATAAATCTCAAAATTATCAATTTTATTGTCATTAATATTCATCATAGTAGCATCAATACTAAAAGAAAAAGTGTCACTTGAAACAATATCACCAATTAATATATTCCAAGAATATAAATTAATTTCTCCATCGTTTATATTTAAATCAGAATATGAAATTGAAATATCATTTTCTTGTGTTGTTTGAGAAACAATAATTTGGTTAGTAGAATCAAAAATTTGAATGTTATAATTTGGCTCTTCTTCATAACAGCTTTGATTAATATTTGACCATTCAAAATTCATAGTACCACCTGGTAAATCACCTAATAATATAACTTCATTATTCAATGGTTGTAACAAGTCTGATTCGAAATAATAACAAGTATCTTCAATTAATGCATTAGAATCATAATTGCATGCATTAATATCTATACAACCTGAACATGATGGATTATCATTACAGTAATAATTTGACTGATTAATCTGATCAATTATAAACAAACCACCATTTACAAATGGAAAATTATCAGATGGAATTGCATCGTAATAAATATTTTCTGATGCATCAAATAATTTAAATGTAGGAAATTGACCATCTAACATATATCCTTCTGTTGCATCAGANCCATCATTGCCCATAACTCCAATATCACAAACATTATTAGTACACATATCTATATCCCATTTTCTTGCTCCTACACAAACATCTCCATTGAAAGCGGCTAGCCAATCATTACTATCTAGATTGATGTTATCAATATAAATTTCATTCACATAATAAAATGCTTGAGATAAAGATTGGTTAAATNAAAANAAGTNAGGTGTTGGAAATTCGGATTCAGTACATTCAAATGGATCACATACTAATGTCCCATCCCAGCATAAATGATTTGCACCCCCACCATTACATATACCACATTCATCATACTCCTCAAAACATATGTCTGATACAAAAGANAATGATGTCTCTTGAAAATTTAAACTACCTTCACTAATGATAAATGAAGCATCATATTCTAATTGTTCACTAACATCCCATATTTTAATTTTTATTGGATTATTTTCTATGAAACCTGGAAATTGAGGCCCATTAAAATTACAAAAATCAATATGAGACCACGCTACAACTTCTAATTGATTATTTTGCCATTCACCATTACCAACTAAGACTTCACCTAATATGTCTAAACATTCTTCACCTTCACTAATTAATCCATTTTGATCAAAAATTCCTACTTGATCACCTAAATCTAATTGATTTATCGTGTCTGAAAAAATGATCATTTGTGAAACACCAGTACTATCAACAATATCAGAAAAGTGATTTGAATTNTCAAATTCACAATCTATNGCAGAACCATTAAAAATTAATGGGGAAAAACCATCGCCAACAATATCATTGGACTCAAAAATATAAGTTTCATCTAAATCAATAACAATATTATTGTTTTCGCTGTAATATCTAAATGAAAATAATTCACCCGAGACTTGATTACTCCATAATGAAAGTTCAAAAATATTATTATCTCCTGGAGGAAAATAACTTGCTCCATCTGAATCAAGTCCTTTTATTTGGTCATTTACAAAACCAGCTATTTTACCTGTTGTCATTTCAATATCATCAATAAAAATCTGACACGCAGCTATTGTAGCATTAAATTCATTCTCAAAAGGTACAGTTTCATATATACTTTCCCATTCAGGATTTCCATGTTCACAATTGGGAAAGGCAAATAAAATATTAGTTAAAAAAAGGGTAAAAATAAATTTTAGATTCATATTAGTGGTCTCAAAATAATAAACTGTTAAATTATTTTAAATAAAAAATTTATTAAATATTTGAAATTAACTTCTTTTCTTCATCAGATGCAAAATTAGCATACCAATCTTTTAATTTAACATCCATAATTTTTCTATAAAACCATGGAAATAAAAGGGCAACAAAAAATGTTGCTAAGTAACCAAATGGCATTTTTGGTGCATTTTCATATGGAGTTAATTTCCAATAAGGTAGATGAGCTTTTTCATGATGAGCTGAATGTCTTGTTAAATTAAATGTAAAAGCACTACTTATAAAAGTATTACTGTTCCACGAGTGTCTTGGCCTTACTGGTTTTCCATGTATTCTAACTAGCCCATAATGTTCAACATAATTAATTGTTTCAAGTAAAATTTTAGAAATAAATGCAGAAATTAAATAACATACTAATGCATTAATACTTCCAATTAAAAAAATAAAAATAGTTATAAATATACTTCTTAAAATTCCAATTATAAATTTATTTTTAAACGATAAAAATGATATTTTTTTTCTACTTAGTCTATTTTTTTCAATCATAAAAGCATTTTTGTACTCATTGTAAGTTGAACGAAACATAAAACTAAATATGCCTTCATTTCTTCTTGCTGTAGCTGCATCTTCTGGTAACCCAACATGTTTATGATGTCCATAAACATGCTCAATAGCAAACACATTATCCCAACACAAAGCTTGTAACCAATTTCCAAAAAACATTGCGACTTTTTTATTTTTTCTATGTGTTAACTCATGTCCAACATTAACAGCAAATGCACCAAGCATTAATCCAATTGTTAAACAATATCCAATAAAAGAAAATATACTTTGAGTATCAATAACATATATCATTACACCTATAAGAATTATTAATAATGGTAAATTTACATATAACATAAAATTTAATAAAAAGGGATAATTATAATCATGTACAGATAAATCATCACCAGCAATAATGTCACCAATTATTATAAGTGTTGTAAAACCTATAAAAAAATACCATATGTAGTTTCCACCAAGTAAGGCAAAATATATAGAAATTATTAATGAAACAGGAGCTAAACTAAATTTTAAATATTTTAACAAATTATACCTTTTAATCTATTATACTAATGTATTCTTTTTTTCTTAATAAGAATATCTGACATAAGATACTAAAACTTAGACCATAAATAACAATTTTTTGTGAAATTACATGAAAAAATAAAGCTGACTCTGATGGTATGAAAAAACCTTCTTGATTTTTAGAAACACCAGGNAATTCAGGTCCTGCCATAAGAATATAAACATAATAGCCNACTAGACAGAAAAGAATAAAATATATAAATGAGAAACTATTAGGTATATAACTACTTTTAAAGATTAAATAGGTATAAATCAGCATAACTATTAAAAATGATCTAAATGCTAAATTAACAGAAAACATATGATATTCTAACAGTCTATCTGAAGGAGTAAAACCAACCAAAATAAATCCAAATGAAGATATAAAAGCTATAATTATACCAATTTTACTAAATAGAATAAGGTTGTTNTCTTTTTTCAGAATAAAATGCATNGCAGTATAAAATGAAATAATTCCAATACCAACAAACAATAATGAATATGAAAATAAAATATTTGATAAGAAGTTAGCTTCNCCAGACCATGAATTNTAAAGTCCTAAGTCGCTAAAAAAATTCATTGTATGAGAATATGAATTTATAGACACATCAAATTTGGGGTTAGATGGGTTATTATACATTGTTCCACCTGGATAAAAATACATTGAAAGTCCAGATAAAAATACAAATAGAACACATGTGTAAATACTTATGTTTAAGAGTATTTGAAATTTTTGTTTATTATTCATAATATTCATCAGGTTTAATCATATGTAAATTAAATAAAAGAAAATTTAAATGAAAAATATATTAATTGTAAGTGCAACACGAAAAAATAACTACAAGTTAGCTAAAGATATAGAAGCGATACTTAAATTAAAAATAAATAATCATAAACCTCATAATATCAACNTTATATCTTTAGAAGATTTTTCATTACCAATTTATACTGAGAGTTCTTTTGATAATAATNTAGATACTTATAAGGATACTATAGAAAAATTAACANATAAGTTTGTTGAAAGTCAGGGNATTATTATTTGTGGGCCTGAATATAATGGNTCAATACCACCTATAATTAATAACGCAATCGCTTGGATTTCGTCAACAACTGACTATTGGCGAGATGCTTTTAATAAAAANATTGCTTTAATAGGTACCAATAGTGGTGGTCCAGGAACAAAGTATATAACAACAATGAAATTACAAATGGAACACTTAGGTTGCGTTGTAATGCCTAGAGCAATTAGTGCAAACAAAGCAAATCCACTTAATGAAGAGTCTACTACAAAAATTCTTGAACAATTTATTGATTTAATGTAAAAAAAAGGCCCTTTAGTTAATAAAGGGCCTTTTTATAGTAGCGGGGGCAGGATTTGAACCTACGACCTTCGGGTTATGAGCCCGACGAGCTACCAGACTGCTCCACCCCGCGCCAATTTTCCTCCTATCTCACTCCAACAATAGGGCCCTAAACTTATAAAAAAGTTACTAATAATACCAAGTAATTTAATTTTTAAGAATTTTTATATCAATTTNAGGTTGATTTTTAAAGGTGTNTAGAAAATCATTAGTTAAAAAATGNTTTATTTGTATTGAGATAAATATNGTTTGATTAAATTTTTGTTTTCTAATTTTAGCACTAAAAAATTTAATTGTTTTTTTTACAAACCCATCTAAGTTATAATTATAATTTAATTCAATATTAACTAAAGGATACCAAGGCTTTAACTTATTATTATCTATTATNAATTCGGCAGAATTTGAATATGCCTCAATTAAACCAGGTATTCCTAATTTTTTACCTCCAAAATATCTAATCACATATATTGCTGTATTAATAATATTATATTTTTTTAAAATATTTAAAATTGGACGTCCAGCAGACCCTCCTGGCTCGCCAGCATCTGAACTAAAATTCGAAACGTTTACATCATTTAAAATTGTAAAGCCATTAAATAATCTATAAGCATAACATATATGTGATGCATCAGGATATTTTTTTTTTAATATATTTAAATTATCTTTNACATCATTAGATGATATGACAGAATATGTAATTGTATAAAATTTTGAATTTGACTGCTTATATTTCCCAGTAATACTATTTTTAAAATAAAATAATTTTTCTTTCACTTTAAAAAAGTAATTTTTTTATTTATTATTTTTCCATCTAAATTAAATGAAATAAAATATATACCNGATTGCATGCTATTATTAAAAAGTTGAACTGTTTTATAATTGAAATTTTCAAATGTATAATCTAGAGAACCTANNTTTTTTACGTTAATTAACTGACCATTAATATTATATAATTTTAATTCAATATTATTTATTTGTATACCTGAATTAAACCTAAATGTAATATTATTNCCATTATAAATCGGGTTTGGATAAATAAATATATCACTTGAATTGTTCAAATNTAAAACAGTAGATACNATATTTGATTCAAACTCTTTATTNTCATTATTTGATATATAAACTATATGAAAATTGTCATTTNAACTTAAAATGTCNGATTGAAAATTATTATTAATAGCATAAATGTTATCTATATTCGAAATATGTGCACCTAAACCAATAATATCATTATAATTTGGATTGTTATAAAGATTNAAATATGAAATATCGTATGGAATGAATGATTTTATTGATACAGAACGATTATCNATATTGAAATTCACTGTTTCAATAGTATCTATTACATTTATATTTGTTTCTATTGGACCAAAATATTTTTGATCTTCATAATAGTATATAGAATTTTGCATGTTATCAAATCGGCCATTAAATAAATTTCTTGTGTTAAAATCAATCCATGTTTCTACAAACGAAGAATTATATCCGTAATNTTGGTCAATAAGGACACTATCTATAGCATTAAATATAAAATCTACTTCATTNCCTGTATTAATAATTGAAAATTTTTCCCATATATTTTGCATGATTTNATCATCAAAAATAAAATTCATATAATGTCCGTATAAACCTAAACCATAACCATTATATGTATTCATATTTTTTTCAGGATCAGTAAAATAATCATCACCATTTTGACTAAAAAAGATATAATCATTAATTTCAGGAAAAATAATATCTTCAATCCAGATTGAACTTAATTCATAAAAAAAAGAGTTTTGGCCAGGACTAGGAACATATGATCTTTGAACGGCATGAAANTATTCATGAGCTACACTTATTCTCATTGCATCTAAACCTGTTGTGCTATAATTTGTACCAATATAGTTATCATCAATTTCTACCCATGATTGCCCTAAATCACCATCTGGACAATTCCATCCATAACTTCCATTTGGTAATTGNNCAATATAGATATCATATATATTATCNTGATCANGTACAACGGATCTAAAATTCATTTTATCTATAATTACAGTTTTAGATGAGTCAGCAGCAATACCGACATTATATGCAAATTCTTCAATTCCATCGTAATAATTATTAAAATGTATCATAAAACTTCCAGATGGAGAGATTATAGTTTCATCTAAAACAGGTCTTTCTCCACATGATCTGTTATTATCTAATGTTGATGTATAAGAAATATTGCATACTCTTGTACTTAGTAAAAGAGATATCATAATGAAATTAATAACTATNTATTTCATTTTTTTCTAAATGAAATACGAATGGGTGAGCCTTCAAAACCAAAAGTTTTTCTTAATTGGTTTTCAAAATATCTTTTATAATTGATTGTAAATAGCTGNGGATGATTACAATATAAAGCAAATAAAGGCGGACTTTGAGCTAATTGTGTTATATATTTTATTTTTAAAAATTTTCCATTTACAGATGGAGGAGGATAATTATACACTGTTTTTTCCAAAAATTTGTTTAAATCATTTGTCTTNATTGTTCTTTGTCTTTCATAAAATACTTTACGTGCATTTTTTAATATATCTCTAACCCTTAAATTGTTTTTAACTGAAATAAACATCATTGGAAAATAAGCGGTCATAGGNTATGAAGCAATAATATCATCTTGAATATTTTTTAATGTATAATTATCTTTTTCAATTAAATCCCATTTATTAAGCACAATTAACAAACCTTTTCCTTTGTCAATTATATAATTAATTATATTTCTATCTTGTTTACTTAAACCCTTAGAAACATCTATTACCACTGCAGTAATATCAGATTCATCNATAGCCCTAAATGATCTTACGCTGCTATAATATTCAATATCATCTAANAATTTACTTTTTTTTCTAATACCCGCTGTATCNATTANTCTAAATTCATCATTATAATATGTTATATATGAATCTATCGCATCTCTTGTNGTNCCAGCTATATTTGTNACAATTGATTTTTGTTGATTNGTAATACANTTAACTAAGGAAGATTTTCCAACATTTGGCATACCAGCAATTGCTAAATTAATATATTTTTCTTCATTTATATCCTTAATTTCATGGGACACATTTACAGCCACTACATCTAATAAATCACCTATATTTCTACCATGCTCAGCAGATGTAAAAATAGGATCACCTAATCCAAGATCGTAATAATGATAATTTCTATTATCATCAGTTTTTTTATCAACTTTATTTACAACTAATTGAAAGGGTTTTTTTAATTTTCTAATATTTTTTGCTAGCTCTAAATCATTTGAAGTGATTTCTGTTTTTCCATCAACGATAAAAACAATAAAATCTGATTCATCTTTGGCTATATCAAGCTGTATCTTAATATTTTGATTCATNATATCNTTTTCATTAAGAACAAATCCACCNGTATCAATGATATCATANATCTTNCCTANCCAGTCATAAGNACCATACACCCTGTCTCTTGTAACACCCTCNACAGGAGATACAATTGATTTTTTCTCACCNATAATCCTATTAAATAGTGTTGATTTACCCACATTAGGCTTGCCGATAATTGTAATCAAGGGTTTACGATTCATTTGTTAAACTCATTATTATATCATTAATACTATCATTTTTAGATATTTTAAAATTAGTCTGTAGTTGCCTAGAAATATCATCTAANGTCATNTCATCTAATGTTAATGTTTGTTCNTCATTTAAAATTCTATATGTAGACCAAACAGAATCACCTAAGTCTTNACCCTTAATTTGCGANATAATATCTTTNCCNGTTAAAAGTCCTGATACTGTAACTGAATCTCCAAAAAAATTATTTTCAATTTTAAAGAAGTTTACTTCTAAATTTTTTATTTTATCTAGCACAGGTTTAATTCTATTTATAAAAATATCATAAACTAGAGTACTAGTAACAATAGAAATTTTTGTTTTATTTATTAAAGATTTAGGAAAATTCTTTTTCTCTTTATTAAAACGATCTAAAAAGTCTCTAAATTGACCTACACCATTTTCGATTAAATCATATTCTCCATAATATTTTTTTGGAGGAAAATCTTTTCCAGCTAGTATATACCATTCATCTGACAATATTATAAATGGAGATTTATCGCCAGGAAATTTTTTATTTAATTTAGGGTGAACTTTAAATAAATTTCGTGCATAATTCTTATTTACNTACTCAAGTTGTGGNAANCCTTCTCTATGTCGAGTTAAACCTACAGGAACAATTGATAATGTTTTNAAATATGGATAAAATTTATAAATATCTGCTGCTGTTTTTTCTAGATGGACTCCATCATTTTTATTTGGAATTAATACAATTTGACCATGTAACTCTATACCATTATCAATAAGATATTTAACTTTTTTAAGTAAAAAATCATCCTTACCCCATTTATATAATAATAATTCTCGTCTTAATTTAACATCTGTTGCATGNACAGAAATATAAAGAGGTGATAACTTTTGCTCTACTATTCTCTTTAATTCTTTTTTACTCATATTTGTCATTGTTATATAATGACCATATAAATATGACATTCTATAATCACCATCCCTAAAATATATCCCTTCTCTCATATTTTCAGGATTTTGGTCAACAAAACAAAAAACGCAATCATTTCCACATTTTCTTATTTTCATTTCTTCAAATTCAACGCCTAAATCATCATCATAATTTTTTTCTACAATGACTTGATTCATTTTGCCTTCAATTTGAAAATCTAAAGTAACATTCTCATCTGCAATTTTAAATTCATANTCTAAATGGTCTAACACTCTTTCACCNTTTATTTTAATTAAACGATCGCCAGATTTGAGGCCTATTTCTTGCCCTAAGCTATTTTCTTTTATTTTAATAATTTTCATAATAATTAATTTAACATATAAATTTTATCTGCGTAAATTACAAATATGGATAACAAACAACATACTAATATAAAGAATGCAGCAACAATATTGTTATATTCAGTTGCTAGTGCCGATTATAGTATTGAAAAAAGTGAAATTCGTAATATAAGAGAGATTTTAGAAGACTTCTTTTCTATAACAGTAGANGAGTCTTATTCTCTTATTGAAAAATCAATAAAAGATNATAAAAAATCTACAAGCTTTTTTGAATATGGACAAATCTTAAATGAAAAATTTTCTTATCAAGATAAATTAGATTTTATTTGTTGTATTTTTGAAGTGGCTTATGCTGATAAAGAGTTACATTTTAAAGAACAGNACTTTATAAAACAAATANCTGATATATTAAATATTGAAAGACNTGATTTAATAAAANCAAAGTTAGAAATAGAAAAATACTTATAACTAAATTAAAATTTCTTTTTCTTTATTACTTTGTACTTCATCTAATCTAGATATATTCTGGTTGGTTATTTCTTGAATATTATCGAGCTCTCTTTTAAGATTATCCTCTGAAAGATCATGAGATTTTTCTAATTTTTTTAATTGATCATTAGCATCTCTTCTAATATTTCTTACAGCAATTTTTCCATCTTCAATGATTTTATGGACTTGCTTAACTAATTCTTTTCTTCTTTCCTCTGTAAGAGTTGGAATATTTAATCTAATAATATTTCCATCATTACTTGGAGTTAAACCAATATCAGACTCTGTAATTGCTTTTTCTATTAATTCAATACTCGAAGGGTCAAATGGTTGAATAGATATTAATTGAGCTTCAGGAATTGTAATATTAGCAACATTATTTAGTGGTGTAGGAGTTCCATAATAATCTACTTTAACTGGATTTAATATATGAGTTGAAGCCCTTCCTGTTCTTATGAAAGAAACTTCCTGTTTATAATGCTCTATTGCCTTGGACATTTTATTTTTAGCTTCTGAAAAGATTTCTTGTTGCATAATTAACCTCTTATTTTATTATTGTACCTATCTTAGATGGAGAAATTAAAAAATTTAATAAATTATTTTTTCTATTAATATCAATTACAGAAATAGGTAAATTATTTTCTTTACATAATGTTATAGCCGTCATATCCATAACTTTTAATTCATGGTCAATAACTTGTTTATACGTTAAAGAATCATGTTTGATTGCATTATTATTTATATTTGGATCACTATCATAAACACCGTCAACTTTTGTACCTTTTATTATAATATCAGCGTTTNTTTCAATAGCTCTCAGAGCTGCTGCAGTATCTGTAGTAAAATAAGGATTTCCNGTNCCTCCAGCAAATATAACTATTCTANNTTTCTCTAAATGCCTAGTNGCTCTTCTTCTAATGTAAGGTTCCGCTAATTGTCTTATTGAAAGAGCAGACATAACTCTTGTATCACAATCAATTTTTTCTAATTCATTTTGTAATGCAACAGAATTCATAATTGTTCCCATCATACCAATATAATCACCTGAAACCCTATCCATACCTTCTTCTTCNGTTGAAACACCTCTAAAAATATTGCCTGCACCAATNACGATNCCAATTTCTATTTTNTNTTTGTGAATTTCTTTGATTTGTTTTGCNAGGGAAGNAACTACGGAATATTCTATACCAAATTCTTTTTTACCAGAAAGTACTTCACCACTTAATTTAATTAAAACTCTTTTGTAGTGAAAGGTTGACATAAAAGATTTNCTCTATGATTTNTCTTCGGGCTTGGTTAATTCTCCAAGTTGAAACCTTGAGAATCGTTTTATTTCAATGTTCTCACCCAATGTAGAAATTGTATCACTAAGTAAATCAGATATAATTTTATCAGGGTCTTTTACAAAATTTTGTTCAAGTAATACATTCTCTTGNTAAAACTTATTTAATCTGCCTTCAATCATTTTTTCAATAATATTTTCAGGTTTTCCACTTTGTAATGCTTGATCTTTGAAAATTTCTTTTTCTTTACTTATGATATCTTCAGAAATGTCTTCTCTACTGATTCCCATTGGTGAGGATGCAGCTATATGCATAGCTATATCTCTTGAAAAATCTTTAAATGCATCAGTTCTAGCAACAAAATCNGTTTCACAATTAATTTCTACAATAACNCCTAATTTTGATCCAGGATGAATATAGGGAATAATAATCCCATCTTTAGCATCTCTTCCAGCTTTCTTTTTTGCTTTTGCAATACCATTTTTTCTTAAAATGTCCATCGCTTTATCAATATCATAATTTGATTCTTCTAAAGCTTTTTTGCAATCCATCATACCTGCTCCAGAAATATCTCTTAACTGCTTTACTGTTTGNGCTGAACTCATTTTACATCTTTCTTTAAAGATTCGTTCTGCTTGTTTTTAATTTCTTCTTTTTCTGTATTAATTTCTAATAACACATTAGAAATATGACCTAAAATGGCACTTATTGATTTAATTGAATCATCGTTACCAGGTATTGCATGATCAACAGATAATGGGCTAGTATTAGAATCTACTAAAGCATAAACAGGTATACCTAATCTTTGAGCTTCTAATATTGCAATTTTCTCTNTATTTGCATCAACAATAAANAATGCAGANGGTAAATATCTCATATCACGAATACCTCTATGTAAATCTGACAACCTATTTCTTTCTCTNTTTAANTNAGTAAGCTCTTTCTTTGTAAGGTCTTTNTANANATCAGAAGATTCTTTTTCTAAAACTTTTAATCTANTAATACTTCTTTTGATAGTTGAAAAATTTGTTAGNGTTCCACCTAACCATCTTTCATTGACATAAAACATACCACATTTGTCAGCACTTTCTTGTACTACTTCTTTAGCTTGTTTTTTNGTTCCAACAAATAAAATNTTACCACCATTNGAAACAATTTTAGATAATTCTTTTGTAGCTAAATTTAAATTAGATATCGTTTGTTTAACATCAATGATATGTATACCATTCTTTTGTCCAACAATAAATTTTTTAAAATTTGGATTCCATTTTTGNGTTGGATGACCAAAATGGACACCAGACTCTATTAAATATTCTGTTGATAATTCGCTCATATAAATCCTAACGTTTAGAGAACTGGAATTTCTTCCTTGCTCCAGGTTGACCATATTTTTTTCTTTCAACTTTTCTTGAATCTCTGGTTAACATACCATTAACTTTTAAAGTTGGACGAAAATCTGGGTTAATTTTTTCTAATACTCTAGATATTCCTAATCTTACAGCACCAGCTTGACCTGTAGAGCCACCTCCAATTACATTAACTGAAATNTCATACTGATTATTTAACTCTAATAAATCAAATGGTCGTCTAATAACCATTTTTTGTGTATCTCTATTAAAATANTCATCAAAATCTCTACCNTTTACTAAAAATTTTCCCTTACCTGCTTTAAGTTCAACCCTAGCAATTGATGATTTTCTTCTACCTGTTGCANTCCATTTTTGATTTTTTGTTTTAGCCATTTATAATATTAACCTTAATTAATTGATAATTCTTTTGGAGATTGTGCATNATGTGGATGATTAGATCCAGAATAAACTTTTAAATGACCTAATAATTTTCTTCCAAGTTTGTTATGTGGCAACATGCCTTTNACAGCAGTTTTGATAACTTGATCAGGTTTCTCTTCAAGCATTTTCTTGAATGGAACTGTTTTTTGACCACCTGGATATCCAGTATGTCTCCAATATTCTTTTGTNTTTTGTTTATTACCGGTTAAAATAATTTTTTCTGCATTGATCACTATAATAAAATCACTCATATCAAGATTTGGAGAAAAATTAACTTTATTTTTTCCTCTCAATATTTGAGCAACAGAACTAGCAAGCCTGCCTAAAGTTTTATCTTTAGCGTCAACTACGTACCAATCTCTAACTATTTCACTACCTTTTATTGATTCTGTTTTCATTTTTTTAAATATTTAATTTTAGTAATTAATAAAGCCTGTTAACTTAATAGAAGTACTTGATACTAGTCAAGGATATTATTTGTTAACCAAATAAAAAAGTTTTATTAATAGTAAAATCAATTTTTCCTTTCAATTTTTGATTTATAAATGGCGAGTTGTGAGACTTCGATAAAATATCACTTTTAGTAAATGTCCATTCCTTATTTGGGTCAATAATTACTAACTCAGCATCTGAACCTATTTTCATATCACAAAGACTTAAATTCATTATTTTTGAAGGATTTAGNGAAAATAGATTTAAAATTTGTTTAGTCTCTACATTATGCTTTCTTAANANAGTATTAGTTACTGCNAATGCTGATTCTAAACTAATAACTCCATAATCTGCATGATAAAAATCCTTATCTTTATCATCAAACCTTACTGGNTTATGTGATGATGCGATGCAATCAATTAAACCATTTTTAATANCATTAATCAAACTTTCTCTATTTTTTTCATNTCTAAATGGTGGANNNATTTTTAAATTTGTATCATATGTTTCTAAATCTGAATCTGTAAAANATAAATGATGAGGAGNAACCTCACACGTTACGTCTGTATTTTTATTTTTGAATGAATCAATTATATTAATCGATTCTTTGCAAGTGATATTTGGGATATGAATTTTACCACTAATAAAATTTGCTATTTCTAAATCTCGGTAAACCATAACTGTCTCTGCAATTGTTGGATTTCCTGATAAACCTAGAGCATTAGAAATTGTAGATTCATTCATTACACCTTTATTAACTAAATCTAAATTTTGAGGGTTATTGATAAATGGAACATTAAACATTTTAGCATACTCCATAGCATACCTTACAACTTGACTATTCATTATAGGCATATTAGCATCTGATATAGCAATAGCTCCAGAATTTATCATCAAACCTAACTCAGCAATGTCAACCCCTTTTAATTGTTTGGTAATAGCACCAATAGGATGTAAATCAACAGGTAAGTTTCTAGATTCATTTAGTATAAATTTTATTAATTCTGGATTATCTATAATTGGATTAGTATCTGGCATTACACATATTTTTGAATATCCACCAGCTAAAGCCGCATTTGCTCCCGAAGATAGAGTTTCTTGATCACCTATTCCTGGAACTTTAAGGTGNGTATGAATATCAATAAAAGACTGAGTAATTATNTTTTTATTNCAGTCTATAATATNATAATTTTGATTCTCATCNATCTTACCAATCTCTACTATTTTTCCATTTTGAATNAGAATATCTTTTTTGGATTTTTTTCCATTTACAACATTTAATAATTCACCATTTTTTAATAATATTTTTGAGTTAGTAATATTTTTAATTTCTTTACTCATTAATATTCGCTCCTAATAAAAGATATAATATACTCATTCGAACAGCTACACCATTTAAGACCTGATTTAAAATAACTGATTTATCAGAATCTGCAACATAAGTATCAATCTCTACCCCTCTATTTATTGGGCCAGGATGCATTATAACAATTTCTTTTTTTAAAGCTTTTATTCTATCTTTAGTTATTCCAAATAAATCTCTATATTCTCTAATTGATGGAACTAAACCAATCCCCATTCTTTCTCTTTGNATTCTTAATACATTTAAAACATCAGCCCATTTAATAGTTTCATCAATATTATGACTAATTTTTACTCCAAANTCTGTCATATATTTTGGTATTAAATGAGGAGGTCCACACAATAAAACTTTAGCGCCCATTTTTTGTAAACCTAAAATATTAGACATAGCAACCCTACTATGTAAAATATCACCGATNATGGCTACNTTTAAATTTTTTAGGTTACCAAATTTTTCATAAATACTNGTAATNTCAAGCATTGCTTGAGTTGGATGTTCATTAGTNCCATCACCAGCATTTACAATTGGGCAATCTAAATATTCAGTTANTTTTAAACATGAACCTGGTACTGGNTGACGCATAACAGCACANTCAATTTTCATTGCTTGAATATTTTGAACCGTATCTCTTAAACTTTCACCTTTNTTTAAACTAGAAGANCTCGCTGAAAAATTAAGCACATCTGCAGATAATCTTTTTTCAGCTAATTCAAAAGATAATTTTGTTCTTGTAGAATTCTCAAAAAATAAATTAACAATATTTTTACCTTTCAAAGAGGGAATTTTTTTAATAGGTCTTTCCAAAACTTCTCTNAAAGTCAAAGCTGTATCTATAATTAATTTAATATCATTTGCATTAGCATCCTTTAAACCTATAAAATGCTTTGTACTAAGCTTGCTCATTATATTCCACTAGTTTAACATTCTCANTTCCATCAATTTCATCAATATGGACATGTATATGCTCATTAAANGAAGTTGGATAATTTTTACCTACATAATTAGCCTTAATTGGTAATTCACGATGGCCTCTATCTATTAAAACTGCTAATTGNATTCTATCNGGACGTCCTAATGNAAAAATTTCTTCCATTGCAGCCCTAATTGTTCTTCCTGTATATAAAACGTCATCAATCAATATTACATCTTTTTTAGTTATATCAAATAATATNTCTGATGGACCTATTTTTGGGCTACCTAGGTTGGTTTCAAAATCGTCCCTGTAAAAAGTTACATCAATTGANCCTNAATCTAAACTAACACCTGAAATATCTTTTATTNCTGAACATAATCTTTCAGCAATAACAACNCCCCTGGTTCTTATACCTATAATAGCAACATTTTCTAAATTAGAATTTTTTTCAATAATTTCGTGAGCTAAACGAACCAATGTTTTTTGGATTTGTTTTCTATCAAGTAATATTGCTTTATCTTTTTTATTTACCACATATTCCTTAAAAATATNTTTATATAAAAAAAGGGCACATGGCCCCCTTAAATTTTTGCTATACCCTTATATGTATCTCGTACATAAGCTTAAAGGGAGCTTATAAATAGCTTTCAAATATAAAACTTAAAAACAAAAACTAAAATAATTAAATTACCTTTATGTTAAAAAAGATAGATTTATATATTTTTAAAAATTTTATAACAAGAATTGTTTTTTTATTAATCATTATTAGTTCAATTATAATTTTAACTAATTTTGTTGAAATGATTGATAATTTTATAAATGCTGGCATGGGTAGCAAAGAAATCTTTAATTACTATCTACTTACTATACCAATGTTTGTTAGCTATGCAATTCCAATGTCTGTTACAATTGGTACAGTATTATCAATCATATCTAATATAAAAAATAATGAGCTTATAGCATTTAGATCTCTTGGCATAAGTTATTTAAGAATTTTTGTAATTATTATGATTAGTGGGTTTTTTATAAGCATAACACACTTTTATTTTGAAAATAAAATTGTAGCTGATAATAATTATAAAAGATCTATTCTAATGAAAAAATATAATCTAAAAAAAAATAAAACTAAACTAAGAAATTTTGTGGAAGATATAGATAAAAATAAATCTATTATTATTATGAATTATAATAATAAAAANCAAATAGCTAATAATATCACCATAACAGATATTGATTTAAAAAATAATATNGAATATAGANTAGATGCAAGCTCAATGAAATGGAATNATATAANNAAGNTATGGGATTTTGAAAAAATGAATATCAGAACATGGAAAGAAAATANACTAATAAATCAAAAAATTATTAATGATACTTCTTTGTTTTTAAAAAATATTAATCCTATTTATTTGATATCTGAATTTACAGTCCCAGANGANATGNGTTATTTTGAATTANAAGATTTTATAAAAATAAAAAAAGAAAGCTCAAGTAAAACAAATAAATGGGAAGTTGGTTTATATCATAAATTATCTTATCCATTTTCAAATTTATTTTTAATATTTTTTGCAATTATATCTACAGTTGGATTGAAAAGTTCAAATGTTTCTTATGGGGTAGGACTCAGCCTATTAATAATTGTTATTTATTATGTTTTAATTGTTATTGGAAAAAATTTTGGTATTGAGGGTGCTATAAGTCCACTTAGTTCAGCTTGGCTACCTAACCTAACAGTTTTTTTTATTTCAATTTATTACTACAGAAGATATGTTTTTTAGAAATTACTTGTTCTAAAAATTACTGAAAATGAAAAGTCAATACCTTGAGCTGATTGTAAGAAAATTGCATCTTTAAAACTTAATCCATAATTAATTAAAACCGGACCTTTCATATAGCCTATTGAAAAACCCGAATTTATTTTTCCCATTTCAGCTAAAGAAAAACCTAATGTAATAGGTGTATTTTTAAAACGATTAAATAATACTCCTGTAGATAGTTTCCAACTCTTAGAATTACGTAATGTGTTTGAAAATCCAGTAGAAAGGCTTAAACAAAAAGATATATTTTCTTCAAAATCTTTTTTTAAACTAAAATTTAATTTTGCTGGATAACTAGTAACATAATCTTGTGTTTTTAAATTGAACGAATCAATTATATTTGAAGGCATATTTTCAGTTTTCAATAAATAAGAACCATCTTCTATTTCTATTAATAAATCATTATTAATAAGGCTATCAATATTTAGAGGTATATCATCTAAATCTTCAAATGAAATGACAGAAAAATTTTCAGTACTATAAATTTGGTCTAGAGGTAAACTAACAATATTCAATGCATTTAAAGTATCCAATATTATTGAAAAATACTGTTTTTCATTATGACGTAAAGGCAACTTATTATTTATTGTTTCACGCATTGAATTATAGGTTATATTATTATTATCCCAATAAATTTTTCCAAACAAATTATTGATTGAAACACCAAATAATAAATCATTTGATTTATTATAAATCATTCCCAAATCTAGTGCATAACCACTTCCACCAACAGCCTGATTTATAAGATATTTTGCTTGACCCATAAAGCCTGTAGTAGTATCAGTTACAAAATAAGAAGAATTATCTGATAAATTAATCAATTCTCCATAAGCTAAACCTTGTAAATATTTTAATCTAACTCCTAATGATACTGTATTAATTTTTTTAGCATAACCTAGCGAACTCTCTGAAAAAATATTTATAGTGCTTGAACTATTTAAATTATATGATTGATTAGGCTCGTTACCATATAATAATAACTTAATAAATGACTCAGGTAATTCTAAATCAATCATAGAATAAATTCTATTATGAAATGAAATATTATTATATACTAATTCTGAAAAAGGCAAATTAATCGCAAATTGTGAATTAATTTTAAGCCCTTCTCTAATTGAATCATAAAATTCAGATTTAGGAAAATAATTAGGGTCTGTTGAATCATCAAAATTTGCACCATTAATATCATTATATTTAGATATAGATAAAAAATTATTTCCAAAACCTGAATTGATACCAATAATTTTTAAAGTTAAACCTTTGTGATCTGAAGTTGCTGCTGCATTTAGTGACCTAAAATCATTGAAAGATAATGATGAAGCGCTAGATAAAGATATATTTTCTGGATTGAAATTATAAGCAGAAAAAATAATATTCATTAAAAAAAAGTAAATATATATTTTGAATATCATTCTTCTATAAATCCAGAACTTATTAATTTAAAAATTAAATGAGAATTAATGGATAGTAAATTTGTAGGTTGGAATGTAATCGTATCTAACTCATTATCAAATACAAATCTAGGTATAAGATATTGAGAAGAATCTCGAGTAAAATAACTTATTTGATCATCTAAAATAGTTGATTGATGAGTAAGAATCGAATCTATTACCATCCCAATAGAATCTAAAGATGGAGAATCAAAATTTATATTAAGTAAATTATCAAAATAATAATTATAATCATTCCCTATGCAATCCAGATGTGAAACAAAAGTATTTGTACTATCATATAAGACTTCTAACGAATTACATGATAAATTATTTTCTATATCTGCTTTACAGGTACTATCA
>NHBL01000007.1 GCA_002167465.1 bacterium TMED6
AACTTTATTAATGGGTGATGATCTAATCTTTGAGTCAAATTATACTGATATTAATGGAAATGTATCATTTAACTGGAATAATACAGATGAGACAGGAATATTGTACGTAACAGTAACAAAAAGAAATTATAGACCGTTAGAAAATTTTATAAATATTTTAGATGACTATGCAATAAATATGCAATGGGAAGGAGATCTGGAGGCTAATTCGGGAGAAAATTACACATTTCCTATGATTAGTATAGGCAGTATTGGTAATGATAATATTAGTTGGATTTCAGGTGAATTAACTTCAAATAGTGATTTAGTTGATATTGTTAGTGGGAATACATCATGGATTTATATGAGTCCAGACGACGACGACTTAATTGGAAATCAGGAACCTTTGATTATTAATATATCTGAAGACGCAATTTTTGGAGATGATTTAAGTTTAATTTTAAACCTAATTGATAATCATGATAATACATGGTCAGTATATCTTCCATTTCAAGTAAATTCAGCAAAAATTGAAATCATCGATTTTTTAGTTAATGGTAATGCAAATCCTGGAGAATCTATTGATGTATTTTTACAAGTTCAAAATAACGGTAATGAAGGATCCGATGGATTACAAGGATATATTTCTTCTTCATCTAATTTAGTTCAAACTCAAAATGAAATAATTGAGTTTGGAAATATAGAAGTTGGAGAAATAAGTGTATCTGATCAACCAGCACAACTTTCATTTAGTGATAATATTATAAATGGAACAATTCTGCCTATTGAGGTAAGATTTGAAGATGACAATTCATACAATAGAAGCAATTTTGTGAATGTTACTGTTGGTATTGTGGCTGATACAGACCCGTTAGGCCCAAATCCATATGGATATTATATTTTTGATTCTNANGATNTNGNTTATGATTTAGCTCCTNTATANGANTGGATNGAAATTGATACAAATTATGGNGGAAGTGGTCAAGATTTAAATTTAACNGANGGAGGNGATGGTAATAATGCTACAAATAGNACTGAGNTAGTTGAACTACCATTTGAATTTAATTTTTANGGTGANACATATAGTGAAATAACTATTAGTACTAATGGNTGGATAGCTTTTGGTAGAAGTGATTTATTATCTTTTAGAAATTATCCAATTCCTGGAGCAGGTGGTCCAGCACCAATGTTAGCAGCCTTTTGGGATGANATGAAAACAAGTTCAGGGGGAGATGTGTTTTTCAAAGCTTTTCCTGAGGGTTGTCAANCNAATTGTGATTATGTCGTTATAGAGTGGTCAGATATGAGAACTCAAGATAATAATTCAGACGAAGATTTTCAAGTTATTTTGTATAATGGNAATGATACNCCAACAGGNGATGGAGAAATTAAAATACAGTANAAGACCTTTAATAANACTTCTAATGGTTATTATCCTGAAGGTGATAGGCCTGATCATGGTTGTTATTCTACTATTGGAATTGAAAATAAATANAGTAACNAAGGANTNCAATATACATTTNATAATGAATANCCAAGNGGTGCTTCTCGTTTAACTAATGGTTCAGCNCTTTTTATAACAACNCAATCACCTTTNATTTTTTATGGTGATTTAAATAGTGATGATTTGCTTAATGTTTTAGATGTAGTTTTACTTNTAGCAATGATATTAGATCAGGCTGATTCAGATTTTNTTGGTGATATGAATCAAGATGGAATCCTTAATGTATTAGATGTGGTAATTTTAGTTAGTAGTATTCTNGGATAATTNGTTTAACTATTAATCANATAAAGAATTAAAAATGGAACTAATATTAGTTATATTGGTATTGTTTGTATTGTTGTTAGGTTTAGTTGAATTTAAACTTCATTCAAAAAGTCTAANTAAAATACCAATAAGAATTCATGTNAATGGTTCAAGAGGTAAGTCNAGTGTAGTAAGACTTATTGCATCAGGTTTAAGAGAGGGTGGTCTTAAAACTGTNGCTAAAACAACAGGNACTTCTCCNAGAATAATNGATGAAAATGGAACTGATAAATANATACATAGATTAAGGTCAGCTTCAATAGGCGAACAAATTTCACTAATTAGAAGATTTTCAAAAATTAATCCAGANGCTTTAGTTATTGAGTGTATGGCTGTTAACCCNCAATATCAGTGGATATCAGAGCATAAAATTGTTAAATCTACAATTGGTGTAATGACAAATGTTAGNCCAGACCATTTAGATGAGATGGGCATATCAATTGATCAAATAACAAAATCAATGGGAAATACCATACCTTTTAATGGAATNATGGTAACGTCTGAAGATAAGCAAATTAATATCCTTGAAAAAATCACAAAAGAAAGAAATAGTAAATTTTATTCTTCTAATATTTTAAATNTTTCAAATGAAGAAATCTCATCTTTTAAGTATTTAGAGCACAAAGANAATATTAGTTTAGCTATTAAAGTTTGTGANCTCTGTGGAGTAGAAAAGACAATTGCTTTAAAAGGTATGAGCAAATGTATTCCTGANCCAGGTGCTTTGACAATCTGGAAGATAAGATATAAAAATACTGGTTTTGAATTTATAAATGCATTTGCAGCAAATGATCCTGCNTCTACTTTAAAAACTTGGAANATGATAAATGAAAGACTTAAGAGNGANAAATTTTCTATTTTTCTCAANACACGCTTAGATAGACAATATAGAACTATTCAATTAATTAATTTAATTTTTGATAAATTAAAACCTGAGGTTCTAGTTTTAAGAGGGGAAAATTTTCCTTCTGAATTAAAAAAATTANCAGAAAAAAATAAAAATATTAAAATATATAAATTTCCTTATTCAATAAATCAGAAAGATATGATTAAATTCATGGATAAAACTTTACCAGGTTATGTAGTTTTAGGTATAGGTAATATTGTTGGGTGGGGAGAATTNTTAATGAAACAAATGAAGGATATGAAAATTGATTGANAATTCACAGTTTATNGGNATAGCTATTGGNATTGGTATGTGCCTAAGTTTGTTTTTAACTGANACACTTGGNGTAACAGCTGGTGGTGTTATTGTTCCAGGNTATATTGCATTATACTTGCATGAACCTTTTAAAATTATTATAACATTTGGGATAGCAATTCTAGTTGTTATAATAATTAAGCTTTTATCTAATTTTATNTTTGTNTANGGCAAAAGAAGATTNGTTNTAAGTTTAATGTTGGGGTTCTTTTTTGGATACTTATCAAAAATTTATTTCAATCCTGATATTTATACTTTTATGANTTATGATTTATCTTCTATTGGNAACATTATTCCAGGATTAATTGCTAGTTGGATGGATAGGCAAGGCACAATNAAAACTATTAGTGTTATCATGATTATTGCTATTTCTACAAGATTAATTATGATTATTATAAGTGGGGGTACATTTTATGTTTAGACCCTCTATTCAAAAGACTAGAATTTTATTTTTGATAGCCATAATTAATATTTTGATATATTATATNGTCTCCTCATCAATTTTAACATACAANTNATCANATTATGATACTAAAATTGAATCTGCTAATAAAATGCAAAATGCATTAAATGTTTTAAAAAAATATGGAAGAAAATATCCATTCTTNTCAAGAGANCCATTTGACACAAGATTAGTNTTTTTAAATACTGAATCTAGNCCACTTTTAACAGANATNGGTAAATANGAGGCAAAAGCAACAGTGTTAAAGCCTAATTTTGCGGCTCTAATAATTGATCAATTTACGGAAGCAGGCTTATCTGAAGGTGATACAATTGCATTGTCAATGACCGGTTCAATGCCAGGTGCAAATATAGCTGTTTTAATGGCATGTGAATCAATGGGTTTAAACCATGTATCTATTTCTTCTCTTGGAGCCTCAAGTTGGGGTGCTACAGACATGAGTTTATCATGGCCTAAAATGGAAAAAATTTTATATGACAAGCAAATTGTCAGTAAAGTTAGTAATAAGTTTACATATGGTGGCGGAGCTGATTATCTAAAAAAAGGTACAAGATATAGAAAAATATATGGTGGTGATTTAAAAAGAAAAAGTTTAGATAGCCTAATGACTTCATTATATCCNAATAAAAGTTTAGANGATTTATTTATTATGCATGGTTTAGATAAATTTGAAGTTTTAAATGATTCAACAGGTACNATTTTAAAAAAGAGTATCNTCAATAGAGTTGATTTGTATAAAAATGAATGTGCAGATAANACTCTATCATGTTATAAAGCTTATATNAATGTAGGTGGTGGAGTTGCTAGTTTTGGTTTTAAAGGAAAAAATAAATTAAAAGATTATTATGGTTATGTAAGTGCAAATGAAGTTCTTGATGAAATTCCTNTTTTTAATAAGAGACCAAGTGTTATATCAAGATTTTGTGAATCAAATATACCTTTGATTAACATTGTAGAGATTCAAAGATTGATAAAAGGAAGTGATATTAGTTATTTCAATGAGCCAGTATCAGATGGTTTAGATATTATAGGCAATGGAAAATGGGATAAAGATGGATTTAAATGGAGTCAAAATTTAAGTGGNGATTCAGAATTTTTTAATGATGACAATGGTAATAATATATGGGATGATAGAGAATTTTATATTGACCAAGATGGTTTATTAGATATTGGAAAAGGAAATCTTTTCTATACTCGTAAATTTAACATGTTNTTAGTTTGGCTNGGGCTTTTTGTATGCTTAGGAAGTACAGTTTATGTTGGATTTATAAGTTANAGGCAAATAAGTAAACAAATGAGAAATTATGACCCAAATAGTTAGATTTATAAGTTTTATAATATGTTNTACATGTTTGTATTCTTATGATTTACCNATTTCATTTAAATATGAGGGTTCTGTTGGNTATGACGATAATTANATGAGGTTTTCAGNNCTTGAAATCAATTCTTATCATAATGAAGAAAATACTCAAAATGATTATTTGGGAGATTCAAAAGCATATGATTCAGCTATAATTAGTTCTGCATTACAATTTAAAATAACACCAGAAATTTTAACTTCATATAAAACTAATTTAATTTTTAAAGGTAAATTTAATTATTATAGTAGTTCTCAACTTAAATCATATTCTTCAATATCAAGTAGATTAGAGATAAAATTAGCTCCATATACTTGGATAAAATTATCATATTCTCTTTTGCCTGATTATTATTTACGAACATATATTGATAGAGATACGAATCCACTAGATTATTATCCATGTTCATTTAACAATGAAACAATATACTTATCAATATCTCATAATTTACCTTTGAAAAGAACGTGGATTGATTACAGATTAATTAATAATAATCAGTTTTATAATAAATATTTTACTGAATTTGATAGTAAAATTTATGGATTAGAGTTAGCTCTAAAATCTAAATTAATAAAATCTTATTATTCTCAGTTAACATTTTTGTATTACAGCTCTAAAAATATTTCATATTCTTCATCAGAAATGTTAGAGTCTTCTAAAATGGATAGATCATATATAAGAAATGGATTTAAATGGTATATTAAAAAAACATTTAAAAAATATTTAATATCAAGTATTGGTCTTAAATTGTATTATAATCATAGAATGTATGATTTAGAATCATGGTTTTATAATTCTGATAATTGGAAAACTTACTCAGATTACGATTTTAGAATAGAGGTTTCCAAAAAAATTACTAAACAAATTAATGTTGATATGTCATTAAGACATTTTTTAAGGAAGGTATCATCATCAAATAATGATGAAACTTCGTGGCTTGAAGGTTACAAAAATCATCAAAGAAATGAATTGTGGATTAAATTCATTTATAATTTTTAAATTTTAGGGTGGAGTACAAATGAAATTATATTTATTTATATTGTCAGTTTTATTATTTTCATGCATTGAACAGCTTGAGCGTGAAGGTAGCAATGTAGCTGAATTAGTTGCTTATATTAATACCTATGGTGAAGCAATGGACTCAGATTTAACTGAAAATAAAATGGTTGTAGCTGCTAATTATCATGGATTTATAGTTTATGATGTAAATAGAGATAGTATGGGCAATATTGCTTCAATTGATTCAATTTATAATGATTCAACTCTTGATGATTCAATGGGTGATAATAGGGCTCAAGAAGTTGCTATATCTAAAAATCATGATATTGCATTTATAACAGATATTTATGATAGAATATGGTTATATAAACTAGATCAAAGTGCAACACAGTATGTCGATTCATATTTACAAGATTGTTATGGTGGAACGTGGCTCAGTACTGCAATAGATGATGAGTCCAATACAAATTTAATAAATGTTTTTTCATTGGTTAAACATTCCTCTTCTGAAAGTGATGACGAAGGTACTGTAGGTGATTTTGATGAATATTCAACATCAATTGTATGGAAAGGTTTATATGACATAAATTCAGGAGATTTATTTCCTGAACAAAGTGCAAGTCCATCGTGTGAATTTTCTTATAATTTTGGGATTCTTCCAGAAAAAATTAGTTATAATGATGGTTTATTAGTTGTTTCGAATGGCGAATTAGGGGTCAGTATATTAAAGCAATTAACTGAGTCATCATGTTTTGATAGTAATTCTAATGAAATTTTAAATGATTTTATATCATCAGGAAATGTTGATAATGATAGAATTGCATGTGAAAATCCAACATTTGATTATTACAACCCAGGCTTAGGTGGAGTTTTTGAACCTNNNGGTGGTTTTTATCCATATGTTTATGCTTCATATGATTTGCCNGGNGAGGTAAATTCTGTCTATGTTAAAGATTTAGTAGTATTTTCTGGTCTTTCAACNAGTAATGGTTGTTACATCTCTTTACTTGGNNATAATGGGGATATTATTGATAACTTATCTATAGCAANTGGATATTCAATTAATAATATAAGNTTAGANGNTAACATTTTAGCNTTATCTGCNGGCCATGATGGATGTTTATTATANAATTGGAATGGTGGTTTNGATATAGAGTTTATAGGTCATATTGATAGNCCTTATTCAAATCATGTAAAAGTAGATGGTAACAATATTATTATATCAACAGAAGATGGAATTTATATTTATTTCTTAAAATAACAGGAGTTNTTATGTCAGTAAGATTTTTATTTTTATTTNTAATATTTAATTTAGNTTTAGCACAGTTTGATTGGGTNGATGNTGGTGCNCCTATAAGGCAAGGTCAGCATATTGAATGGCAGAGAAGTGCAGGTGATGGACAAATTGGTGAAATCATTTTTGCTTGGTCTGACACTAGAGATAGTATGAGAGATGTTTATGTTCAAAAAATTGATGCACAAGGTAATAAATTGTGGGGGGAAAAAGGAATTGCTGTTACAACAGCGTATGGAAGGCAAGAAGACCCACTATTAGTAGGTGATGACAACGGTGGAGCTTTTATCGTATGGATTGATTATAGAAATGAACCTGATACAAAAGGAGATGTATATGCACAGCATGTATTGTCAGATGGTTCTTTAGTTTGGTCGCTTGAGGGTCAACCTATTGTTGTTAAAGATGGATCTCAGAGAAGTCCAAATATGTGTAAAGATGGCAATGGTGGAGCGTATATAATATGGAAAGATTTTACTCTCGGTCAATATGAGCATGTTTATGCAACGCATATTTCTTCTGATAATGAAATAATAAATCCAGGGGAAGGTGTACCAATTATGACTAATGACTCACATCATAATGGTATTAGTTTAGAAATCGCAGGTCTTGGCGAAGCTGCAATGGCTTGGGTTGATGATAGAAACGGAAATCTCGATATATTTGGTCAAAGAATGGTTGCTGATCATGATAATAATACTATCAATACCTTATGGAGTACAGTTGAGGAAGGTGGAAAAGCAATTTGTGATGCTGAAGGTGATCAGAACTATGCAAAAATAACGTATGCTGCTGGTTGTTGTGGAACAGAAGGTATAACAGCAACTACATGGCAAGATGACAGAAATCAAAATTTTGATATTTATATGCAATATTTATGGGTCGATGGTAATCCTTATTTCCAAGATTATCCTCAAGGTTTACCTCTAACTGAAGGTCTTTCTTCTTCACAAACAAAACCAAGAGTTAAAGCAGACGATTCTGGAGCCTATGTAATTTGGTACAGTGATCAAAATGGTAATAGTGATATTTATGCTCAAAAAATCATTGCTTCACAAGAAGATCCTATACAGTGGTCAATAAATGGTGAGCCTATATGTATTGCTGATGACGCTCAAACTGGTGCTAGATTATCTGTTAGTGGTGATGGTGGAGCTTATTTTACTTGGCAAGATGATAGGAATGGTGGTGATGAAGCAGATGTATACGTACAACACATCAACGCTGAAAATCTTTCTACTATGCCTGCAAATGGTTTAATTATATCTAATGCTGCTTTAATTCAAAAAAGTCCTGTTGTAAGAAAAGATGGAAATGGTTCAGCATTTATTATTTGGGAAGATGGAAGGTCTGGTAGTGGTGGTATTTATACTCAACATTTAAATGGGCAAGGTGATTTTACCTTAGCTATTAATGGTATGGAGATTTATTACGGTGTTGATGGAAAATCAGATAATATTAAATCTGAAAGAATAAATGATGATGAAATATTATTATACTGGGAAGATCGTGAAAACGGAGTTAATTCAACATATAATTTTGGAAAAATAATATCAAACGATTATGGTATTTCTTATGATAATGCAATTTCAGTGCCTAATACATCTTTAAGTTTAAATCCTGCACAGTTAAATGCAGAAGTAAAAAAAGTTGGAAATAATTTGTTTATGGGGTTTTTACAAGATAATTATCAAGCAAGTTCTGATCCATTTGAAGGATATTCACAATATTTTCAGATTTTAGATTTACCAGAATTAAACTTACAAGGTGATAATTATGGTACTTGGTTAAATCCTACTGACTTTTTTCAGTATGATTTTATTAGTGAATTTGGCAGAGATTTAGATTTATTGGTAAATGAGGACAATACTTTATTTTATTTTACATCATTGAGTGAATTTTTTGCTGGTCCAGATATTTATGTTAGAAAAGTTGGTATTGATGGTACAATTTATTGGGACGCACCTAAAAACTTAACAAACGATCCATCTTCAGATAATTTTGTGAGAAATGTCTTTAATTCACCAAATGGTGGAGCTTTTATAGTTTTTGATAAAATTGGTTCAGGAAATTATAGTAATATCACAATTATGAATTCAGATGGTGTAAATGCACAAGGTTTTCCTAAACGAGTATGTGATGTTGAAAGTAATCAATTTATTGAAGATGCTGTAGATACCGGTGATGGTATTTTTGTTGTTTGGAGAGATAACAGACAAGAGGGTGGTTCTGACATTTATGGTCAATATTTTGATTATTCTGGTAATTTGCTTGGAGCTTCAGACGGTATTTCAATAGCAAGTTATGGTAATGATCAAACAAATGCTAAAATTAGTTACCACGATGAGCTTAATGAAATTCTTGTGTGTTGGGAAGATTACAGTAACGGGCAAGATTATGATTTATTTTGTAATACTGTAAATCTTACTTCATTAGAGGTTAATACTAATGCAGATGGTTCTCCATTATATTTAATTGCAGATGGACAAGGTGATCAAATAAATGTATACACATACAAAGCATTAAATGGTAATTATATGATTGCATGGGAAGATTCTAGAAATAATAGTGATGAAAATTTACAAACACATACAGATATATATTATCAAGAAATAAACAACGGTCAATATGTTTATGCTCAGAATGGGTTAGCACTATGTGATGCTTACCATATTCAGACTGAACCAAAGATTGCTTTATATTCACAAAATGAATCAGAACAATCATATATGGTTTATTGGAGTGATTTAAGGAGCACTGGTAAGGATTTATTGTATAACATTTATGGACAGTCTATAACTCATGATTTTCAATTAAGTATTCATGAAGATGTTGATTTACCATTTAGTATTAATTCTATATTTCCTAATCCATTTAATCCAAATGTGACTATAAGCTTTTTTAATCCTAAAAATGACAATATTTCAATTAAAATATATGATTTAAATGGAAAGCTAGTTAAAACATTACATGATAATTACCTAAGTAATGGAAACCATTCTTTCAATTGGAGCGCACAAAATTTCTCAAGTGGAATTTATATTGTAAATATAGGTTCTGATGAGACTTATATAAGTTCTAAAATATCACTTTTAAAATGATATTTGTTTATATATTAATATTTTTAGCTCCCTTGATTCCATTATCAGAGAGGTATCATACCTTTTATGAGGTTGAGCAACAGTTGCTTGACTGGGATGAAGAATTCGGCTCTAATACTGATCCTTGGCCCTCTCAATATCCTGGAAGTGGAATAATTTATGAATTAAGTCAGATAGGGCTTTCTAATCAAGACAATTTACCTATTTATGCAGTAAAGTTATCTTACGATGCTGACCAAACAGAAGATGAAGCTAGAGTCCTAATTCTGGGGCAGTGTCATGCCGAAGAGATTTATGGTGTTGAAATTGCAATGGAAATGATTGATTGGCTTCTTCATCCTAATGCATTTTATCCTGTTAATTATCTCGATAGAAAATTAGCTCTTGAAAATACTGAGCTTTGGGTTGTTCCAACTCATAATCCTGAGGGACTATTAACAGTCCATGGTGATACTTTAGCTGGTGAATGGATTCAGGATGAGTGGTATAGAAAAAATAAAACTGATATAAATTTAAATGGTATTTTTGATTATGTTTATGGTCCTGGAAATGATTCTGACGGTGTAGATTTAAATAGAAATTATGATTTTAATTGGATATTTGGTGATGATAAATATGAATTAGATTATGGTTGTTCTGCTAATCCTTCATATATTTCAAATTTTGATTATTATAGAGGTAAGGAACCATTTTCAGAGTCAGAGATTCAGGCTGTAAGAGATTTTGCTATTGATAAACAGTTTCTACTATCAATAGCCTATCACAGCTCTAGGTCAGGATGTGTGTCTGAAAAAGTTATCTATCCATGGAATTGGGCAGAAGGTAAATCTAGTCCTGATTTTGAAGTTATAGATAACTTAGGAAGAGATATAGCATCATTTATACCAACACAAGATGGTATAACTACATATCTTCCTTCAGGTAGTGTTTCAAGAAGGGGTAATGC
>NHBL01000008.1 GCA_002167465.1 bacterium TMED6
ACTAATTAAATTGTATCGTTTAGTATTTTCAATTATCTGTTTACTTTTTTCTTGTAATAACAATCAAAAAAACATGAATGACACATCTATAAATATCATTCCAAAACCAACAAACATAAAGACAACCAACTCATCTTTTGATTTAAACTCTATCAACAGTATAAATGTTGAAAACAATACAAAATATGAAAGATACGTAGCTGGACTATTCAAAAAGTTTTTAAGTCCCTTAAAAAAGCTAGAACTAGAACACGCGATAAGCGATCCAAAAAACAAAATAAATATTAGCCTAAACGATAAACACAATTTAGACAAAGAAGAATACAAACTAAATATCAGCGATGTCGGCTTTATCACAATAGAAGCGTCACATGAAGCTGGTTTGTTTTATGGATTCCAATCATTTAGGCAACTATGTGATTCCAATTTAGAAAATAGATTAAAACCAAAAAATTCTCTCATCCCTTCCTGTGAAATTAGAGACAGCCCTTCTTTTAGTTATCGAGGCATGCATCTGGATGTGTCTCGTCATTTCTTTGATGTAGGTTTTATAAAAACCTACATTGACATGATTGCTTTACACAAAATGAATGTATTTCACTGGCATCTAACAGACGATAATGGATGGAGAATCGAAATAAAGAAATATCCACTCTTAACTGAAAAAGCAGCATGGAGAGTAGATAGGAGACATGAACCTTGGAAAGAACAGTCACCTGCAAAACAAAATGAGAAAGCAACATATGGTGGTTTTTATACACAAGAAGAAATAAAAGAGGTTGTACAATATGCTCAAAGTAGGAACGTATTAGTAATTCCTGAAATTGAAATGCCTGGGCATACATCAGAAGTCTTCTCCGCTTATCCAGAACTTTCGTGTAATAAAAAATATATTCCTGTGAACCCAGGATCATATTGGCCAAACGAGGATATTTTTTGCGCAGGAAACGATGATGTTTTTTCCTTCATTAAAAATGTGTTGGAAGAGGTTTCTCTTTTGTTTCCAGGTCCCTATATACATATTGGCGGGGATGAAGCAGAAAAGCTAAACTGGGAGAAATGCGACAAATGCCAAACTAGAATCGTTCAGGAAAAATTAAAAAACGAACATGAACTACAAAGCTGGTTCATAAAAGAAATAGAAAAGTTTATTATTTCTAAAAATAAAAAATTAATTGGGTGGGACGAAATCTTGGAAGGTGGGCTAGCTAAGTCTGCTACAGTAATGAGCTGGCGAGGATTCCACGATGGAATTAAATCTGCTAAGGCTGGACACGATGTAATTATGTGCCCTGTTTCTCATTGTTATTTTGATTATTATCAGTCAAACCCTGAAAGTGCTCCTGCCGCTGCTTTTGGAGGAATGACAACACTAAAGACTGTTTATTCTTTTAATCCAATTCCTCAAGAGCTAGATAGCACAAATTCTAAATTTGTTTTAGGTGGACAAGGAAACCTCTGGACTGAATATGTTCAAACTCCAGAAATTGCACAATATAGAGTTTTACCAAGAATGAGCGCTTTATCTGAAGTTTTATGGTCAGGTCCAGGAACAAATACTTTTGAAGATTTTTATTTTAGATTAAAGAATCTGAAAAAAAGATTCAAAAATTTAAACTGGAATTATTCTTCAGGTTCATTTGAGGTAAGCATTAAAAGATCTCTCAATGATAATTTTTTAATTTCTCTTTCTTCTGAGCATCCCGGAGAACCAATTTATTTCACAATCAATGGAAACCAACCAGATAAGTCTTCTCAAATTTTTAAAAAGGATTTTTCAATAAAAAAAACAACAACCATCAAAGCTAGCATTTTACGTCCCGACGGTTCTTTCGGACCCATGTCCGAAAAAACTTTTTATTTTCATAAAGCTATCGGAAAAACAGTTGTTTACAATTCTGACTATGTTAGTAAGTATTCAGGTTCTGGTGAAAAAAACTTAATTGATGGGTTAACCGGTTCAGAAAATCACAATGATGGATACTGGCAAGGATGGGAAAAAGATGATATGGAAATCGTTATTGATTTACATGAAAATAAAAAAATAAATACTCTTGTTTGTGGTTTTTTAGAATCTCATCAATCCTGGATCTTTTTACCAAAATCAGTAAACATATCATTCTCTTCTGATGGAAAAAGCTTTATAAATAAAAAACAACTAATATTACAAGATGGAGAAAACTATATAAAATCAAATAGGAAAGAAGGGCGGTTCGATCAGTTAAATCAATCAGCTAGATATATTTTAATAACAGCTATTAATAGAAAAAAATGCCCTAGCTGGCACGCTGGAAGCGGTGGTAGTGCCTGGATCTTTTCTGATGAAATCGTGGTAGAGTAGAGTTATTCAAAATCTTTCTCTTAGCTTGATTAATTATTAGATTACAATAAAATAACGGTTAAAATAATGAGAATATTATCTATATTAATTTTTTGCTTTATCTTCAATTGTTCATCTGACACCCCGGTAAATATGGACGAAGTTTTAGTAGACAGGGGAGGNCGGTTCAAATTAATAGAAAATCAAAAGGTATACAGTGGGCCTGGATTTAAAAAATATAAAAGTGGTAAAAAGCAAGAAGAAGGACCAATAGAGTATGGTTGGAAAACGGGTACATGGACTGGNTGGTATGAAGATGGAAAGAAAAANTTTACAGGAGAGTATGCTGAAGGTANTCCAGAAGGATCTTGGACAGGGTTTTATCCTAATGGNCAAAAGAAGTATGAAGGAAAATATAAATTTGGTTTCCAAGTTGGTAAATGGANATACTTCAATAAAAAAGGAATTAAAAAATTAGAAGAGGACTATTTNATTTGTGATGAAGAATGTGATAAATCACATCCTAGCCTGGGCAAGATAACCAATTCGGAAAAGTTTTAAAACCCTTTTAAAACAGATAAATAGTTTGTTGTTCCGGGTACCCCAACAGGAACACCACCTGTTATTACATATTTTTCATTTTTTCTTAGATTTTTATTTACCATCAGCATCTCATTGGCAATTAAAGGAATATCATCAGAGGTNTTATAANTTTTTACNAAAANAGGCTGNACACCCCAAACAATTCCAAGCTGACGACACGTTTCTTTAAAGGGTGTCATNGCTATNATTTTAGCGCTAGGTCTATATCGAGAGACCATTCTAGCTGTGCTCCCACTGTGTGTCATCGTAATAATTTTTTTAATTCCCTGTTTAACGGCAACGGAACAAGCAGCATGGCTTATAGATTGAGCAGTGTTTAGCTTTTTTTTACTAATGTCTTTTATAAAAGTTTTGTAATTAATGCTATTTTCAGATTCAGCTATAACTCGACTTAGTACTTTTATAACCTTTACAGGATGCTTTCCTACTGCAGTTTCGCCCGTAACCATCAGAGCATCAGCCCCGTCCAATATTGCATTTGCAATATCACTTACCTCTGCTCTAGTTGGAACAGGTCTTTTTATCATAGAATCCAAAATCTGAGTGGCAAGGACAACTGGTTTTCCTGCTTTTATAGCCTTTTTTATAACCTTTTTCTGTATTCCGGGGACCTGTTCCAATGGTAACTCTACACCCAGGGCTCCTCTAGCTACCATTACAGCATCAAAAACATCGATGATGTCATTCATGTTTTTTACAGCTTCCCACTTCTCTATTTTTGCTAATATCGGAGTTGTAAACCCAAGTTTTATAATAATATCTCGAAGTGTTTGGTAATCAGAAGAAGACCTAACGAACGAAAGAGCAACCCAGTCTGCTCCCTTTGACAATGCAAGCTCAAGGTCTTTTTCATCTTGATCTGTTATCGATGGTAAATCTAATTCTATCCCTGGGAAATTAATTCCTTTCCTCTGCTCAACAACCCCATCGAATTCAGCCTTACACAAAAGTGTTTTATTTGAGATAAGCTTTTCTACTTCCAATAAAATTTTTCCATCATCAATAAGGATTTTAGCACCTTTTTCTACAGTTTGAAACTTTATACCCTCAGAAATAGGAACAACATTTTTCCCCGTTTTTTCACTACTAATATATACCTGTTGACCTTNNNGAACTCTTATGGGTTCTTTTNNTCTGCTGACTCGAATTTTTGGACCAGCAAGATCAGCTAGAATTGTTGGCCTAATCCCTGACCTTAACCTGCAAGACCTTAAAAGATCAAAACACTTAGATTTTTCACTTTTAGTTCCATGTGATAAGTTTACCCTAAAACAAGTAACGCCACTTTTTATAAGAGATTCTATTTTTTCTTTTGAGAAACAACTTGGGCCAACAGTGGCGATAATTTTTGTTTTTATATCCATTCTAAGACTATTGGTTAATAATTAGATAAGTTGTTCAATTTAAATATTTATGTGCAACTAATTTGAATTGTGGTATTTCTGCATCAAATTGTTCTCCGTTTTCCAATGTCATCCTATAACTTCCTCTCATAAACCCCATTGGCGTTTGTAGAGGACAAAAACTTGTATATTCAAAAAACTCTTTTGGGTGTATGCTAGGAGTTTGTCCAACCACTCCCGGCCCATGTATATCTTCAGANTGCCCTTTCCCNTCTTTNATATGCCAATATCGNCTCAAAANNTTTACTGTCACGTCAGAATTATTTATAATTTTCACTCGATATGAAAAAAAATAATATGGTTTTNAAGGNTCTGACCTTTCAGGTAAAAACTCAGGGTATGTTTGTATTTTTATATTGTTTTCCAATAAATAAAATTAAATCCTTTATCTTTGCCATCCCATTGATTCCATCATAATTTTTATCTCAAATGAATGAATCCAGTCGATCAATTTATGCCATTATAAGTATTCTTTTAGTAGGNTTTGTTTTAATCATTAGTAGAAGCAATACTTCTTCATCTGAAATTACCGAAGATGAAATTATGAACCACATCCGCTATTTATCCCACGAAAACAGAGAAGGCAGACTTCCCGGAACAAGAGGTAGTAAAGATGTAATCGCATATCTAATTAAAAANCTAAAGTCCTATGGTGTTAGGCCTGCTTTTGGTAAATCGTACACACAACCTTTTGATATAAAAACCGGAATACAACTTGGTCCGTTAAATAATCTTATATTAAATAAGGATACTATGATTGTCGGCTCAGACTACCTNCCTCTCTTTTTTTCTGCAAATGGGAATTTTTCTGGNGAGGTTGTTTTTGCAGGGTACGGTTTTCAAATAAATGAAAAAGAATTAAAGTGGGATGACTACGAAGGACTGGATGTAAAAGACAAATGGGTAATTGTAATGAGACATAGCCCAGAAAGAAATCAGCCTCACTCTATTTACGCTCCTCACTCTCCACTCCACAAAAAAATGCTTGTAGCCAAAGATAATGGAGCAAAGGGGATTGTTTTTGTGTCTCAAATAGAAGACGAAGAATTATATCCTCTTAAATATGTTCCCGGTTTCAAGAACAATGAAGCGCCTGCTGTTATTTTATCAAAAAACAAAGCAAATAAAATTTTTGAAAGAGTTGGGTGGTCTACAAAAAAAATTCAAGATGAGATGAACCAAAGCTTAAAGCCGCTAAGCTTCCAACTTGGAGTATTGAACTTTAATGCCACCATTGACATAGAACCCGTTATAAGCAAAGGCGCAAATGTTGTAGGAGAAATACGAAGCAGAAACCGGGAATATAGAGACGATTATATCGTGATTGGGGCACATTTTGACCATATTGGTATGGGAGGACCTGGTTCCGGATCTAGAAAACCGGAAGAGAATCAAATTCATCCCGGCGCTGATGACAATGCCTCTGGAGTAGCGGGGTTGCTAGAGCTTGCACAAAAACTATCTGCAAATATTAACTATCTAAAGCGAAGTGTCCTTTTGATCGGTTTTGACGCAGAAGAAAAAGGGTTGCTTGGATCAAAACATTTTATTGAATCTTCACCAATTAAAATAGAAAACATTACNACTATGATAAATATGGATATGATTGGCAGAATGTCTGACTCTTCATATACCGTTGGGGGAGTCGGAACGTCTCCCTCTTTTGAATATCTTCTTGATAGCTTAAAAAACAATCGTCCTTTTAATTTAATTATGAATAAGTCCGGATTTGGACCAAGTGATCATGCTACATTTTATACAAAAGATATTCCTGTCTTGTTTTTCTTTTCTGGAGTTCACGATGAATATCATACCCCAGCAGATACTTGGCAATTAATAAACCTTCAAGGAGAAAAACATATTCTGAACTTTATTTATGATTTAACCTATTACCTTTCGCGATATCCTAAAAAACCTGTCTTTCAAGAAGCTGGTCCCAAAAAAGGACAAATGGGTTCTCCTAAAAAGTTTACGGTAACCTTTGGTATAATGCCTTCTTACAGCAGCACAGAAAAAGGACTGGAGGTAGATGGTATTTCAAGAAGTGATGGTCCTGCAGCAATTGCAGGTATTAAAAAAGGAGATGTCATTAAATCAATTAATGAAAAATCAATTAGTGACATTTATGAATACATGGATAGGCTAAGTACTTTAAAAGCAGGAATGACCGTNCCGGTNTTAATTGAAAGAGATGGTGAGAAGATACTTCTTGATGCAACTTTCTAGCTTTCTTTAGACACTTCTACCCACGCATCCATGTTAATTGTTTTATCTGGGGCCCAACCTTTAGACTTATACATTTTTACACGTTTCCGGTCAAAATTAGTAATCGTAGACGGATAATATTTTCTGGAACCAGTGCATCTTTCGCGTATTCTTTCTGTTAATTCAAGCACAGCCATGACATAATTATCAGCATGATTGTATGCATAAACAGACTTGTAGATATCTCCACCTTTGTNATANTCATTGCTGTTTTTTTTATATCCATTCATTCTAAGGTAATTAGCTATGCTTCCNAAAACATCAGGCCANCTATANGGTTCCCTCACTCCNTTTTCATTGAAATCAACAGAGTATCTTGTAAAGCTAGATGGAATAAATTGACCGTATCCAAATGCACCAGCATANGAGCCACCTATTTCTTGAGGGTCAAGCTTATCTTTGTANCAATANTTTATAAATTCAGCTANCTCTCTTGTAGCCCACTTAGTTCTTCTTGGTATTTCATGTATNTGAGAATAAAGAGNATTAAAAACAGAAAANTGTGANTGNTGTACTCCATAATTNCTCTCAACTCCTGCAATGGTTACAATAACAAACGGATCAACACCATACTTTAANGCCACTTNATTTATCAANTTTATGTTTTCTGAAAAAAANTTTGCTCCAGCTGAAACTCTTGACTCTTTCACAAAAATCTTTTTGTATTCTGTCCATGGCTTTTTTTCGTATGGTTTAGCAAATCTTTCTGCAATTATTTTGTGCACCTCTAGCTTTTTATGCGAAAAAGCTTCTTTTATAAATGAAGCTGGAACCGANCTGTCTAATTCTTTNGANACCAATTTATAAGCAATGTCATTTTCAACTTCTTGAGAAAGTNNCANGGTAAATAAAAAANATATTNTTAATAATTGTTTCATTTATAATTCNATTGCTGCTAAAAANGNTTAGTGCATCGTTTCTTTTTTTNNTTTATTACAANTTAAAAATANNTTTCAAAATTTGAACCATAAACTTATTAAATACTTTTGGTTTTTTATAAACAAAGTCCAAGAGAATATTAGAAAAAACAAATTAATGATAGCTCTCATTCTGAACCATAAAATTGATACTTGTGAATTTCACACCTTAAACTTTTTAAGATTAAAACCTAAAACATTGATATAAGCCGATCGGTTTTTACTGATATTATTATTTTCAAGCCTTGGTCGAAAGCTTATAATAAAGTTATTTAACGGATAGTAAATAATGGCTTTATTGATTGATCTTTTATCAACTTTTAAAATATCTGACCCCCATATATCATTATAGGGACCCATAGCATAAAACCAATTAGAAAAACTTTGATTCAAAAGAAGCGTCCTCTTGTGTTTTATATTATATGGTTTTTTGATATTTATGAAAATTTGATTTTTTATAGTGTTTTGGTTCAAGTTAAAAAAAACCGCGTTTTGTTTTTGACAAACAGCGACACAAAATAAAAGCCTAAGAGCAACTTTCATTTAAAATTATTTTTTATTTTATTTCATCAATACCATTTTATAAGTCTTGCTATATTTTTCAGTATTCATTCTTAAAAAATAAACACCCGTCGGCCTATTGTTTGGCTTCCATCTAATAGAATATGTACCTGCCGATAAGTGCTTGTCCAGTAACGTATCAACAAGTCGTCCTGTAATATCATAAACACAGAGTTGAATGTTTTTTTGTATGTTTTGAGGAACGTCAAATCGTATAGTTGTGCTAGGATTAAATGGATTTGGATATGTTGGATAGAGAGCATAATCGTTTGGAATTTGATTACTTGAAAGACCAAGAAAATAAACTAGGTCTACTGGCACCAACGTTGAATGTGTTTCTGGATCGTTGCTAGCGATATTCAAACCCGCTGAATGCTCACCTTGTTCCAATCCAAATGAGTTTACTGATACAAAAACTGTCTGCTCTTCATTAATGTCAATAACTCCATCCAATGGTGAAACTTCCAACCATTGTGGTGTTGCGTGTTCCCGATAATAAGAAAAACCTCCTCCTTGCCCCCCTGAAGTCCATGATTCAAAAACAACATTTAATTTTATATCATCTTGAGAAAGCCAAACGGAAACAGTATCACCAACCATACAGGGAGGGCAACAGCCCGTCATTTCAATAAATGGAACATAATCATTGTTGCTACTTGTTTCCTTGGGGTTAGATGACCACAACGTACCAGATGGCGTTTGAGAACTACATCCATATTCAGGGTTATTTTCTAAGAAATAATTAAATAAAGGCCCATTGTTTTGTCTTGATATCCATACATTATCTGTTATTCTATCCTGATTATCTTCGGAGCTAAAATCACCATAATCTGTTTTTTGAAAAAAGAACCATTCTTCATCGGACCCCTCCGATGTTTGAATTTCTATTTGCCACTCTAAGCTACTTCCACCAGAGTTTGATATAATTAGCTCAGATATTTCAGAAGCTTCTGAACTATGAGTAAACACAAAGTCCGATGAAGAAATGTTCATTACCGGTGGCAGAACAGCACTTGCTCCAATCATTATGTTTTCAACTGTCGTGTTTATGGGATCATTTGTTGTAAACCCCATGCTGCTAATATAAGAATCAGGATCATTAATGTTTGCAATAAGATGTAAAGATGCATTACTCATTGGAAATATAGATAATTCAGTTTCTATAGAACTTAACCAAGTATCTTGAAAAGTTAAGTTTTCAATTAAAAGTAAATCTGTTCCACTATTTGTAATTACATATTCTATTGTATCTTGGTATCCCACGTAAACCTGACCAAAGTCTGCTTCAGTTGGAAAATCAACTATCGGAACACCTGTTACATTTAAATATACAGGAGTTGCAACAACCGAAGATAGTGGATCGTTTGTGCTTAGCTCTATTATTGCTTCGTAGTCACCACCAAATAACCCTGTCGCATCAAAAGTTACACCCAAATCAATACCTGATCCCAAAGGAACAATTCCACTTTCTTGATCAATAGAAAGCCAGGGTACACCAAAAAAAAGCTCAACCATACCTTCATTAGGTACCACATCTGGTCCGTCATCATTGAAAGATCCAGAATATGATGCCACTTGCATAGAAACTAACCCTTCAAAATATTCAATAGGAACACCAAAAGAAAACTCATTGGTGTTTTCTTCTCTATTTGTCCAAACAAGATAATCAACCTGAACGAACTCAGAATTGTCTGTTTCATCCAGAACATAAACACCGTCACCTTCATTCTGGTAATAGTATCCACCATAATTGTAGCCAGTTCCTAATGAATATATCATCATGTCGATTCCTTCAATAATTTCAAAATCATCTATCGTAGCTCCCGTTTGAATATCATTATCAATATTGATCATTAAAATTGCTACTGTGTTTTCATAGGGGTCATCCCAACTTTCATAATATTCATATTTAAAATTGAGTGTTGTATCCGTTACTTCATAATAAACATTCTCCGTATCGTAGGGAGAATTGTTATCTTGTGGATCATTCGCTAATAGCTGCCAGTTTCTTGTAGGCCTGGTTTCATTTTGCGTTTGTTGAGGTATTGAAACATTCTCCAATGAGGATAATTCATTTCTATTCCAAAGATTTCTTATATCCTCTATTGTTAGCATGGTCGGATCTAATCCATACTCTAGCTCCGGCATGGACCAACGAGCATCAACGTTAACAGTGTTTACACTAAAAGAAAGTTCGCTCCCCCCGCTATTAGAAATCGTAAGAAACTGGGTCTCCGTTTCACCCGTTAACAAATTAGATGATAAGCTACTGGGGCTAACACTGATAATTGGTGGCGCTATGGAAGATCCAGAAATAGGTATGACAACCTCAGACTCATCTACATCGTTAGATACAATCGTAAGGAAACTGCTATAGTCACCTTCTTCCAGTGGCATAAAATCTATGGTTAAGACAACTTCATCATTGTAGGGAACCGTTGCTTGTGAGAAAGATAAGGAATAAGACGGGTTATCCACGGTGATATTAGAAACTTCTAAGACATCTGTCCCATCATTACGGATAACAATTTCTCTGGAACCTCCATAGTTTGTAAATAGCGTACCAAAATCTATAACCTCATCCGAAACTGAAATATCTGGGGCTCCTGTAACGGTAAGAACAACCGGAATGTCTATCTGTTGTGTTTCAGGATCATTAGAATACACCTCTATAGTTGCCTGATACTCACCACCATATAAACCTGCAGCATCAAAATTAACATCTAAATCTATTGTAGATCCCACCGGAGCAACGCCACTTTCTTGCTCTAAGCTTAACCAGGGCGGTCTTGTTTTACTGATAGAATATGAGATTAGATTAGTAAGAAGCTCATAGAAATAAGGATCGTTTCCTGATGATTCTAAAGTAATTCCCGAAGCTAAAACAGTACCAGAGCCTAATTGGTATTCAATTAGCGTTGCTTGGTCTTCCTCGTCTACAATAATAACATGTGTGTTGTCTAAAAGGTTTTGCATAGAACAATGACTTGCTGTTCCTCCGTAAAGCTCGTTTGGAATGCCATTCACAACTGGATGATTTGGATCAAAAATATAATTATACCAACTGTAATAGCTCTCATGTGTAACACCCCCAGGAAGCTCATTCCAAAAACCGTATTCCCAACCCTGGTCTGCCCCGTTGAACTGAAGAACCCCTCCGTTTTCTACAAATATTTCTATTTCTTCTAGGCGATCATTAAAAGCATCATATAAATATTGTGGCTGATCTGAGGCAACAATTATTAAATCATAATCATTAAAATTCATACCAGAAAAACCCACATGGGTAAAAAGGTCATACCCTTCACTTAAGCTTTCCAGAATCATTTCATTTGCCGGGCTCGCCCACGGATCATATTCTTTAATCAAAGCAATCGTAACATCTCTACTGCTTGTTCTCTGCACAACTAGATGAGGAAAAAAACCTGCCGGCTTGTCTGTTGTGCTTGTGTAAAGACGCTGTATTGAATTTCTATATTCATTATGCCTTTCTAAAAACCGGTAACTATTATTTTCGTTTACAATGTTTATTTGCCATTGCAACTCTTCATCTCCCGTATTAGAAACACTTAATATCTGCGTGTCCAGTTGACCAGTATTTAAAGATGAACCTAATGATGATGGTGTAATTAAAATTGAGGGTTGAGAAAAAACAAACCCTAAAAAATACAAGGTTAAGGGACTTTTAAGAAAAAAAGATGTTGTTTTCATCACACCCTCCTTTAAAATTTTTATTATGCGCTAATAAATCCATCTATCGGTTTGCAAACCACCAAACCAATGTCTTCTTCAACATTTACATCCCAAACCATACTAAGCATAATATATTCTCCTGTTTTTCCATGCTTCCAACGTTGTATTGTGCAATATCTGGTTAAAGAAATTATAGTCGATTCTTTTAAGTTTTGTTCGATCTTTTTAACCCC
>NHBL01000009.1 GCA_002167465.1 bacterium TMED6
TGGAGAGGTATCAATGCCTATTCCTGAATCTGTTAAAGTTACTTTCAAAGGTGAAATGCCATCAAATATAGATTTTAGAGATGTTGTTCATGCAACTCAATCACAAATGTTAGATAAGTTTGATGGAGAAAATATTTTTCAAGGAAGAATTATTGAAGTTCATATTGGTACTCTTCTGGCTGATCAAGCTTTTACATTTACAGATTGGACAGCAGAAATGAAAGCTAAAGCTTCCATATGTATATCTGAAAGTGATACTTTGATTAAATCATTAGAAATTGCTAAAAATAGAATAAATGTCATGATTGAAAAAGGAATGGATAATTCTCCAAGAGTCCTGCAAGGTCTTATAGATAAAGCGAATAAGAGAATTGAAGAAATTAGTTCTGGTAAAAAGCCACCTTTACAGCCTGACTCTAACGCAAAATATTTTGCTGAATTTGAAGTTGATTTAGATATAATATCTCAACCAATGATTGCAGACCCAGATGTACATAATGATGATATTTCAAAGAGATATACGCATGATACTATTAGAACATTATCTTATTATGAAGGAAAGAAAAAGATAGATCTTGGTTTTGTAGGTTCATGTATGGTTCATAAAGGTGATTTAAAAATTCTTTCTCAGATGCTTCGAAATCTAGAAAAGGTCAGTGGAGAAGTAAAATTTAATTCCCCACTAGTAGTGGCTGCTCCAACTTATAATATTATTGATGAGCTTAAATCAGAAGGAGATTGGGATGTTTTACAAAAGTATTCTGGTTTTGAGTTCAATGATAGTAATCCTAAAGATACTGCTAGAAGAGAATATAAGAATATGATGTATCTTGAAAGGCCTGGATGTAATTTATGTATGGGTAACCANGAAAAAGCTGCAAAAGGTGATACTGTTATGGCTACATCTACNCGTCTTTTTAAAGGTCGTGTTGTGGCAGATTCGGATCGAAAGAAGGGAGANTCNTTATTAGCTTCAACTCCTGTAGTAGTTCTTTCTGCAATTCTTGGAAGAACGCCTTCATTTAAGGAATATATAAACGCTGTCATAGGTATTAATTTGACAAAATTTTCTCCTTCACANANAGATTTGTATNCATAGTAGTATTAATAAATTCTTAAAATAAAAAAACCCTTACNNNAGTAAGGGTTNTTTTTAGAGCGGGATGGACGGGACTTGAACCCGCAACTTCCTGCGTGACAGGCAGGTGCTCTAACCAATTGAACTACCACCCCAAATTAATTTTTTTGATTATATAAAATNGATAAAGGAATTATGATACAATATCCTACAAAAAGTATAATCGGGCCAATTTTTGTGCTTTGAATACTATCAACTGANTTAAGGGATATAATTAAATATCCAATAACTATACTAAGTATTCCTATTCCAAAAATCACATAATTAGTTGTTTTAAATGGCCAATACATATCTAAATATAAGCCAACTAATTAGGCCTGAAAAGTTAAAATATTAATATTAATTAATCCAAGTATTATTATTGTTATNTNNTTAAATTTATNCNTAATAATTTTCTATGAACACTAAAANCACATATAACAAAATATTATTTTCATCGATTTCAATAATCNTAGTATCGATNGCATTNTTCTATTTATCCGTTACTAGATTACATATTTTATGTTCTGATTGTANTATAGAAATAAATAAAAANGATAATGCTAACATTGTTGCTTATANATTAGTAGANAAAAATNTATTAAGTGAGCCATATTCCTTTTTATTAGCTTCAAAACTATTGTTTTTAGATAAATTGATAAAACCTGGAAAGTATGATTTGTCAGATATTTCAAATATGAAACAATTACTTTTAAGAATTACTAGTTCTGAATATGATTATACAAGTATTACAATTCCAGAAGGATGGACTGTTTCGCAAATAGCTCAGAAATTACATAAATCTAATTTAGCNGACTCATTAAGTTTTAAAANTTTATGTANTGATGNTAATTTTATAAATGAACTNAAAATAAGTGGTANTNCTANTTTAGAGGGATANCTTTTTCCTGAAACATATTTTATTTCATCAAATCAAAATGAAAAACAAATAATTACTATGATGGTTGAACAATTTAAAAAAATTGTACATTCCAACCAATTTAATTATGAGAAATATGATTTCAATTTTCATGATTTGATAACATTAGCTTCTATTGTTCAAGGAGAGGCGAGGGATATTAACGAAATGAGTACTATTTCTTCAGTTTTTCATAATAGATTAAATAAAAATATGTATTTAGATGCTAATGCTACAATACAGTATATTATACCTGGTGAAAATAGAAGATTGAGAAATAAAGATTTGGAAACTAATAATCCATATAATACTTATAAATATAAAGGCTTACCACCAGGGCCTATCAATAATCCTGGATTAGATGCTATAATTGCTGCTTCTAAGCCATTAACTACAGATTTTCTATACTTTGTTAAAGATCCAGAAAATTTAGGTAAACACGTTTTTAACAAAACATTTAAAGATCATGAAAAAGCTAGAAAAAAATATTTGAAAGATTTGAGGATAAATGGATTTAAGTAATTTAAATGAAAAGCAGTTAGCGGCAGTTAAAAGTATAGGGCAACCTAATTTAATCTTTGCAGGCGCAGGAAGTGGCAAAACAAGAGTTTTAACTTATAAAATTGCTTATTTAATACAAGAAGTTGGTTTGTCACCTGAAAAAATATTAGCAGTTACATTTACTAATAAAGCAGCGCAAGAAATGAAATCACGAGTTCAAAAATTACTTGATTTCGACATATCATCAATTTCAATTGGCACCTTTCATTCAATTTCTGCTCAACTTCTTAGAAAAGAAATACATCATTTAGGTATTTCTAATAGTTTTAATATTTATGATCAACCTGATAGTGTAACCGTTATAAAAGATAGTATAAAGGATTTAGGATTAGATATTAAACAATTTGAACCTAAAACTTTTAAAAATCATATTAGTCAGCTTAAAAATAATCTTATTTCTTATGAGCAAGCTAAAGAGTTAGCTAATGATTTTTTATCTAAAAAAGTTGCTGAAGTATATAAAATCTATCAAAATCAATTAACAAGTAATTCTGCATTAGATTTTGATGATTTACTTCTTAAGCCATTAGAATTATTTAAAACATTTCCTNATTTNTTAGAAAAATATCAAAATAAATACAGTTATGTANTGGTTGATGAATATCAAGATACTAATAAGCCACAATTTGAATTNATACATTCTTTAGCTGTTCATCACAGAGATATATGTGTNGTTGGNGATGATGATCAATCAATATATGGATGGAGAGGTGCNGANATTTCNAATATTTTAAATTTTTCTGATGCTTTCGGTGAATCTAAGGTTTTTAAACTTGAACAAAATTATCGATCTACTCAAAATATTTTAGATGCTGCTTATTTTGTTATTTCAAAAAATTCTAAAAGAGCAGATAAAAGGATTTGGACAGATAATAAACCAGGAGAGCCAATCCATATTGTTGAAAATCCTAACGATTCAATGGAGGCTGAAAAAATTATTAATCTTATATCCGAAAATAGTTCTAACGGGGATTATGATTTTAGTGATTTCGTAATATTATATAGAACAAATGCCCAAAGTAGAATTATTGAGGATAAATTAAGAAGACAAGGAATTCCATACCATATAATTGGGGGAGTTAANTTTTATGAGAGAAAAGAAATAAAAGACATGTTGGGATACCTAAAAGCGGTATCNAATCCATCAGATAATATTAGTTTATTAAGAATTCTTAATTTTCCTGCCAGAGGAATAGGAAAAACCTCAATTGATAAAATAGTTAAAAATTCTAAAGAACAAAGAATTTCANTTTATGAAACACTNCAAAATATTGANAACNTTCAAATAGGNTTATCACAGAAAAAAACTATTAAAATGTTTATAAATAAAATAACNGAGTNCAAAAANAAAATTAATAATTATAGTATTACTGANTTAATTAATGATGTTATTGANCAGTTTAAGGTNAAAGAGCATTATNATAAGCAAAATACNGCTGATTCAAATGAAAGATGGCAGAATATTACAGAATTAATTAATGGTATTGTAGATTATGATAATGAAAAAGAAAATGCTGATTTAGTTACGTTTTTAGAAGAAGTTTCATTATTGACAGATATTGATAAATGGAATGATGATGTTAAGCAAGTTACCCTTATGACTTTACATAGTTCAAAGGGATTAGAATTTCCAATTGTTTTTATAGCTGGTTTAGAAGAAGGGTTATTTCCTATATCACAATATTTAGATCAAAATGATGAATTAGAAGAGGAAAGAAGATTATTTTATGTAGGAGCCACTAGAGCTATGGAAAAACTATATCTTTCTTATTCTAGATTAAGGAGACGTTTTGGAGCTGAGGTTATGCCAATGACAGTATCAAGATTTATTAATGAACTACCAGAAGAAAATATTGATTACATTAAGCCTAAAAATGAATTTGCTTCTTCTACAAAATCTGTATTAAAAGATGTAAATTATAAAATAGGTCAAATAGTTCATCATTCTTTATTTGGTAAAGGAAAAATTATACATGTTCAGGGCGAAGGTCAAGAATCAAAAATTTCTGTAATATTTCATGGAAACGTACGAAAAAAATTAATTGCAAAATATGCTAATCTTAAAATAGTTTACTAATAATTAAACGAGAGGGGATTTTGTGGCTAAAAAACAAAATATATGGTTAGGTTTAAGAGAAAAAGAGGTTGGTTATAAAGAAGTAGAAAAGNATAAGGAAAGTTTTATTGATGCTTTAAAAAAAGAAAATTTAAAGTTTACAAATCAAAGATTTGCTATTTTTGAAGAAATTTTATACGGAAGTAAACATAGAGAGTGTGAACAAATATTAGATTCTTTAACTAAANGAGGATTGAATGTATCTAGAGCAACTGTATACAGAACTTTAGATATATTAATTAAATATGATTTCATTCGTAAAATGGATATTGANGATGGAAGNGTTCGTTATGANTCAAACATNGGTAGAGAACATCCTCAGCATGANCATATGATATGTGTAGAAACTGGAAAAATTNTTGAATTTTATAGTGAAGAAATAGCTGCTATTCAGGAAAAAATTGCAGAAAAAAATGGATANAAAATAATAAAACATAATCACCAAATATTTGTTAAACCAATTAAAAAATGATCAAGATTAANCGTATCAANGAGTTTAAAATAGGCCAAAATATATATGGTTTTTATCAAGCAATTTTTACTGAAAAAAAAATATCTAAAAATGGTGATTATTATATAGATTTACATTTAAGAGATAAAACAGGGCAAGTTAATGCCAAAATATGGCAATTTCCTGAATTTTATGAATCAATGTTTAAAGAAGGTGATTTGGTTGCCGTTAAAGGTATTGTTAAAAATTATAGAAAGAAATTATTTTTAGAAATAAATAACATATCTTATTTAGAATTAGATCGTTATAAAAAGTATGGTTTTGATAAATCTGATATACTNCCTTCAATCACATTGTCAACTAATACCATTTATAGAAATATTATAAAAGATATAAATAGAATGTCTTCACCTTTTAAAGAATTACTAAATGATATTTATAGTAAGTATGAAATAGAAATGAAAAGTTTCCCAGATACATTATCTTATTCTAACTATGGTAAAAAAGGAAGTTTAATTTTAAAAATTTATAATGCATTAAGAATATCAAAATCANTCTATAAAAATAAAAGTTTAAATGATAAAGATATGATTATNTGTTCAATTTTATTGAAATATATNGGCAGAGTTAAACAATATAAATATGATATAGTATTTTCACATTCAAATATAGCTAAAAATGAAAGTTGCTTTATATTAAGTAGAGATATTATAAAAGACTTTGTCAAAAAAAATAAAAACATTNAAAAAAATATAATAATGGAAATTATTGATATTATTCTATATGATNANGNCAAAATAATGGTNGAAAACCCTAAAGGTTCTATAGTTAATACTGTATTTAATCTTGAAAAATCAATATCCTTAAATCAGCAGTTAGAAGTATAAATTTTATGATTAAAAAATATTTTTTAATTAGCTTATTGTATTCAATTTTATTTTGTAATGATAATTTAGATATTGACATAGGTAATTTTTATGAGTCNGCACTAGAAGGNCCTGTTATAACTTTTGATCCATCATATAATACTGCATTTTATTTAAATAAATATAATCCCAATATTTTTTCTGATTACACAATCATGGATATAAAAATTAATGGNTCANGATTTAATTCGATAGGGAGNTATGACATTTCTCCAATNTATAAAAAATTTATAAGTGACACTTGTTCTTCAACNGCATTTGAGCATAATAGAGGAGATTATGCACATAATGAAAATATTATTTTTATTAATAATAAATATGAAAATGATATATCAGCTTTTTTTATGGCTCAGTCAAATAAATATGATGGATTNCCTTCTATAAACTCNAANAGTGAAATTCTTCAAAATTATTTTTTTAATGTTGAAAAAAAATATNNTAAGTCATCTAAAATNTATGGAAAAATCAGTAATTCTATAATGTATCANAAAGAAAATATGTTAGTTCCATTAAACAATGGCTCTTACAATAGAAAATCAGAGGATTTTTTAGCAGGNTTTTCAATTGAATCTAATTATTTTAATTTTATTGATTTTAATTTTTCTAATTCAGTACAAATAAANAGAGGTAATTCNGATTTAGGTTTATATTCAGATGACTACAATAAATGGATGGATATTGATTTAAAGATTAAAATTAATAAGAAATTAAATTTATTAGCTAAATATGNAAANAAATCTATTAGTTCNGATATAAAAGAAANTGAATCTGATTATTTATTTAATGATATTTTTTTAAACACATTTTCTTTTTCAGCTNGCTATAAACACAAAAATATTATTTTTAATACAAGTTTAATAACACATAATCAAAATAGTAACGATATAAGCAGTACAGATGANTTTANGCGGCCAAGATTTAATTTTAACTTGATATATNATCATAAAAGATCAATAAATTTTTCTTTAAATAAAAANACANATTCNTATATTAATAAGAANTCAAATATTATGATTGATCTNATTACTTTTAATGTGGATTATAAAATTAATTCGTTGAAATTTTCATTTGAACCTTTTTATTTAACATCATACAAATATGAACCAATTTCATTAGTAGATAATTTTTATAATAATGGAAATATTAATGGATTAAATACCACTTTATCATATTCAAATAATTATCTGATAGCCGATATGAAAAGTTCATTTTACAAAAGTAGTTATGAATTACCTTTAAATCTTTACGTCAATTATTCTTTATTATTTTCACCTAAATTCAATCAAAATAGATATAGGCCATTTATAGGAATAAATGGAATTTTAATGGATGTAAATGAAAGTACATATATAGAAATTTCAAACAATAGTAATTATCAGCCATATTTATTTCAAGATAATGAAGAAAATTCTTTGGGCGAATCTAAAAACGTAAATTTATTGAATCTAGAATTAGGAATAATACTAAACCAGTTTAAGATTAGTTATCATTTTACAAATCCATTTAATGATAACACCTTATTTTCTTATTCTAACAATTATCAAAAAATAGGTAGTTTTTCAAAATTACAAGTAACTTGGCAATTTTTAGATTAAAAAATACTTTATTAATAAGTAAAATTAATGATAAATTGTATTTGTATTTTTTGGTATAAAACAACAAATTTAAAGGAAAATCATGAGTGATCACATATTAGAAATAACTAGCGATAATTTTGATGAAAAAGTAATTAACTCATCAGTACCTGTCTTAATTGATTTTTGGGCAGAATGGTGTGGTCCTTGTAAACTATTGATGCCTACTATTGATAAAATAGCTCAGGATTTCGATGGTAAAGTTTTAGTTGGTAAAGTAAATGTTGATCAACATGCGCCTCTTGCTGCACAATATGGTGTAAGAGGGATTCCTAATTTATTAATTTTTAATTCTGGAAAAGTTGAAGAACAATTAGTTGGAAATGTACCTGAAAATCAAATAACAGATATTCTTAATAAATTTATTTAAATAGTTAAAATATGAAAAAGCATGATATAATAATTATTGGATCAGGACCGGCAGGTCTAACGTCCGCTATATATGCCGCTAGAGCAGATTTAAAGCCTTTAGTATTTGAAGGTAATCAGCCTGGCGGTCAATTAACAATTACTACTGATGTGGAGAATTATCCTGGTTTTCCAAAAGGAATTATGGGGCCTGAATTAATGGATCTTTTTAGAAGTCAAGCACAAACCTTTGGAGCAGAAACATTTTTTAAAAATGTTGATAAAGTTGATTTAAACAAAAAACCATTTGAAGTGACTGTTGGGGATGAAGTTCATTTATCTAATAGTATAGTAATTGCGACTGGAGCATCTGCAAAGCTCTTAAATCTTGATAATGAATCAAAATTGATGGGTCATGGTGTGTCAGCTTGTGCTACATGCGATGGATTCTTTTTTAGAGATAAGGAAGTTGTTGTAGTTGGCGGAGGAGATTCTGCAATGGAAGAGGCAACTTTTTTAACAAAATTTGCAAGTAAAGTTACAATAATTCATAGAGGCTCAGAATTTAGAGCTTCTAAAATCATGCAAAAAAGAGTTTTTGATAATCCAAAGGTCGATATTCTTTGGAATCATTCAGTAATAGATATGCTAGGTGATCCATCAAATGGCGGACTAACTTCCGCTACCTTAAAAAATACTGAGACTGGTGTAGAATCAGATTTTAAATGTGATGGTTTGTTCTTAGCTATTGGTCATAAACCAAATTCTGACTTCCTTAATAATCAGGTAGAAACTGATGATAAGGGTTACATTATAACCAAATCAGATTCAACAGAAACGTCTGTAAAAGGTGTATTTGCATGTGGTGACATTCAGGACACTGTATACAGGCAAGCTATTACAGCGGCAGGTTCAGGGTGTATGTCAGCTATTGAAGTTGAAAGATATTTAGAGACTCTTCATTAATTAGATACTATTTCTATAGTTTTATTAAGTAATCTTTAAAATAGAGATTATATGAAACTTTTAATTATTAGTGCTGGTCCTGGTTTAGGACAAATAAGAAATAAATACGGTCATGCTACAGATTGGATTTCTAATCTAATTAATTCACAAGACACTAAAATTGATATAAGCAAAATTTATAATAATAATGATTTTAATCATGCATATTATGATGGATGGATTATAACCGGCAGCGCATCATCAGTTGTTGATAATCTTGAATGGATGAAATTATTAAAAGATAAGATTTTGTATGCTTATAAAAATTTTATTCCTGTATTGGGTATATGTTTTGGGCATCAAATTATAAGTGCAGCTTTAGGTGGTGATGTTATACATAATCCTAAGGGTTGGGAATTAGGCTCTTACAAATTAAAAATAAATAAAAGTGGTTTGTCAAATAAAATATTTAAAAATATTGAACCTGATGATTACTTTTATTTTTCACATGAAGATATAGTTTCAAAATTACCTAAAAATGCTATAGAGCTAGCTAAAAATAAGATGGGAATACAATCTTATTCTATAGATGATAGAATCTATGGTGTTCAATTTCATCCAGAATTTAATTTAGAAATAATGGATCAATATGTTAAAATTAGATATGAAAATGGTATAGTTCCTAACTATGGCCCAGTTCATAAATCAAACAGTTCATTTAAAATAATTTCAAATTTTATTGAGATTATAAACGGGAGAATATAATGAAAAAACCAATTTTTTTACTAAAAAAATTATTTTATACTAAAAATAAATCTAAAATATTATCAATTAATAAATTTGATTTTCACAGAGGTGCTATGTATTTATTTACTGGTTCAATGGGTTCTGGAAAATCAACATTACTTAATATTTTATCTAAAAATCATACTATTGATAACGGTCTTGTTTTTTATGAGGATAGCGATATTAATAACGTTAGCACATCAGCATACAAGAAAGAAGTATTATTTCTTGATAAAGTTAATAAGAGACCTTGGTTTGGTGGGAATGTTAAAGCTTATATGAAGAAAAATATTCAGACACAATTAGATCAAGATTATGAAAAAGCATTTAAAAAAATATGTAATGCAATGAAAATACCAGATTATATATTAAAGTCAGATATTTCAGAGTTATCCGACGGAGAGTTTAGGTGGATATTACTAGCTATAGCAATTTCAATTGATACTAAAGTTTTAATAATTAATTATTTAGAGAAACATTTAGATTCAAATAGAAGAATAATTTTAAATAGAGTATTAAAAAGAAAATCTAGTCATGATGGGGTAACAATTATTGCATCATCATATACACCAGAAGCTTTTAAAATGTCTACTTCAGTATATATAAAAATGGATAACGGAAGAATTACCCAAGTTAGATCAGTTTCACACAAATCTTAATAATATGGTTAAAAGACTAATTATAGTATTTTTCTTTTCGATTATATTACCATACTTATCAATAGAAAATGGGAAGGTCTATGACAATAAATTAAAAAAACATTATGATCATGATCAATTTATTGAGTTTATGAGTATTGATTCTACTNTCTTTGAAATTAAAGATTATAATCAGTATGTAAAACATCATAATAAANTAAGTTTAAAAAAAAGTTGGTGGGTATNCGTGNTTCTTATTNGNNGTATTGGTNCTGGTCTAGAAGGAATTCAACATCCAGAAAGGTGGGAAGAAGGAGGTGAGAATTATAGTGCAGGGGAGCGAAACAAGCCACCTGGTGTAGATAATATAGTAATCGGTGCATTAGTGTATACAGGATATTTCGGCTATCATCAATCTAAAAGAGATAAATCATTAATCAAAATATTAAATGAATACAATACCTCAAAATTTTTCTATTCTGATATAGAGGTTCCTTATATAAAAAATATCAGTAAAAAACGTTATGATTTTAGATATCAAGTGGGTTTATTCAGTGAAAAAACTCCATATAGCCTAGGTTCATTATCAATAAATTATAACGTAAATGATTCATATGAGATTTTTGCAGGTTTAGGGACGTCACTTTTTATTGCGGGAAGTATTTCAGCAGGAGCTAAATATTATTTTAATAATAAAAAAATTAGCCCATACTTTGCTTTTTCTGCCTATAATTCTTTGTCTGCTTATACACCAGGTCATAGTGATCTTACATCAGGGGATTATAATCAACAAGGATTAAACTTATCTTTTGGTTTAACTTATAATAAGCAAATAAATTTAGGAATTGCAAGCTATATTGAAGGTAATAAAACCTACTATACTCCTGTTTTTAACATAGAAATTTATTAAATACATAAATTTTCTTTTAATTAAATTCATAATAAAAATAATTGTAAAATAAATTTCTTATAATTATATTAAACCGACCAGTCGGTTTATAATTATGGTAAATGATAGAGAAAATAGAAAAAATCAAATTTTAAATGCAGCCTTTGAAGTCTTTGTAAAAAAAGGATATTCAAAGACTACTATGGATGATATAGTTTTAGCTTCCAAGTTAAGTAAAGGTGCTTTATATCATTATTACGGTAGCAAGAAAGAATTATTTTTAAGTCTGATAGATCACTGGGAAACTTTTACATTTAAAGATTTTTATGATAAAAAGTCGCAAGATAAAAAGGCTAGTGATATACTAAGATTCTTTGGTGAAAATGTTATAAAAACACTTAATGAAAAAAAACACGCATACATTGCTGAAATTGAATTTAGAGCAATGTCTAATCAAGACTTGGAAATCAAAAACCGATCAAAAATTTTATACGACAAATTATTAGCCTTATTTGAAAAGGTCATAAGTAAAGGTATAAAAGAAAATGAATTTAAAAATATTAATGTTAGAAAAACTTCAATTGCTTTTTTGGCTATCTTTCAAGGTATTACATGGTTTGTGGTTACTGATGAAAAAGCTGTATCAGCAGAAGAATATATTAGAGATTCAATTGAACTACTAATTAGTTCAATTTCAAAACAGGGGTAAAAAATGGAAGTTTTAGAAAAAAGACAAATAAAAATGTATACAGAAGAAGATTTAGTGGGTAAAGGAGGAAAATTTTTAGTTTTAAATGCTTTAGAAACTAGTATTTTTTGTAGAGAAAAATTTTCAGAAGAACAAAAAATGATTGCCTCATCAGCTGTAGATTATGCTAGAGAACAGCTTAAGCCAGTCAGTAATGAGCTTAATAATGTTCTTAATGAAGAATTAACTAGAAAAATATTTCGAGAAGTTGGAGAATTGGGATTTTTAAGTGTTGATGTCCCAGAAAAATTTGGCGGTTTAGAGCTTGATAAAACTACTGCTTCTATAGTTGTTGATTGTTTATCCAGTGGAGAAAGTGCTTCAATTATGGTAAGTATTTCAGCTCATACTGGTATTGCAATGCTTCCAATAATATGGTATGGAAGTGATGCTCAGAAGGAAAAATATTTACCAAAAATGGCTTCAGGAGAATATATAGGATGTTTTGCATTGACTGAGCCAGGTGCAGGCTCAGATGTTTTAGCTGCATCTACAAAAGCTAAGCTTAATGAAGAAAAAACACACTATATCTTAAATGGTCAAAAAATATATATAACCAACGGTTCTTGGGCAGATATTAGTATTGTTTTTGCAATGGTAGACAATAAATATACGGCCTTTATTATTGAAAAAGATTGTGAAGGTTTTGTCGTAGGTGCAGAAGAAAAAAAACTTGGCATAAAAGGTTCCTCAACTGCAACTTTATTTTTTGAAAATTGTAAAGTTCCAATAGAAAATATGTTAGGTGAAGTTGGTCAGGGCGGACCAATTGCTTTTAATGTTTTGTATCCAGGAAGATATAAGCTAGGTGTAACTACCTGTGCTGGAGCTAAATATTTAACAACTGGCGCATTAGATTTTGCGTTTGAGAGAGAACAATTCTCTAGATCAGTTTCAAATTTTGGAATGATAAAAAACAAGTTTGCTAACATGGTGACTAAATCTTGGGAATCAGATAGTATTAACTATATGACAACAGGAGCAATCGATGAAGCAATTAATGGTTTAGATAAAAATAGTGACAACTATTATGAAGGGGTCCAAAAGATTATTGAAGATCATTCAATTGAAGCCTCTATTTCTAAAGTGTTAGGATCTGAAACATTAGCTTATACTGTAGATGAAGGTGTTCAAATTATGGGTGGAGCTGGATTTATTGAAGAATATCCTATGGCTGGTGCATATAGAGATGAAAGAATAAACAGAATTTTTGAAGGCACTAATGAAATTAATAGAATGATTATTGGTGGATATGTATTAAAAAAATCAATTTTAGAAGAAATTCCTATAAGAATGTGTATTCAAGAAAGAATTAATAATTGGATTCCATCAAGTGAAATTAAAGGTCAGTCAAATGAATATTTTAGAGTAGTAGAATTTTGCAGATCCCTACTATTAAATATTACTAATCATTTAATTTTAACTTATGGACAAGACTTAAAAAATGAGCAATGGATATTAGAGCCATTTGCGGATGTGGTGATTTCTTTTTCAATTGTAGATATTGGTTTTAAGAGGCTTTATGGATTAGATGAAAGTGAACATAAGGACAACACAGAAAAAGTATTTAGGTATAGTTTAGCAAATCATTATTATGAAATAATTAATAATTCTAAACTTATTTTAGAGCATTTACCTAATGATGAAATTAATGATAAAATTGAAGAAAATATAAATCATCTTAATTATAAACCTGATAGAATAAAATACAAGCAAGATATTGTAGATGATTTATATAAACATAAAAAATATTATCTTGATTAAAAGGAGTTAGTATGAGTGATAGATATACAGTTATAGTAGATGGATTAAGATCTCCAATTGGTGTAAAAGGTGGGGGTATGTTGGGTATGCGCTCAGATGATTTATCTACAACTTTAATTAAAGGTTTACTTGAAAGAAATTCATCTATACCTCATAAAAATATAGAAGATATAGTTATGGGTTGTGCGTTTCCTGAAGGCCCCCAAGGTATGCTCATGGCTAAAGGGGTTGCTATATTATCAGGTTTGCCTGAATCAACAACTGGTAAAGTTGTGAATAGATTTTGTGGCTCATCTATGGATGCTTTACATCAGTTAAGTCAGGCAATAAATTCCAATGATATTGAGTGTGGTATAGCATGTGGTGTTGAAGATATGTTTGGTGTCCCTATGGGTGGATTTAGCCCAAGCTTTCATCCTGATTTGTATGAAAATGATTTTTATATGGGAATGGGAGAGACTGCTGAGAATTTAGCAAAGGAGCTTGATATAAGTAGACAAGATCAAGAAGATTTTGCAATTAATTCTCATAAAAAAGCGTTAGCAGCTTCATTGAATGGTAATTTTTCAAACGAAATTTTACCTATTGAATTTAATGGAAATACCGTAACGACTGATGAAGGACCTAGAGAGCCTAATGTAGATAAAATTAAATCCTTAGATCCTGCATTTGATTCAGATGGAACTATTACAGCGGCAACATCTAGCCCTATTTCTATTGGAGCGTCAGCTTTACTTGTTGCTAGTAATAAATTAGTTGAAGATTGTGGAATAAAAGCTGAATTCAAAGTTTTATCTAGGTCTGTTGCTGGTGTTGATTGGACTAGAATGGGTATGGGACCATTACCTGCTACTGAAAAAGCCTTACAAAAAGCTAATCTTAAAATGGAAGATATAGATGTTATTGAGTTAAATGAAGCCTTTGCTGCTCAATCATTATATGTAATCAGAAAAGGTGGTTGGGATATGAATAAAATAAACTTTAATGGGGGAGCTATAGCTTTAGGTCATCCTTTGGGTTGTTCTGGTTCAAGAATTATTGTTACTCTAATGAATGTAATGAGACAAAAGGATGCTAAATATGGTTTAGCAACTATGTGTATAGGTACAGGTCAAGGAATCGCAACAATTTTAGAAAGAGTTAAATAGTAAAATAATTTAGGGGGATTATAGGATGATAAAAATTAAAAATGTTGCAGTACTAGGTACTGGAGTGATGGGATCTCAAATTGCTGCACATTGTGCTAATGCAGGTTTGAATGTTTATGCTTTTGATATGACGCAAGAAATTTCAGAAAGTGGTATAGAAAAAGCTACAAAAATAAAACCGAAAGCCTTCTATGACAAAAAAGATATCTCATTAATTAAATGTTATAACTATGAAGATCATTTAGATAAATTAAAAGATTGTGATTGGATTATTGAAGTAATAGCTGAAAAATTAGATTGGAAAAAAGATTTATACAGAAAAATAACTCCTTATATTGATAATCAAATTATAACATCAAATACATCAGGAATATCTCTTTCAGAATTATCTGAAGATATGGATGAGAAATTAAAGAAAAACTTCTTTATCACACATTTTTTTAATCCTCCTAGATATATGAAACTTGTTGAGTTTATTTATTCAGAATCAAATAGTAAAGATTTAATAGTAAATATGGCTTCTTTTATGGAACAGATTTTAGGTAAAGGTGTTGTTTATGCGAAAGATACACCAAATTTTATAGCCAATAGGATAGGTGTATTTGGTATGATGGTGACTGTTAATGAAGCAATTAAAAGAAAAATGAATATTGAAGATGTAGACGGATTGACGGGAACGCTTATAGGTAGACCAAAAAGCGCAACATTTAGAACTGCGGATGTAGTAGGTTTAGATGTAATGGAGTTTGTTTCAAAAACAGCTTATGATAAGTGTTTGGATGACCCATTCAGAGATCAATATAAAATATCTGAAAAAATTAAACATTTAATTGATTCTGGGAGTCTAGGTCAGAAAACAGGTGCTGGTTTTTACAAGAAAATTGATAAGGGTGTAATTCACGTATTTGATTTTGAATCAATGGAATATCGTCCTATAAAAAAGCAAAAATTTAAAGCAGTATCACTTGCTAGAGAACAAAATACCCTTAAAGGTAAATTAAAGTCAGCAATTTATTCAGATGATCAGGCGGGGGAATTTTTATGGTCTATCGTATCTCAATCTTTAGCTTATTGTGGTAGTTTAATTGGTGAAATTTCAGATGATATTATAAACGTAGACAATGCCTTGTGTTGGGGTTTTGGTTGGGAAAAGGGCCCGTTTAAGGTTTGGGATATGTTAGGTTTTGATACTGTTATTAAAAAAATGAAAAATGATGGATTAAAAATTCCTAAATGGATTCAAGAAATGCAAAAAAATGGTGCAAACTCTTTTTATAAAAAAGATAATGGAGGTTTATATTTTTATAATAAAAAAATTGAAAATTATGAAAAAATAGAATTTACTTCCAATAGAATTTCATTTTCGCACTTTATTGATAATAATAAAATTATCAAGAAAGATTGGTCTGCTTCAATGGTAGATTTAGATGATGGTGTATTAGGTATAGAATTGCATTCAGTCCTTAAACCAGATTTTAATCCTCTAGATGGCTCAATGGTTAGTATGTTAGAATCGGCAGTTGAATGGGTAAAAGAAAATAATTATAAAGGGATTGTTATATCTGGAGATGGAGTTAATTTTTCTGCGGGTGCTAATTTAAATTTGATTTTAAATGCTGCAAATAGAAAAGAGTGGGATTTAATTGATAGAATGACCAAAACAATGCAAGATACATTCCAAGCTTTAAGATTCGCCCCATTTCCTGTAGTGGCAGCACCGTTTGGTTTTGTATTAGGTGGAGGTTATGAAATTTGTGGTTCATGTGACAGAATAGTTGCTGCATCAGAATCATATATTGGACTAGTTGAAGTAGGGATGGGTATTATACCAGGAGCTGGTGGAAATTTAAGAATGCTTAATAATGTTTCTGATAGTGTGAAGACTATGATGCCAGGTTCTTTTCCGGTGGTTCAAAAAGTCTTTGAAACTGTTGGTTTTGGAAGAGTTGCAACATCTGCTAAGGAAGCAAAAAAAATGTCTTATTTAAGAGATAAAGATAGATTTGTGATGAATAGATTAGATTTGTTACACGAAGCTAAACAGGATGTTTTAGATATGTCTGAAAATTATTCACCTCCAGAAATTCGTGAATTTAAGTTACCAGGAGCTAGTGGTAGATTAGTGGTAGATTCTACCATTAAAGGATTTGTAAAATCAAAAAAAATAAGTGAACATGATGCAGTTGTAGGAAAAAAATTAGCTTATGTTTTAACAGGTGGAGATAAAGGGGGACCTTTTTCGCCTGTTAATGAGCAATATTTATTAGATATTGAGCGTGAAGCCTTTATAAGTCTTTGTGGTGAAAAGAAGACAATTCAACGTATTCAATATTTCTTAAAAACTGGAAAACCTCTAAGAAATTAATTAAAAATGAAAAAATACATATTAAATTATTTGCCCTTTTACGGGGTGAGCATATTTGTTTTAAGTAATATTGTAGCTATGTATTTTTATCCTGGAGGTTCTATGTTCGACAATGATACTCAAGGTTATGATTTTTTTAGGAATTTTCTTAGCCAGCTTGGGCGTATTAAAGCATATATTACTGATATAGAAGGAAATCAAATTAGCAATATAACTTCATTTAAAATATGGAGTTCAGGTATGTCCTTAACAGGAATTATATTCTGTATTTACTATTTTTGTTTACCATCTTTTTTTAATTATAAAAAACTTAGTATACTCGGTTCATTTTTTGCTATAATTGCAGGTATTTGTTTTATTTTGACAGGTATAACTCCTGGAGATATAACATTGAATGTAATTGATCAAAAAGGTAATTTAATTAATGTTTTTAGTGTTTATCAAATTCATGTATTTGTAGCTAATAATATATTTTATTTTGCTTTTCCATCTGCTATCATTTATAGCTACTTAATAATTAAATCAAACAAAATAGATAATATGTACGGTATAGGCTATTATATATTTTCTATTTTTATATTTTGTTATATTGGTATTCTTCTTTTTGGACCTAACCCATTTAAATCAGAGTTTGCTTTAATATTACAAGTTACTTCACAAAAGATTATTGCATTATCATGGGTAATGTCTACATTAGTACTTTCATTGGGAATAAAAATTAATAACAGTTCAAACTAATGATATAGATACTTTCTTAATGTAATCTTAATTGATTCAAAAATAGTTTTTTTAGATAGATTTAAATCTTTTCTCGGAGAATATTTATTTTCATTATGTTGAGCCAAGTTATCTTTAGTAAAAAAAATTTTAAGATTATTAATATTATTTCTTAAAAGGACATCCATAGAATTTTTATTTTCATAAGGAATAAGTTCATCAATGAGCACATCAGCATTTTGGGTATTTAGTAAATAACACCATGTGCCGGCATTTACACCTCTTTTTTTTAATGAGTCAGGCTTTACTATAGTTTTAGATATAGGCTTACCAACAAGACCCTTATAAGACATTCGTAGCATTGTCCAATCTTTTGGTAAATCATTTATATTTAATTTTTTAACTTCATTTTCAAAATTTTTATTTATAACAACATCATCTTCAAAAATTAAAGCAATATCACATTCTTTATCTTTTTTACAGAATTCCCATAAAGTAACGTGACTTAATAGACATCCTAAACTTCCTGGTTTTTTTGCTTGAAATTTTTTTGGTAAATATTTTAAATCTTGAAATTTTTTTATATTTACTTTTTTACCATTAATAGCAGGCCATACATCAATATTAACAGAAGATAATTTATTGTTTTTAAAAAAGTTGTCTAGCCTAGTTTTTGAAACTTCTTCTGAGCCAATTACATAAGCTTTATTAAAGTTCATTTTAATAATCTCTTTTAGAAAAAATACTTTTAGCTACGTATTTAGCAATATTTGGATTTTCTTTTAATCTTCTTATAGAATACTCATACCATTGTGGTCCATATGGTAAATAAACTCTAACTTTAAAATTATTACCTAAGTGTCTTTTAAGCCAACCTTTCATTGGAACTCCGTAAAGAATTTGAAATTCAAAATTTTCTTTAGAAACATTATGTTTATCAATAAGCTCATAAAGTTTCTTTGTTAGCTTTAAATCATGAGTAGCAAGGCCAATATAGCTTTTATTTTTAAATGCTAACTCAGCTATTTTTAAATAATTTGTATTAATTTCATCGTAAGTCTTATATGCAATTTCTGAATTCTCATTATATATACCTTTACATAACCTAAAATTAATTTTTCTATCCATTAGATTTTCCAGATCTGAAAAAGTACGTTTGAGATAAGCTTGAAATACAGTACCAACATTTTTATAATTATTTTGAATTTCTTTGAATGTTTTTATAGTTGCATCAGTAGTAAAAGAATTTTCCATATCAAATCTAATAAAATTATTGAGTCTATTAGCTTTTTTTACCAACTTAAAAGCATTATCTCTAAAAGTATCTCTATTAATATCTAAACCTATATGTGTTGGTTTAACCGATATATTTGATTTTAGATTCTTTTTGTAAATCTTTTCAAGTAGCTCTAAATAAATATTAGTAATATTATTGACTTCAGATAATTCTTTTACATGTTCACCAAGTAAATCAATTGTTACTTCATAATTTTGTGAGTTAATATATTCCGTTTTATTGATTGCATCATTTATACTTTGTCCTGCAACATATTTATCTGCTATAATTTTGACCATTTGTTTTGGCAAAATAGGGATGGTGTTGATGATTATATTATTTAATAGACTCATACTAAAATCTAAATTACATATAATTTATAATATTTAACTAAAAAAAATATTTTTTGGTAGATAATCATTGCGTTATCAATCAATAATCCACTAAATTTATAACCTGTTTATGTTTAAATATTTAAAAAGATAATGTATCAAGATTTCTTACCAGTCGCTATATTCATAGGCTTAGCAATAGTATTGCTAGTTGCTCCTCTAATTATTCAATTTCTCGTTTCACCAAGATTTAATAAAAAAGGTGATAAGTTAGAAATATATGAATGTGGAGAGCTTCCTGAAGGTAGTGCATGGGTACAGTTTAATATAAGATTTTATATCATTGCTTTAATATTTATAATATTTGATGTTGAGGTTGTTTTTCTATTCCCATGGGCTGTTGTATTCAAAGAGCTAGGCTTAATTGCATTTGTAGAGGTTATGATGTTTTTAGGTATTTTGATTGTTGGTTTTGCCTATGTTTGGATGAAAGGCGATTTAGATTGGGTTAAAATGAAATTAAAATATGCATCAGGTAGATATGCTCATTTGGATGCGAAAGAGAGTAAATAAATGAAAGCTTCTGATTTATCAGTACTTAATAAATTTAATAAAGATAATGTAATTGTTGAAAAGTTAGATACATTAATAAATTGGTCTAGAGCTAATTCACAATGGTATTTTCAATTTGGATTAGCTTGTTGTGCTATTGAAATGATGGCTGCAGCTGGACCAAGACATGATTTAGATCGATTTGGTAATATACCAAGAGCATCACCTAGACAGTCAGATGTAATGATAGTTGCTGGTACTGTAACTTTAAAAATGGCGGAAAGAGTTAAGCGTCTTTATGAGCAGATGTCTGATCCTAAGTATGTTATATCAATGGGAAGCTGTTCAAATAGCGGTGGCCCTTATTGGCAGCATGGTTATCATGTCCTAAAGGGGGTAGACTTAGTAGTTCCTGTTGATGTTTATGTTCCTGGTTGTCCTCCTAGGCCTGAAGCTTTAATTCAAGGTATTTTAGAATTACAGAAAAAAATTAAATTACAATCTCCATTAGGTAAAGAGGTATAAGTTTGATAATCGAAGATATAGCAAATTTATTAAAAAATAAATATTCAGAATCTATTGAATACTTAGAAGATGCTAAGTTTATTAAAGTTTCTGCTAGTGATTGGAATGATGTAGCGTTAACAATAAAAAATGAAGATAAATTAAAATTTGATTATTTAATGTGTATTTCGTCATATGATTGTGGTGATAAAAAGACGTATGGAGTAGCTTACAATTTTAAATCTACTAGCTTAAATCATTATTTGGAAATTAGAATAGAAGTTACTGATGAAGATTCTATTCATAGTGTTTCAAGTATTTGGGGTTCTGCTGATTGGCACGAAAGAGAAGCTTATGACATGATGGGAATAAAATTTGAAAATCATCCTAATTTTAAAAGAATATTGCTTGCTGATGATTGGGAAGGTCATCCTTTAAGAAAAGATTATGATACACCAGAATATTACAGAGGCATGCCTGTGCCTAAAGACAAAACATATTGGGAATAATGTCAAAACAAGATAAAAGTATAATAAAAGCTGAAGAAATGGTCCTTAATATGGGCCCTCAACATCCTAGTACACATGGTGTTCTTAGATTAAAAATTCGTACTGATGGAGAGATTGTAAGTAAAATTGACCCAATTATGGGATACTTACATAGATGTTTTGAAAAACATTGTGAAAACTTGTCTTATGAACAAGTTGTGCCATTTACTGATAGATGTGATTATTTAGCTTCTATGCACATGAATCACGCATATTCAATTGCAGTAGAAAAAATGTTAAATATAGAACTACCAGAAAGAGTAGAATATATAAGAGTTATTGTTGCTGAGCTCCAAAGAATTGCTAGTCATTTAGTTGCATGCGGTGTTTTTGGTTTAGATGTAGGAGCAATTACTCCATTTACTTGGGCGCTTAGAGATAGAGAAAGAATTTTAGACCTATTTGAAATGCTCTGTGGAGCAAGATTATTATATAATTATATATGGCCTGGAGGTGTATCGCATGACCTACCTCCAAATTTCATTCAATACACAACAGAATTTTTAGATTATTTTGAACCTATGTTAAAAGAATTTGATGATATATTNACAGAAAATATGATATTTGTAGAACGTACAGCGGATGTAGGAATAATTACACCTGAAGTAGGTATTAATTTTGGTGTTTCTGGTCCAACTCTAAGAGCAAGTGGCATAAGTCATGATTTGAGAAAAGATGAACCTTATTCTATCTACAGTAAGTTTGATTTTGATGTTCCTGTTGGTAAGGGTTTGATGGGTACGGTAGGNGATTGTTGGGATAGATATTGGGTAAGATTAAGAGAAATTGATGAAAGTGTAAAGATTCTTAGACAAGCAATTGCTCAGTTACCTGATGGAGATGTTCACGAAGCAAGACCAAAAAAAATTAGACCTCCAAAAGGTGAAGTTTATTCGAGATATGAATCAGCTAGAGGTGATGTTGGTTTTTATATTATAAGTGATGGTAAAAATATTCCATATAGATTAAAAATGAGATCTCCTGCTTTTTGTAACCTATCTGTATTTAGTGAAATTTCAGAAGGATGGATGATGTCAGATGTAATAACAATATTAGGTAGTTTAGATATTGTATTAGGAGAAATTGATAGATAATGAATTCTTTTATAGATAGCTTATTATCAATGTTATCGTTTACTGAATTGCCTTATTCAATTTTAGTAGTTGTAGCAATTTTAATTACGGGAGTACATATTTTTCTCTTAATGGCACTTTTTGCAACTTTAGCAGTATATTTTGAAAGAAAAGTTTCTGCTTTCATGCAGGATAGATTAGGTCCTATGGAAGTTGGTATTTTAGGATTTAAAGGTGGTAAAAAGTTTTGGGGAGGTATAGGTCAAACTATAGCTGATGCTTTAAAACTTTTAACAACAGAAGATATTCTTCCAAATGACGCTGATAAAAAATTAATGATTATTGCACCTTTTATAATTTTTATGGGTGCTTTATTAACTTTTATTGGTATACCTTTTTCTGAAGGGTTTATAATTTCTGATTTTAATATTGGAATTTTTTACGTAGTTGCAACAAGTTCTGTAGGTGTAATTGGAATAATTCTAGCAGGTTGGTCATCAAATAATAAATGGAGTTTATACGGAGCTATGAGATCCGCTGCTCAAATTATCAGTTATGAAATTCCATTAGGTCTTTCAATATTATTACCAGTTCTTGTAGTTGGTAGCTTAGAAATGTCTGAAATTGTTGCATGGCAAGCTGAGCATCGTTGGTTTATTCTGCACAGTCCATTTACATTTATTGCATTTTTTATATTTTTTATATCTGGCCTTGCTGAAACAAATAGAACCCCATTTGATATTCCAGAAGCAGAATCTGAATTAGTTGCTGGTTGGATGACTGAATATTCTGGCTTTAGATGGGCAATCTTCTTTTTAAGTGAGTATGCAAGTATGTTAATTATATGTATTCTTTCTTCAATATTATTTCTAGGTGGTTGGTTATCACCTATGACCATATTTAATATTTTCCCAGATAGTTGGTTGTTTTTTGATGGTCCGTTATGGGGTGTTTTTTGGCTATTTTCTAAAGCTTTATTTTTAATATTTGTAATGATGTGGTTTAGATGGACATTTCCTAGGTTAAGAGTTGACCAGTTAATGCATTTATGTTGGAAGGTTTTTATTCCATTTGCATTAGCTAATTTATTTTTTGTAGCAATTTTGGAGTTAATATTTTTATGAGCGAACAGATAACAGCATATTTTAGTAATATAGCAAATGGTGTTAAATCATTTATTACTGGTTTATCATTAACATTAGAACATTTTAAAAATAAAAAAGATAATGTAGCTACCCTTCAATATCCACATGAAAAATTTCCAATTCCAGAAAAGAAAATAGGTTTTGAGCAATCGGAGTATAATGTAATTCGTTCAAGATTACATGTTGATATTGATGATTGCATATCTTGTAGGATGTGTGAAAGGGCTTGTCCTGTTGACTGTATTAAGATTGAAGATGTTAAAGCAAAAAAAGGCGTTGATTTTGAGTATGGACAAACAAGTAATGAGACTCAAAAAAAATTACTAGTAACAAGATTTACTATTGACATGTCTGAATGTATGTACTGCAATTTATGCGTGTATCCATGTCCAGAAGAATGTATTTATATGGTAGGTGGCCCTAATGAAGAAAAACATGAAATTGATTACGAATTCAGCCAATATAAAAGAGAAGGTATGATTTTTGATTTTGCAAAAGCAGAAACTGAAGATCTTGTTAAAATGGGTGCTGATGACTACCTTAAAACAGTTAAAGAAAAACAAGAAAATTTATTAAAAGGTGAGAGGTTACTTGGTTTAGAAATTGAAAAAGTTGATGAACCAGTCGTTATTTCTCAACCGGTCACGCCAGCTGCTACACCAATAGCAGCACCTATTTCAGGTATAGACAATTTAACGATTAAATGTGTTGATATTATTGAAGATATAAAATTAAGGGCTGCAGCGAAGAAAGTATTCTTTAAATCTAAAAAAGCTGGTGAGGATGATATTACTAAAGTAGATAAAATGATTACTGAATTAAAAACTGTTGATGGTTTTACAGCAGAATTAGAGCAACAATTAAATGCATTAAAACCAGAGCCGGTAGCAGCAGCACCAGTTGATGTGGCTCAAGCTATAAACTCTAATGTAGAAGTTAAAGTAATTCAAGGTTTATTTGATATTAAAATTTTAAATGATATTGAAGATATAAAAACTAGAGCAATGCTTAAAAAAATATATATGGGAGCCAAAAAATCTTCTAAAAATTCCTCTGATGTAATTCCTGAAATGATTTCATTTTTAGAAACAGAAAACATGATAACCGACCAAATTAAATCATTATTAGAAGGTATTTTGAAATAATGGGTGAAATTATTTTTTTAAGTTTAGTTGCAATAATTGCAATATCAGCTATTTGGGTAGTAGTTTCTCCTAATTTAGTGCATTCTGCAACATCTTTACTTGTGACGTTATTTGGTATTGCCGGGCTTTACGTCTTTTTGTATGCTGATTTTTTAGCAGCAACTCAGGTGGTTATATACGTGGGTGGTATTTTAGTTCTTATTATATTTGGAGTTATGTTAACAAATAAGATAGATAAACCAGTAATTGAGTCGATAAGCTCAAATAAAATAATTGGTGTATTAATTTCTAGTTTTATTTTTACAATTTTATCAATTATTGTTATTCAAACTAATTGGCCCATTATTGCTGATAATGCTAAAGAAGGTCCTCCAACTGTAGAATTAATAGGAAAGTTAATTTTAGGTAAATATCTATTACCATTTGAATTAATATCAATTTTGTTATTATCGGCACTTGTAGGATCAGCTTTGCTAGCTCGAAAAAAAAATATTCCCATAGATATTAAGGAAGATGATACTGATGAATTAGACACAGAGTCTAATAGTGATCAGGAGACTGTAATTAATGATATAGAGAGTAAAAAATCCGAAAACAAAGAATCAGGTGAGATTAATAAAGATGGATAATCTTCAAATATATTTATTACTTTCAAGCTTGTTGTTTTCACTTGGTATCTACGCAGTTATATCAAGGCAAAATGCTGTAGCAATTCTAATGGGTATAGAACTTATGCTTAACTCAGCAAATATAAATTTTATAGCATTTAATAGGTTCACATCAAGTTTGTACAATTTAGATGGTCATGTATTTACCATGTTTGTTATTGTTCTGGCAGCCGCTGAAGCAGCTGTTGCATTGGCTATAATAATTAATTTATTTAAAAATATAGGAAGTGTAAATGTTGAAGATGCATCGGAGTTAAAAGGATGATGGATTTTAATTTATTATTAGCATTATCTTTTTTATTTATACCAATAGCTTTATTTATATATCAATTATTTTTTGGTCATATTTTAAAACATGATACTTGGTATGTATCTATTGTAGGGATAGGTGTCAGCTTATCTATAGCATTAAGTTTTTTCTATAGAGTTTTTTTTAATAGCCCAGATGATATTATAATTCATAAAAGTTTCAACTGGTTAACAACAGGAAATTTTAATCTAGATTTAGGTATTTACATAGATAATATAGCTGCAATAATGCTATTAGTTGTTTCTCTTGTATCTTTCTTAGTTCATTTATACTCAAGTGAATATATGCGAGGTGATTCAAGATTTTCACGTTATTATGCATATTTAGGTTTATTTACTTTTTCTATGAATGGAATTGTTTTAGCAGACAGTATAACGATGATATACATTTTTTGGGAATTGGTTGGACTTAGTTCTTATCTAATAATTGGTTTTTGGTTTGAAAAAAAATCAGCAGCATCAGCAAGTAAAAAAGCTTTTCTTACAAACCGAGTTGGTGATATAGGTATGTTTATTGGAATTATGATGATTTATTTTGTTGGTGATTCACATTCATTTAATCTATCTGATATAATTGAAAAAGTTAAAACATCTCAAATTGACTCTACTTATTTGACTATTGCTGGTATACTTATTTTTATGGGTGCAGTTGGAAAGTCAGCTCAACTACCATTACATATTTGGCTTCCAGATGCTATGGCGGGACCTACTCCTGCAAGTGCAATGATTCACGCAGCTACTATGGTTGCTGCAGGAGTATATTTAACATTAAGAATTTTTCCAATATTAACATTTGACGCATTAACATATATTGCATTTACAGGTGCATGTACAGCATTATTTGCTTCAATTATAGCTATTACTCAAAATGATATAAAAAAAGTATTAGCATATTCTACTGTTAGTCAGCTTGGGTATATGGTTTTAGCCATTGGTGTAGGTTCTTATATGGCTGCTTTTTTTCATCTGGTAACACATGCTATGTTTAAAGCTTGTTTATTTTTAGCTAGCGGTTCTGTTATTCATTCTATGCATCATAGTTTACACGAATTACATGATCATGATACAGATCCACAAGATATGAGAAATATGGGTGGGTTAAAAAATAAAATGCCCATTACATATTTAGGTATGCTTATTACGACATTGGCCATATCTGGTGTCCCATTTTTTTCAGGTTTTGTATCAAAAGATGCAATTTTAGCTGGAACGCTTGCCCATTATTTTGAGCACGGAGGCATTACCATATTTCTTCCTATTGCTGGATTTGGTGCAGCAACAATAACAGCATTTTATATGTTTAGATTAATATTTTTAACATTTCATGGTAAACCTAAAAATGAAGATATATATAAGAATCTTCATGAATCACCAGCTGTGATGACTATTCCAGTTATACTGCTTTCTGCTTTATCTCTAGGATTATTTTATACTGGTTCATTAAA
>NHBL01000010.1 GCA_002167465.1 bacterium TMED6
GCCAAGCAAGATGCGATGCGTCAATTAATAGAGATTGTAAACGGAGTAACGCTTACTAGTGAAACCACGATGAGCGGTGCAATGGTTGACGATGTAATTAACACCAAAGTGCAAGGATTCATAAGGGGTGCAAGACCCGTAGGTCAGCCAAAATATTTGAGCGATACATCCGTTGAAATGGAATACTCAGTTCCTATGAGCGGAATTACTGATATTGTTCTTCCTCCAGTTACAGTGCCGATGTCAACTCAACCTGCAAATAACAACCCTACTGCCACTACTCAATCAAACACTCCAACCACTGGTGGAGTTACTGGGATAATTATTGATGCTAGAGGACTAAATGCGCGCCCCGCCATGGCACCAAGAATTTTAGATCAAAATGGAAGTCCTATTTATGGTCCAGGGAAATATTCGCGACAATATGCAGTAGAAAATGGAGTTGCTGGCTATTCTAAGACTCTTGAAGCTGCGCAAAAAGATCAACGTGTTATGGGTAATCCAATGGTGGTTAAAGGTGTAGCAACTTCTGGCACCAATAAAACAGATATTACTATAAGTAACGCTGATGTTTCAAAAATTGATATGGCAAACAGAAATTATAAAGTACTCAATGATTGTCGAGTACTCATTTTAATAGATTAACAATATAAGGAAAATCATGAAATTTAAGTTTTTTCAATTATTATTTATTTTTGGATCGCTATCTTTTGGTACTGCCCAGGATGATTCAAAAAAAGAAGCAGACGCAGATCCGCTCGATTTAAAAATTGGTGATGAAGCCCCTTCTTTTGCACTTATGTATGCTCCAGGTAAATTTCAATTTTTAAAAAATTGGTCTGAAGTTGAGGGAAAAAAACTGCGCAAGAATGTTACCCAGCCAAATCGGCACGCGGTAATTCTTAGTTTTTTTGCTACATGGTGCCAGCCATGTATGAAAGAGCTGCCCCTGCTTGAAAAAGTCTATCAGGAGTATAAAGACACAAGAATTAAATTTTTTCTTATTGATATCACAGATGCTACGCGTAATAACCCGGGTGAGGTATACGGTATAAAATATGCCGATGCACCGGAAGCTGAAGGCTTTTTAAAGAAAAAAGGTATGACCATGCCCATTCTATATGACAGAAGAGGTCATACTATGAAGCGGTACAACGCAATGAAGCTTCCGAGGTTATTTGTAATGGATGGCTATAGAAAGCTTACCTTTATGCGTAAGGGGTTTCATGAGGGAGAAGAAGAAAAATTTGTTAGAGAATTATCCGAGGAAATTGACAAGCGATTGGCTCAATTACCACCGCTTGTTAAGTAGCTGATTTGGATAGGTTCATCAATTAATACAACTTGAGAATACAATGAAAATATTTTATCGATTACCTGTTTCACTTATAGCGTTCGCTACGCTAGTATTTCAACTTAGCGCACAGACTTCAGAAGGAAAACAGACCGTAGCATTGTTGGAATTTGAAGGACGCGGGATCAGTCAGCTTGAAGCAAAAACGCTTACAGATCGCTTAATGAGTGAAATGGTAAATACGGATGCTGTTATTATGGTTGAGCGCAATCAAATGGAAGAAATCCTTAATGAGCAAGGCTTTCAGCAATCAGGTTGTACTTCTTCAGAGTGTGCTGCAGAAGTTGGTGCGTTACTTGGTGTTCAAAATATGGTATCAGGTGCATTCGGAAAGCTTGGTAATTCGTATACAATTGACGCAAAGATGTTTTCGGTTGAAACCGGTGCAACGATTCGCACGGTGAGTAAAACCTATAAAGGCCCTGTAGATAATCTCCTTACCGTGATCGAAGTAGTAGGTTGGGAAATTGTTGGATTAAAAGCACCGCAGGATAAACTTGATATATTGGCAGCAGCAGACCCAGCTATAGCATCTGCTACAAAAAAATCAGGAGGCGGTGGAAAAACGCTCCGCAGATTAATGTGGACCACATTGGTATTAGGCGGCGGCGCTGCAGCGTACCTAGCTGCAACCGTTGAAGACCCTGTACCTCTTCCAGAGCCACCAACACTTCCTGGNGGGTCTAACTGATGAAACAATTATACTTTTTATTCTTTGCGTTTTCTATAGGATTTGCCCAGGTGCCAAAGGTTTGGTGGGTTGATGGAACTAATGGCAATGACAACAATAATGGGCAATCAGAAGCAACCGCNTTTAAATCAATTCAAACGGTATTTNNAAATAATTACTTATCGGCGTATAACGATACAATCTATGTCAAGGAAGGTACTTATGATTTTAAAGATGCAGAGGTGCGATCCCGTACTGGGTTTGTAATTGTTGGCGTATCAGGCGCTGAAAAAACCATCTTTGATGCTGATTCAACAAACAGGCACTTTAATTTATACGTCTACTCTAATGATTCGGGTAAAGGTTATAAGCAGAAATTTGAAGGAATCTCATTTATAAACGGATATGAGCCTGGATCGGGAGGCTCTATAACAATAGGAAGATATCCTGATGCTTCCTTTGATGCTTGTATCTTTGAAAACAATGAAGCTACCTATGGTGGTGGCGCAATAGAATCGTATGGGAAGATTGAAATTAACGGCACTACCTTTAAAAACAATAAAGTGCTAACTACAGTTACGAACGGGTCAAGTGAGGGTGGCGCACTTATTGCAAATAATAATAGCTTTACAACCCCTAATGTTGTCATCAAAAATTCAAAGTTTATCGGCAACTCTGCCCAAGCATATTCCCAAGCTCGAGGAGGAGCAATCAAAACTAATGTAAGTGTTGATATCATTAATACGACCTTTATTAATAATTATACCGTGTCCGGAGTTAATACCGGTAATGCTTCACAATCTTACTATTCAGACTCAGAGGGTGGAGCATTATACATTAATGCAGTTAGCTATCAAAATTATGAGTATGTATATGAAACTGTTAGCATAATCAACTCGACTTTTGATGGAAACTATGTTGACTCAGACTTTAGAACTTTACCTGAACAAATAAACGCTGCGTCAATTTTCGTATTTCAAGGAAAAGTATACATGTTCAATAGCAGCGTAACCAATTCTCATGTTAAATATAAAGGAGAAATCTATAACGGTATTTATGGTTTTCAAAGTTATGATGAAGATGACAAAGTTATAAATTTCCAACCAAGGGATGGTAGTACTTTAGCCGTAGAATATTCAAATATTCAGTCATACAAAAATCAACAATGGGGTGGTTCCTATGTGTACGATACTTCACCTGGTTTTAAAGATCCAGTTAATGGGGACTATAGTTTGTCTGATAAAAGTCCGCTAATTGGTCAAGGCAGTGCAACGTGGTCAGATCTTAATTATACTGCTCCTGACAAAGATATACTAGGGAACCCTAGACCAAATCCCTCTGGAACAGCCCCGGATATTGGTGCCTATGAAAATGTAAATAGCGTAACCGATGCTCCCATGCCTGCTCGTAATTTTCTTGCAAAAGCAATTAGCTATGGAGCGCATCTTAGCTGGTCGCCAAGTAGAAAGACGATATCAAGCAAAGAGAACGCAGATAATATTCAATATCAAGTTTACGTAGATGGAAATAGCTTTGCGCAAACCTCTGATACTGTATTTGTGATAACAGGATTGACCCTGGGTCAGACCTATTCAATTTATCTAACCGCAAAAAATACATCTTCGTCGAAAGAGAGTGTAGCTAGCATGCCATATAATGTGACGCCTCAATATTTAGGGCCATGGTATGTTGCGGTCAGCGGCGGTGTAACCCCTGAAGAGGGAGCCAATCAGAAAGAATATGGCAGCGCAACGTACCCAATTAACAATTTAACAAATGCTTTGACCGTAGTTTCTGAAGGTGACACTATTGTGATGATGTCTGGAACTCATAAAGGGCTGTTCAATCGTAATATCGAATTGAGAGATAAGCGGATTGTTATTACGGGAGATTTATCGCAAGGGCCTGAAGCTACGATCATAGATGCAGAAAGCAAGGGCCGCCACTTTACAATAACAGCAGATAATTCTAATAATAACATTGATACGTCAATGGTCATTCAAAATATCACCTTAAAAAATGGAAAGACCACTGAAAGTGGAAATGAATGGGAAGGTGCTGGGGGATCGATCAGGATTTTAAATTTTACTCGACCTAAGCTGTATAATATCATTTTTGATTCAAATATTGACGAAAACTCTGACACGGAGGAATATTACACCAGATATATGGCTGGTGCGGTTTATACATACAGTGGAGGTCAAGCTTATATCATTTCTTGTCAATTCATTAATAATAAAAGTATTGCGAATTCTTCAGTTGCTGGCGCTGGTGCTGTTTTCCTTGGTGATGCTTATGAAGGTGATGGTCATGTAATTGATGGATCAATTTTTCATGGCAACGAATCAATTGGCAAGAGGGGTGCGGAGGGTGCAGCTTTCTTGGCAAAGGGAAGGGTAGATGTTACTAACTCAGTATTTTATAACAATACTGCAACTGCTTCAGAATCCGGAGTTGCGGAGGTTATTAGGTATAGTGATATGGGTGTTTTTGATCAGACACCAAAACTTTTTAGTATTTTTGCAAACAATACTGTCATTAATAATACAGCGAATTCGACAGACAAAAGTTGGAGAACGCATGGATTGTATTATTATGCGTATGTAAATCCCAATTCCAATTATCCGGAACATTCTTTATATATATATAACAATATTTTCTACGGAAAGAATTCCAATTATGAAAATACTCCTCTCGTTCTTTCAGATTTTGGGAATGTTTACTTGGATCATAATATCATTCAAGATAAAGATCAAGTAGAGCTATCAAGGGACGATTGGACCTTTGATTATTCTTATGATTTTGATCCTATGTTTAAGGATACAGCTAACGGAGACTACTCTCTTTCCGATCAGTCACTCGCACTTGGAAAAGGTGTTTCTCAGTGGGAAATTAATAATTTAAAGCTTTATGCTCCTACAAAGGGTGCGCGCGGCACCAAACGACCTTCTCCAAGCGGCACCAATCCAGATCTTGGGGCTTACGAAAATTCTCTATCAGAATCACCGTATCCACCGCAAGTGCAGGGCTTGGTAGCAAAAGGTGGTAGCAATCAGGTAGTTTTGAGCTGGGAAGCAATGGCCGAAGCAGACTCGGTCTATAACATATATCAATCCGATCAAGCATTTACTACTCCATCTGCAAATACTTATATAGGAAATACTACAGATACGACCTTTACGTCTTTCAGTCTTGATAATGCTAAACGTTATTATTTCAAAGTAACTGGTGTCAACAAACAGGGGTATGAAGGAGCACCTGCCAGCATAGACATCTCTCCAACACATACTGGGCCAATTTGGTGGCTTGCTGCTGATGGAAATGATGCAAATGATGGAAGTATTGGTGGACCTTTAGCAACGCTTCATAAAGCGATGGTGCAGGCAGCATCTGGAGACACAATAATGCTAAAACCCGGCACATATTATTTCCGTGATATGGAGTATCCATTCGAAGTGGGAGATCCAACCACAGGATATTCTCGAAAAACTTTCGAAAAACTAGTAATTCGATCGCAAAAAGGTGCGTCTAGCACNATTATTGATGCGGGGTATCAGGGTAGACACTTTATGATGGGAATTGACCCTAATACATCTATGGACTCAACATTCCANTTNATCGGGCTTACGTTTCAAGGAGGGCGATCAAATGATAGAGGCGGCTCTTTTGTTATAGAGAGCTATTCAAGCGGTTTTGGTGGAGGAGGCAATACCATTGCGCGTCCTAAATTTGTAGATTGCATATTCCGTGACAATGCTGCAGGTGGTGGTAATAATAACAGTAACTATGGACAGGGTGGTGCGATCTATTCAGGTAATTCTAATCCGATCTTTGAGAACTGTGTATTTGATAGCAATTATGCAACCAGNGGTGGTGCNNTGTATCTTTCTGGAGANCCNCAAACCGCTGTACCTTCACCTACCTATATACGTAATTCTAAATTTACCAATAATTCAGTTTCAGANGGAGGAAACAACTNTGGCTCNCCNCAAGGCGGTGCGCTCAGCATTGGATCGGTCCGTGACATAATAATTNCCAATTCCAGTTTTACCAACAATTCTGCAGTTAGTTTTAATTCAACTGCAATGGGTGGTGCGATATATATTGGTTCCGATTGGGACCCAGATTACGTTGATGGAGTTTTGATCGCAAATACTCGCCTCAGTAGAAATGTTGCAGCGTCTGAAAGCAATGGANATGCAAATGGTGGTGCAATATATATTGGCGGACCTACCTTTTTAGCTAGTTCGGTAATAGACAGTAACTTTGCTACTGCATCCTCTCCAAATCAGGGTGGTATGGGAGGAGGAATCTTTATTGATCAATATCCGATAAATAAAAACGGTGGAAGTAGCAGAGGTTTTGTAGTAGCATTTAATAATACCATTGTNAATAATGTTGTAACCGGTCAATCCTCTATGGGTGGCGGGGTTATGGATGTAAATATTGATCAACATGATGCTGCTATTTTCAATAATATTGTATGGGGGAATCAATCCGACAATTCCAGTGAACCTGTTGATGGAATCGCTCTTGGAACAAGTAGCGGAACCCCGATCACTACCACCGACTGGAACGCCTACAATAATATTCAAGATGTCGCTGAGATCAAGTCGTTTTATGATATTAATTTTGGAGAAAATACCATTAGCGTAGATCCAAATTTTAAAGGTGAAGGTAATTACCAATTGTCTGATAGCAGCCCAATGATTGGTGCAGGAACCCTTAAATTCCAAGGTTCTGCTATTCCTACTTTAGATGATATGCTTGGTAATAAGCGACCATTGCCAGCTGGATCAAATCCTGATCTTGGCGCCTATGAGAACTCTTTAGCAGAATCGCCGTATCCTGACCAAGTACGAGATCTTACGGCTGAGGAACGAACCAAAAGTGTAATGTTGAAGTGGTCAGCAAACACTGCATCAAATATCAAGCATTATAATGTTTACTATTCATTAAACAAGACTGTTAATAGAAATGAATTAACTAAAGCAACCAGTACAGCTGATACAATGCATCTTGTTACAAATTTGGAAAATGGAGCGGAATATCATTTTGTTGTTAGTGCTGTTGACACCCTTGATTTTGAAGGCCCTTTTTCAGGTATAGTAACAGCAATTCCAAAATTTGACGGGCCAAATTGGTGGGTTAATGCAGCGGCTTCAATGGATGGAGATGGAAGTTTTAATGCTCCGTTTAAATTTATTGGAGATGCGATCAATAGGGTTAATGAGCGTGGCGATACCATTCGATTACAAGCCGGAACCTATGAAGAATCCCTTCTATTTTTTAGTGCCAACGATCAGTCGGGAGGTCAACAAGGAGTTGACCCCCATCAACATTTAATTAAAGAGATTGCTATTATAGGATCGGGTACAGAAAATACAATAGTAGATGCAAAAAACGATGGATCTCATTTTATTTTCAATGAAGTAGAAAAAGTACTCATCAAAGGTATCACATTTACTAATGGGTATAGTGATAATTATGGTGGCTCTTTACAGGCGTTTAATGTCGATTCGTTAGCAGTGAAAAATGTTAATTTTAGCGATAATAATTCAGGTCAGGGTGGTGGCGCTGTTGCGCTGAATGGTGGATCGTCATACTTTGACAATGTGGTGTTTTCTCAAAACATGGTCTCTTTTGGTAGTTCTGATAATATGATGGGTCAAGGTGGCGCTATAATTTTATTTAATGGCGGTCAAGATCTTGAATATTCAGATGCATCTTTTGAAAATTGTGTTTTTTTAGAAAATGGCATCCAAACAAATTCTAATAGTGCAGCAACTTATGGGTCAGCAATACATGTAAATGATGGGGTAGGGATTGCAGTCGCTCAAAGTACGTTCGAAAGAAACTTTATCAATAATAGCGGTGGAAGTTCATCGTTTGCTAACGCGTTAATTAATATCAACACAGGCAATTCCGTACCTTCGTGGGATGAATATCCTACCTCGATCATTGAGCAGTCACTTTTTAAAGAAAATTATATTCAAACAGAT
>NHBL01000011.1 GCA_002167465.1 bacterium TMED6
AATGACTCTTCAAAATAACTTAATTTAAAATGGATCTTAGATTTTAAATATATAATATTTTCAGATAATTCATAATTATCATAATTTTTTAATATATTTATAGCGTCAGAAAATTTATTAAGCAAATAATAGCAATCTGTATACTCATATAGAACAATCATTTTGTCATTTTCATCAAGTTGTGAAAAATGATAGATTGCCGATTCATAGTCCATTGAAAAATATTTTTTTATCCCTTCTAGTCTATGAAATGTTGAAATATTAATCTCGTTTTTTGGTGATTTAACGGAATAGGGTGATATGCCAACTCCTAAATCCCAAAATATTTCGAAACTAAAAATATTGATACAAACTAGCATATATATACAAATATATCTATTCATAAAAATCCCACTCTATTTGATAACTATATCCAATGAAATTACCTATTTCGTTTGGAACTATTAATTTAAAAGAGCCAATTGCACCTGGATTAATACTAGAATTTGATATAATTCCTGAGTTTTTAAACACATGTGATGATCCAGAAATATATGATGTTAAAGTTTTTATGTCTCCTTGGAAGTTTTTACGTAGTATAAAGTCTATTCTTACTAAATCTGCTCTTTCTGAACCTATGTTTTTTAATTCTCCTGTAAATATTGTGTTTCCTGATTTATCTTTAGATTCTTTAATATCACCTAACAATATAATGGTGGCTGATGATTGAGTTTGTCTTTGTTTAATTAGTTCAGCATCTGATAAAATTTCTTCTTCTTCTTCCGCGCTGATTTCAATAATATTTATACTATTATCTTCATTTAAAACAGTAATATTTTCTACAACACGCACTACACTTTCTCGTTGAATAGTTAAATTACCAATAAGAGTTTCTACAAAGATTTCATTATCTGTTTGGGAGAGTATTTTACAAAAAATAGAACTTCCATTATTTAACATTATTTCTTTATTGTATATATCAAATGGGTCAGCGTAAAGGCTACTTTTAACATCTAATGATGAAATTTGTTCTTTTAAATAATCAATTTCTGCATTTAATTTTTTAATTTGATAATTTAATTGTTGGCTAGAAAAATTAAAGTCTTCGCTTTGTGTTTTTTCATTAGATGTATTTGTAACCTGATTAATGTTTTCACTTTTAATCGGAGTCTCTTTTTTTGTTGAACAGCCAGTAAATAAGGCTGAAACAACAAAAATAACTATATAAAATCTGACTAATTTATTTAACATTATGATCCTACTCACTTTATTGTCATTAAATTTAAGGATTGAAAGGTAAATAGATTTAATTTGATGCTCCAAGTCATATTTAATTTGAAATTGTATAACACTTTGTCTATTATACCATATATTGTGTTATCATATATTATTATAATATAATTAAATATATTTTAATAACATTTATTAAATTATAGGAGTTTAAAAACAATTATTTAAAGTATATAATGAAATTAAAAATATTAAAATCAAAGATTCATAGAGCTACTGTAACAGAGGCGCGTTTAGATTATGAAGGGTCAATCAGTATTGATAAAAACTTGATGAATCAATCAGGTATAATTGCACATGAAAAAGTTCATGTATTAAACGTCACAACTGGAACTCGTTTAGAAACTTATGCAATTCCCTCAAATAAAAAACATGATATATGCATTAATGGTGCTGCTGCGCATCTAGTAAGTCCTGGAGATTTAGTTATAATTGTTTGTTATGCTCAGATGGATTATGAGGAAGCTATAAATTATAATCCAAAAATTCTCTTATTGGATAAAAATAATAATATAAAATGAAGAAATATAGTATAGCAGACATTAAAAAGCTGAAGGAAGGAAAAAAACCTTTTGTTACTTTAACTGCATATGATTACCCAACAGCAAAAATTATTAATAAACTAAATATACCTTTAATATTAGTTGGAGATAGTGCGTCTATGGTAGTTTATGGATATAAAGATACTACTCCTATTTGTATGGATGAAATATTACTGGTTACAAAGGCTGTTGAAAGGGGTATAAACACTTCTCTTATAGTGGGAGATATGCCCTTTATGTCATATCAACCATCAGTTGAAGAAGCCATTAAAAATGCAGGAAGATTTATAAAAGAAGGCCAAGTCGATGCAGTTAAGTTAGAGGGTGGAAGAGAATATATTAATCAAGTAAAAGAAATTGTCACTGCTGGTATACCTGTAATGGGTCATGTTGGTTTAAAACCACAATCTGTTTTAATTGAATCCGGATATAAAATTCAAGGTAAAAATTCAGATTCTGCATTAAACATTTATAAAGATGCTATCGCATTGCAAGATGCTGGTGTGTTTGCGCTAGTCCTTGAGGGGGTGCCGTCAGAGTTGGCAGAAATAATTACCCAAACACTAAAAATACCCACTATTGGGATTGGTGCAGGCAAAAATTGTGACGGACAAATACAAGTTTTACATGACTTAATTGGGTTTTTTGGGCCTGAAATTCCGAAACATGCAAAAGCCTACTTAAATCTTCAAGACGATTTAAAAAATAGTATTAATGCCTACATATCCGATGTAGAAAATAATATTTTTCCTAACGAAAACAATTTTATAAAAATGAATAAAAATGAATTAAAAGATTTAAAAATTAAAATTGAAAATTTGTAAAACAATATCTGAATTTAAAAATTGGCGAAATTCTAATATACATGAAAATATTGGTTATATACCAACTATGGGCGCGTTACATAAGGGCCATTTATCTCTAGTTGCATCTTCTAAACTACATTGTGACAAAACTGTTGTCAGTATTTTTGTTAACGAATTGCAATTTTCTCCTGATGAAGATTTTGAAAAATATCCTCGTACTCTAGAACAAGATTTAAAGAAGTTAGAAAATCACAAGGTTGATGTTGTGTTTATTCCTGAAACTAGCGAAATATATAAAAGTGACTTTAGCATTTTAATTAATGAGCTAGATTTATCTCAAAAACTAGAAGGCGCTTCACGTCCTGGGTTTTTTTCAGGAGTGACGACAGTTGTAAGCAAACTATTTAATATTATTGAGCCATCATATGCTTTTTTTGGTGAAAAAGATATACAACAATTAATAATTATAAAAAAATTGGTTTTAGATTTAAATTTTAATATCCAAGTTGTGGGTTGTGAAACGATAAGAGAAGCCTCCGGTTTAGCAATGAGTTCTCGCAACCAATATTTGTCAGATCAAGATAAAAAAGATGCATCAATTTTATATGAAACTCTTCAATTAGGTCAAAATTTATTAAAGAAAAATGAAACAGTTGGGGAAACAAAATTACAATTAAAATCAAAACTGCAAAATAACAAAAAAATTAAAATTGATTATCTTTCAATTGCAAACAGTACAACTTTAGAAGAGTTACGTGATAATGTAAAACTTAAAAATGAAAAAGTGATAATAAGCGCAGCTATTTTTTTTAATGATGTACGACTTATAGATAATATCATTATATGAAGTATTTTATAATTATAATATTTTTTTTGTTCATTTCATGTAATAATAATCAATGGTCAGATTTAGATCAAAAAATGTTTGTTCAGGATTGTNCAGATGCNGGNGAAACATTAAATAAATGNACTTGTTTATTGNGCTGTNTAATGCAAGATTTTAAAAACTATGAACATGCCTCTATAAATTTTATTCAAAATCACTCTTCTGAACAATTGTCAGTTTGCACATCTAAATGTAATTAATGTGATGGACAGTTTATGAATAAGGNTATTTTAAATAAAGCCATTATACATTTGGGTCGTGACAAAAAGTTAAAAAAATTAATAGAGAAATACCCCAAACCAAAATTTGAAATTAATAATAATCATTTTGATGCTTTAACTAAATCTATTATTTATCAACAATTAAGTGGCAAAGTTGCTAAAATAATCTATACAAGGTACGTCAATCTATTTAATAAACAGTCGCCTGTTGCAAAAGATTGTTTAAAATTAAATGAACAAAAACTCCGTTCTATTGGTTTGTCAAAACAAAAAATAAATTATATCTATAACGTTTCTGAATTTTTTATAAACAATCAAAATCAGTTTAATTTTCATAATATGTCTGAACAAGATATTAGAAAAAATTTGATTTCTATTAAAGGTATAGGGCCCTGGACAATTGATATGTTTATGATGTTTACAATTTTTAAATTGGATGTCTTGCCAGTGGGTGATTTAGGTATTAAAAAAGCTTTTAAAGAACTATTTAATTTAGATAAGCTTCCATCAGACAAATTTATGACTGTCTCATCTGAAAAATGGCGACCATACAGAACTATTGCCTGTTGCTATTTATGGATGATTGTAGATGATGGAGATGTCTGGTAAATGTTAAATGTTTTTTTAAAATAATTACCAATTTCATCATAAGAATTAAATACTAATACATTGTCACTAATCAAATGTATGTCTGCACTTTTAAGACTTGTAGTAATTGCAATAACTTTTGCTTTTGACTGTAAACCAGAAATAATACCNGTTTTAGAATCTTCTATGACAACTGTTTCAGATGGTTTAAGTGATAATTCTTCCATCGCTTGAAGGTAGGGGGATGGTGAAGGTTTGGGTTTGATTGATTCTGTTGCCGTGATAGAAAAATTAAAATAATCATCTATATTAGTAAAGCGTTGTACTTTTTGATATGTTACCCTCGTTGTATTGGTTACTATTCCAGATTTAATACCCTTATGTTTTATACAATTTTTATAAAAAGTTTCAAAACCATCTATAAATTTTAACCTAGATTCCATAATTGTATGTAGATAAGTTCTAAGTTTTAATCTCAAATTTTCAATATCATCACTTAGTTGAAATTCACGGATAAATTGAGGGTAAAAATCCTTATATGACATTCCTGTAGAATTGGGTAGTTCGTTGATATTAATGAAAATACCATACTCTTTTAATAAAAGAATTTGGGCCTCCTCAAAGAGGCCCTCTGAATCTAATACTGTTCCATCTAAATCAAATAGAACGCCTTTTATGTTAAACATTATATCAAATATTTAAAATTATATCAATAATAAGTACCAAATCTGAAACATTAACAATACCATCTTCATTAAGGTCTGCACAGCTTGCTAAATCTTCTGTAGTTCCGTTGATAATAGCATTTATAATCACCACAACATCAGAAATGTTAATAATGTTATCAGAGTTTATGTCTCCTAAGCAACTATTTTGTTCTATTGTAAATGATCTAGACACACCTTCAGAACCGTCTTCAAGTGTATAAGAAAAGATTTCATTTTCATCCACATCTACAATTTGCCAAATATCATTATTCCAGCCATCTCCAAATGTGTCATATGCATGAATATAATAATTGCCTGGGTCGAGTGTAACTGTTGTTTCATATGGAGAGCCCCCAGATAAAATTGTTTGTTGGGAATTTTCATCAACCAAATCCCATGATGTTTCAGCTGGATAACCACCTCCATCACAAGAAATAAAAAACACTTCATCTGAAAATTGACAACTTCCATCATCTATATTTGCTTCTGGGTCATAATTATCTGCAAATGGGTTAGTACAACCTTCAACTCCTATATTAAATTCTAAGGTCCATTCAAATGGAGTATTGCCTTGATTATATTGATCAGAAGAGACTATTAAATATTCACCAGCTGGTATAGCAATATAAATATAAGATTCTCTTAACCAGGTACAATTTGGACATTCACCATATTGAGAAGAGCCCCAATCATCATTTTCAGCAATATAGTTTCCATATGGATATTCTAAATCTACATCTTCGCATATAGAATATAAAAATAATCGAGTGTCAATATTGTCAGCCGTATCATCTATATCTCCGTCTGGACCAGCGCCAGATCCTGCTGTAGAAAGAGTTAAAAATCCCCCATCTATAGTGTTGAAATAATAATATTGATCATGCCCAGTAGATGCATTAGTCCCAAATATTGCCTCATCTGGATTTTCACATGAATTGCATTCATCTAAAGAGTCAGAACATGCCCCGTTAGGACAAGTAATAAAACCTTCTTCCTCACAAGTGATAGGGCACAAGCCTTCTTCTTCACAAAGTGAACAGTCATAACCAAAATTATTTTCAATTTCTGGACAGGTGTAATTATTCAAATACAAGCTACAATCTGTATCTCCACAGGTTTCAATTGGGCAATCATTTTCANTTTCTGCACACGACCCATCCCAGCACTCAATTAAGTCATTTCCTGCACATGTAAAAGGGCAATCATTTTCAATACAACAATCATCGTTTGCGTNTGGNTTTGGNTCNAAGCATTCCGAATTACATGCTGCCCAGTCTGCGTCTGCTCCGCAATCAAAAGTATNATTTATACATGTAGAACCACAACAATCGCCTCCATCCCAANNACATTCTTCAGTGTTATTAATGTCATCACAATAACCATCGCTTATCCATGAATCATTACAATCTCTACTTGTATATGTTTTTTTTTCTAAAATTATTATCTCTTTTTTAGACATTGTACCCATATGTGATTGTTGTTTTTTAAAATCATAGTTATAATCTGTTTTTTGATTGATAGCTGTTGAATACGCTAAACTTAAACAAGCTATTATATAAATATATTTGTACATAGTCTTATTCTCCTTTTTACTATTTTAGAATGCATTTTTATTTTTTAAAGTTAACAAATTCAAGGTGAATGTCAAATGGTCCTTTTTTAATTTCAGCCATAATGCTTTGTAAATCATCAATTTTTTTTCCTGTAACCCTTAATTGTTCNCCTTGAATTTGAGATTGNACCTTTAATTTTAAATTTTTTATATAGGCATTGATTTGTTTGGCATTTTCTTTTGTAATACCCTCTTTAAGCTTTATAGTTTGTCTTACTGACATACCAGTTGCATTTTCTATTATACCAAAATCAAATACTTTAATAGAGATACCGCGATTAATAGATCGATTTTGTAGAATGTCTGACATGGCTTTTAATGCCATTTCATTTGCTGCCTCTGCTATAATTTGTTTGTCATTTTTATTAAAGTTGATATTACATCCTTGATCTTTTAAATCATATCTAGTAGTAATTTCTCTTGCTGTAATATTAATTGCATTATCCATTTCTTGCATGTTGATTTTACTAACTATATCAAATGATGGCATCTTATCTCCTTTATTATGATTCTATATAATGACAGCCCTGGCTGTTTCTATCCTCTAAGGCTGCGCTAGTAATTGCTACAGCTGTTTGTATTCCATTTCTAAGCCCTATAATACTAGGGGTTAATTTGTATTGTTGATAATATTTTTCTATATCATATTGTAAATTTCTTAAAATATCTTGAGCTCTGTGTAATCTTTCTTGAGTTCGAATTAATCCCACATAATTCCACATGGTATTTTTGATAGTTAGCCAATCTTGTGTGATAAGTGCCGGGTCTATTTCTTTAGTTCCCTGTATCCAATCTTTAGTAATTGGTATTTGATAATCAGACTTTTGAGAGGAGGCGTTTTTTCCAGCCAAATAACCCCAAACTAAACATTCTAATAAGGAGGTGCTGGCTAATCTATTAGATCCATGTACACCTGTGCATGAAACTTCCCCAATAGCATATAACCTTTCTAAAGATGTTTTGCCAGATAAATCAACCCCAACTCCTCCACAACTATAGTGGGCTGCAGGAACGACAGGAATGGTTTTTTGGGTAATATCAATGCCTAAATTTTTACAATGATTATAAATACTTGGAAATCTATTTTTAATCCAATCAGCTTTTTTATGTGAGATATCTAAATATACGCATGGATGATTTGTATTAATTAATNTTTTATGTATTCCTCTGGCAACAATATCTCGTGGTGCTAACTCACAATCTTTATGAAGTTCTTCCATAAAATTGTTACCATTAACATCCGTGAGTTTTGCTCCCTCCCCTCTTAGAGCTTCGGAAATTAAAAATCTTCCTGATTCATGAAATAATGCGGTTGGATGAAATTGTATGTAATGTAGGTTTACACATCTTGCTCCCGCCCTCCATGCCATTGCAATACCATCACCTCTTGATTCCAAGGGGTTGGTAGTATGGGAATATAGCTGGCCTAGTCCTCCTGTTGCTAATATTGTTTGATCAGAAAATATTTTTATAGTTTCTTTTGTTTTATTNTTAAGCGCCACAATTCCAAAACAGGTTGGATTTTTATATATATCACTATACTCTGTTGAATGATGTGAGTATGTTAATAGATCTATAGCTGTGGTATTTGTTAGAACTGTAATGTTTTGGGTTTTTTTTATTTTTGCTATCACTGCACTATGTATATTGTAGCCTGTTGTATCTTTACAATATATAATCCGGTTATTGCTGTGAGCCGCTTCTGAGGTAAAAATTAAATTATCTTGACCATCTCTTTCAAATGGAACATTAAAAGTATTAATTAATAATTCTTCAATTAATTTAGGGCCTTTGTTAACAAGTTGTTCTACCGCTGGTTTGTAATTGTTTTTATTGCCAGCCCTCATGATATCATTTTTAAATTTTTCGGGTGTATCATTTTTGTTAGTATACGCAATACCGCCCTGCGCCCAAGCTGTGCTTCCGCTTAATAAATTAGAATTTTTTGTTAATAAGATTACTTTTTTATTTTCTTCAGCTGCCGTTAATGCTGCTACCGCACCTGAAAGGCCACTTCCTACAACCAGAATGTTAGTTTTTAGATTATTCAACATTTATTGAAACTCAAGCTTTATATTTTTTGAAACGGCCTGATGAGTTATTGCACCTATGGATATGCCATCAATATCTAAGTTTCTATAATTTAATATGTTATCTAATGTGATGCCGCCAGAAACTTCTATAAAACAATTTGTTAAAGAATTTCTAAGAATCGTTGAACACTCTATCACTTCATCAGATGACATGTTATCCAAAAGCACAGCATCAATTGGCGTTTCTAAATCTTTTAATATACCTCTCAATTGATTAGGTGCATCTACTTCGATTTGAATTTTTTTTTCTGGATAATCAGCTTTAAAAAGTTTAATTGATTCGTGCAAGTTGCGTGTAATGATTAAATGATTATCTTTAAACATTACTCCGTCTTCTAAGTCTAATCTATGGTTGTGTCCTCCTCCAATATTAACGGCATATTTTTCAAACAACCTAATACCTGGAGTAGTTTTTCTAGTATCTAAAATTTTAATTGAGGCTTTATTAAGTGTTTGTATATACTTGTTTGTTAATGTTGCAATTCCTGATAGGCGCTGCAAGAGATTTAATAATACCCTTTCTTTTGAAAGTAATATCTCTGCCTGTGCTTCAATTGTTGCAATTATTTCACCGTTTTTACAGGTTGCCCCTTCTTTTTTAAAAAACGTTACTTTATCATTATTAAATAAATTACTAATTATGGCTTTTCCGACAAAGATTATTGATTCTTCACACAATATGTTTGCTTTAACAATTTTATTTTTTCCTAATAAAGAATATTGAGTGGTTAGGTCTTGACCTGTTTTGTCTTCATTTAAAAAAATTTTTATTTTTTTGGAAACATATTCAGGTTGTAATTGTGTGTGCTGATAGTATAATTCTTTCATTAGCTAAGCTCTAGCATTTTAATTAATGGGGGTGTTGCTTTTTTCATAATTGTTTCATCTAATATAATCTCAGGGCTAAGTGTTTCTAAAGCTTGTATCATTTTTTCTATTGTGTTAAGTCTCATATATGGACACTCATTACATGCACATCCTTCTGTGTTTGCAAGGGGGATATAATTTTTTTGAGGGTTTAGCTTTTCCATTTGATGTATTACACCTGGCTCTGTTACTACAATAAAGTCCTTTGCTTCGCTAATTTCTGTACGTTTTATTAAGGCTGTTGTTGAGCCTATAAAGTCTGCGTGGTCTAATAGTTCCTCTTCGCATTCTGGGTGTGCAATTATTTCTGCTTTTGGATAGCGTACTTTTAACTTTATTAGATCTTTTAAAGAAAAAATTGCATGAACTTGACAATACCCATCCCACAAAATTAAATCTCTACCTGTTTTCTTCATTAAATATGAACCCAAAAGTTTATCTGGCGCAAACAGTATGGGCTTATTGTTTGGAATGCTATTAATAATTTTTTCTGCATTGGATGATGTGCAAATAATATCTGACATTGCTTTCACGTCAGCAGAACAATTAATATAAGATACCACAGTTGCATTTTTATTTTTTTTAACCCAGTCAGAAAAGGCTTTGGTTTCCGCACTGTCTGCAAGGGAGCATCCCGCTTCTAGGTCAGGAATTATTACAGTTTTTGTTGGGTTTAATATTTTTGCTGTCTCGCTCATAAAGTGTACGCCACAAAACAATATTACATCAGCGTCCGTTTTTTGTGCAAACTGTGCTAATGCTAAACTATCTCCCATATAATCAGCTATGTCTTGTATGTCAGGATCTTGATAATAATGGGCCAAAATTATGGCATTTTTTTCTTTTTTTAATTTTAGTAAAGTGTCAATTCTACTCATTTTAATTTCCTGTGATACTTTTTATATAACATTATACATAAAGTAATTTAATCATAAAAACTAACTAGTCATCTTTTTTATCGTTTTACTAAATAAGCTTTTACTGTATACTTAAACACATGGCACATAATTGCTATATTCGCCAAATGAGTAGAAGGGTACTTTCCAACAGGTGTCTTGTCTCCACAGCTGTTTGTAACCACTCCATTTTTGTTTTGAAGATATAAACTTTCTATATTAATAAAATCAATGTTAAACTTTTGCTGTTTACCAATGAAAGGATTATTTCCTATTCTGTTTATATGATCATTAACATGAATAATAGGCCTGTTTGTCTCGGCTGTTGTTGTATCATATATTTTAATTGTTTGCGGTTGGTGGTTTAATAGTATGTGTTCAACTTTTTTGTAATCAGAAAAGTTAATATTGTATACTAAACGTGGTGTGTCAACTATTTTCTTCTTGATGTCCTGGTTAATCAGATAGATACTATGATCTTTGTCCATATAGCTTTGTTCCTATTCTTAAATGTGTTGAACCTTCTTTTAGTGCATACTTATAGTCTCTACTCATTCCCATAGATAAGAAAACGCACCCGTCGTTTATATTTTTTTCTACTTTTTCTTTAATTTTTGTCATTTGATTAAAAAATTTTTGACTTTTTTTAGGGTCTTTATCAAAAGGAAGTATCGTCATTAAACCCTTAAGCTCTAGATTGTTTTTTGTAGAAATTTGTTCTATGTTTTGATAAATGTTTTCTTTTAAAAAGCCGTGTTTATTGGGGTCACCTCCTACATTTATTTGTATATAAATTTGTTGTTTTATTTCAAGCTGACCAGCTCTTCTGTTTATTTTTTCTGCTATTTTTAATGAATCAACGGTTTGTATTACATTAAACTGCCCAACAGCCTTGTTCACTTTATTGCTTTGAAGGTGGCCTATAAAGTGTGTTTCTGCAACAAGTTTATTGTTTTGCATTTCTTCTTTTTTTGTTAAAAACTCTTGAACTTTGTTTTCCCCAATACATGGAATATTGTTTTCTTGTGCAGACATTATAGAGCTATAATTAAAATTTTTTGTTACCGCAATAATGTTTACTTTTTGGGGGTGGGGGCTATATTTTTGAATATCTTTTACGACCTCTGAAAGCGCCTCTTTCTTTATATTATGCGTGCGCATAAAATCAATCTCTAATTTTCAGATGACTCTTCTGTTGAGTTTGATAGGTCTACATCGGAGCCTGTTTCTTCATCTTCTTCTTGGTCTTTAATTACTTTGGTTACGCTAGAAATTGTTGCCCCATCATCTAACCTAAGTAGCCTTACGCCCTGTGTGTTTCTTCCAATAGTTCTAATATTTTCTACTGGCTGCCTTATCATAACGCCCTGTGTTGTGATAATCATTAAATCGTCCTCATCTGTTGTTTCGTGGGCGGCTATTAAGTTTCCTGTCTTATGTGTTTTTTTCATAGTATAAACACCCTTTCCGCCCCTAGATTGAACCCTATATGCATCTAACTCAGTTCGTTTTCCATATCCGTTTTCAGAAGCAACCAATACAGTTCCTTCTCTTTTTGCAATTAACATACCGATTACTTCATCAGCTTGTCCCAACCTAATTCCTCTTACTCCTTTAGTTCTTCTTCCTGTAGGTCTAACTTGTGTTTCTAAGAACCGAATAGATTTTCCTTCTTTAGTGGCCATAATAATTGAATCTTC
>NHBL01000012.1 GCA_002167465.1 bacterium TMED6
TACCCCAGTTAATGTTCATTCCTGCGAACATGAAAGAAGCTAATGTAGCAATTGCAGCTATTTTAGTTACTAATTTCATTTATTTCTCCTTGTTTTGTTATTTACTTTATTTTAAGTATTTCTATTTTACGGCCTAAAATTAAACATTTTCAAACTCTATATGCAACCATTTAATGTATTACTTTAAGCAAAATATATCTAAGTCCAATAAAAACAACATCATCATTATTTAAAGTTTACCTGATATTATAGTATTTTACAACATTTTTGTTAAAAATAAGTAGAATTCAGGTTTTATTTTCTATTTTTAGTGAGATTTGTGTTAGCATTGAAATTGGTATATTATGTTGAGCTTCATATTTAATTAGTTCAACATTTGCATTTTGCTCCCTTAGGTTTCGATAAGCCTCTTCTGATCTTTTTATAGGGACTATAGAATCACTTTTACCGTGTCCTATAACTATAGGCGTTTTGATTTGGTTTTTATTTATATTAACATTATCACTTCTCATAAATCCAGCTATTGGAAATATTCCACCTAAAGGTTTGTTTATAGAACATATATATTCATAACACACAAGAGCTCCTAGTGAAAAGCCTATAACATAAACATTTTTGGATTTAAATTTTTTGAACACAATGTTATTAAAAAATTCTTCGATGAGTTTTTTTGGTTCTTCATAAGCCCATTTGTTAGGTTCTATTTCGTATGACCAAGTTCTTGTCAAAGGATTATTGTTAACTATGTACGGACCTTGCATTAAAAACCAGCTGTAGTTTTCAAATAATGAATTTTTAACTAAAGGCTTAAAACTAGCCTTATTTCCTTGCCATCCATGGAAACCTATTACAACCTTGTCTGAAGTTTTTGATTCTATAAAGTCAAAATCAATTTTTTTTATTTTATTCATAAAAATATAATTTATTTAATATTAAAGATGTGTAATTTACAAATCATTTATTAGTGATTTTGTAACAGTTTATAATAACATAAATTAATTAAGAAAGTAAAAATGATTTTAGGCATTCCAAAAGAAATAATAGAAAATGAAACTAGAGTTGCTGCAATACCGGCGACTGTAAAGCAATACATTTCGGCTGGCTTTACAGTAAAAGTAGAGCAAAATGCTGGAGCTCTTTCACAAATTTCTGACTCTGATTACAAAGATGTGGGAGCAGAAATTATTAGTTCAGCTAAAGAAGTTTTTTCAGGATCAGATATGATTCTAAAAGTAAATTCTCCAACTATTGATGAATTGAAAATGATTAAAGATAATTCATCGTATATTTCATTTTTTCAGACTATGAAAGAAATAGATAAAGTTAAAATTTTACAATCTAAGAACGTAACAAGTTATTCCATGCATTTAATACCTAGGACTACCTTAGCTCAAAAAATGGATGCCTTAAGTTCTCAAACCAATATAGCGGGTTATAAAGCGGTTCTTTTAGGTGCTTGCCATATTGAGAAATACATGCCTTTATTAATGACAGCTGCAGGAACTATTCCACCAGCAAAAGTTTTAGTTTTAGGTGCAGGTGTTGCTGGATTATCAGCAATTGCTACAGCAAAAAGATTAGGGGCTCAAGTTGAAGCTTCTGATGTGAGGCCTGAGGTTAAAGAGCAGGTTGAAAGTCTAGGGGCTAAATTTTTAGAGGTTAAATCAGATTCTGATGATGGTGTAGGAGAGGGTGGTTATGCAAAAGAAACCTCTGATGATTACAAGAAGAAGCAAGCAGATTTACTTAATGAAAGAATTGCTATTTCTGATATTGTTATTACTACAGCGCTAATTCCTGGTAGGCCAGCACCAATATTAATTACTGATGAAATGGTTAAATCTATGAATCCAGGTTCTGTTATTATGGATCTTGCGGCTGAAAATGGTGGTAATTGTAGCTTAACTAACCCTGATAAAATTATTAATCATGATGGAGTTATTATTGATGGTACTATTAACCTAGCAGGCACAATGAGTGTTCATTCATCTCAATTATTTGCTAAGAATGTGAGTGCTTTCATATTACATGCTTACGATAAAGATAAAAATAAATTTAATTTGGATGATGAGATTGTGAGTGGTTCTATGTTCACTCATAATGGCCAAATAGTTGATGAAAGAACAAAAAATACAATCGAAGGAGCCAGTTAATGGATATAACTATAATAACAATTTTTGTATTGGCTGTATTTGTTGGGTTTGAAATAATTACAAAAGTACCACCAACTTTGCATACACCGCTTATGTCAGGTTCAAATGCAATTTCAGGTATTGCAATTATTGGTGCGCTTATAGCTACTAAAGGAACAGAGGTTGGTATGTGGCTTGGTTTCATTGCTGTTATCTTTGCAATGGTTAATGTAGTGGGTGGTTTTTTGGTTACTGATAGAATGCTTAAAATGTTTAAAAGGAAATAAATGGAATCTTATATAAATATAGTTTATTTAATTTCTTCTGTATGCTTTATATATGGCTTGAAGATGTTAAGTCACCCTAAAACTGCTAGAAATGGAAATATGATTGCATCACTTGGAATGCTTTTAGCTATATTAGCTACCATAATTCCCGAGATTTTGTCAGGCAACTCATCCTTAAATTTCACAATGATTGGTATAGCAATGATTATTGGAACAATTATAGGCACTTTTTTTGCTATAAAAGTTGAAATGACTCAGATGCCTCAACTTGTTGCTATATTTAATGGATTTGGAGGCGGAGCGTCTGCATTTGTCGCTGCGGAATCATTTGGAGTCCAAGATGGTATGTTTTTTACAGTATCAGTTGTATTAAGTTTAGTTATAGGAACTTTAACATTTACAGGTAGTTTTATTGCTTTTGGAAAATTACAAGGGCTTGTAACTACAAAGCCTGTCACTTTTCCAGGGCAACAGATTTTAAATGGTTTTCTAGCTGTTGTAATGATTGTAGCTGCTTATATGATTCCAACATATGGCATTAATTCATTCTATATAATAGTTGCTTTATCGGCATTATTGGGTATTTTACTTGTTGTTCCAATTGGCGGAGCTGATATGCCAGTCGTAATCTCTCTTTTAAATTCATATTCAGGAATAGCTGCTGCTATGACTGGGTTTGTACTTTATGGATCAGGTGATGAAACTAAAGCAGCTGGTAGTGCTCTTATTATTTGTGGTAGTTTGGTTGGTGCTTCTGGAATGATATTAACTCAAATTATGTGTAAAGGTATGAATAGGTCTTTAGCTAATGTAATTTTTGGCGCTGTCGGTGGTGATGATTCAGGTGATGGTTCAGGAGATGGAAAACAGCTAAATATCAAAAGTTATTCTACTGAAGAAGCTGCAATGATTTTTGATGCTGCGGAAAAAATTATTGTTGTACCAGGCTATGGACTTGCTGTAGCTCAAGCTCAGCATGCTGTAAGAGAAGTTGCTGAATATCTTGAAGGAAAAGGAAAAAATGTTTTATATGCTATTCACCCTGTTGCAGGAAGGATGCCTGGCCACATGAATGTTTTACTTGCTGAAGCAAATATATCTTATGAACAATTAAAAGATTTAGATGAGATTAATCCTGAGTTCGAAGATTGTGATGTTGCGCTAGTTTTGGGAGCTAATGATGTAGTTAACCCAGCTGCTAGATCCGATCAGAGCAGTCCAATCTATGGAATGCCAATATTAAATGTTGATAAAGCTAAAACTGTTATGGTTAATAAAAGGTCTATGAACGCTGGATTTGCTGGAATTCAAAATGAATTATTTGGTTATGATAATACTATAATGATTTTTGGAGATGCTAAAGATATGTTGACAAAACTTCTTAATGATTTAAAGGAACTTTAAATTAGTTTATTATTTCAAAGCTTAATTTTTCAAATACTTTTCTCAATTTTTTTGGGATATATCTTCGGATGTATTCAAACTTCTTATTTTATTGGAAAATTTAAATTCCAAGTAGATGTTAAAAGTCAAGGTAGTAAAAATGCAGGAGCATCAAATGGTGTTATGTTGTTTGGTTGGAAATACGGTATTTTCATAGGTTTAGTGGATATATTTAAGGCCTATATTCCTACTGTTTTTATATTATCAATATATCCNAATAATATATTTCTTGCNTCATTAGCTGGTGGTGGTGCTATTTTAGGNCATATTTATCCATTCTTTATGGGTTTTAATGGTGGAAAAGGTATGAGCTCTTATTTNGGGATGTTATTAGGTTTAAATCCATTATTTGGTTTATATACTTTAGTTGCAGCATCTATTCTATTAATAACCACAAACTATGTTGCTCTAGCAACTATTCTAATTTTANTTTTTTCCCCGATTATGATTCATTTTATGTATGATAGTAATATATATGATTTTAATCTTGTTATGTGNATTTCATTNTTTTCTATATTAATCTTTTTAAAGCANACTGAGAATTTAAAAAAAATATACCAAGGNACTGAAAAAACATTCTGGTCAGTNTTTAAAAAATAAATGAAATCTAAATTCTCTCTTATTATTGATTTTGATAGTACTATTGTTGGGTTGGAAACTTTAGAGTGTTTAGCAGAAGTTGTTTTGTCTAAAAATAAAAATAAAAATAAAATATTAAATAAAATTTCAAACTATACAGATTTAGCGATGAACGGTCAAATTTCTTTTGAAAAATCATTACAAGAACGTTTAAAATTAATGAGCGTTAATAAGAGTGTTATAAATGTATTAATAAATGAAGTAATTCAAAAAATCGANAAATCTTTTCTCTCNAATTTAAATTTCTTTAAAAAACACATATCAAATATTTATATAGTTTCAGGAGGTTTTAAAAGTATTNTTGANCCTGTNATGAATATTACNACNGATTTAAAATGGAAAGTTTATGCTAATGATTTAATTTTNAATAAANATGAAAAATTAATTGGAGTTGATTTAAATAACCCCCTTTCTAAANCCAAAGGCAAAGTTAAGCTTTTAAAATCATTAGATTTAAAAAATGATATTATAGTAGTTGGTGATGGATATACTGATTATGAAATTAAAAAATATAATATTGCAAAGTATTTTTTAGCATATACTAAATATGAAGAAAGANACAANGTTACATTAAAAGCTGATAAAAAATGTAAAAACTTTNATCAGGTTNTTGAATTTTTGAAAGAAAATTATTAATCTTCTATTTGAGGTGGAAAATTAACTTGATACATTTCTAGAACTTGTCTNGATAAATAATTTGGGTATTGNCCATTTCTTCTTTTTTTTATTTTATCNCAAGCCTTGTACCATTCAGTTTCTTTTTTTATTGACTTTAATTCTTTTCTTTCTTCTTCTGTTAGTGACATTTTTTCCATAGATTTCCTAAGATTTTTCTTAAAAATTATATAATGTAATTTAATTTAATAGTTTTAATTTAATACGTTAATTTAATAAATAAATGAGGTATTTAAATGTCTGAAGAGNTAAAAGGTAAAATTATAAATGATATTAATGANAANAATATTATTTTATTTATGAAAGGCACTAAGGAAATGCCTATGTGNGGTTTTTCTGCAACTGTGGTAAAAGTTTTATCAATGTATGGTGTAGAATTTAAAGATGTTAATGTTCTTGAGGATCCAAATATTAGAATTAAATTATCAGAGCATTCAAATTGGCCTACAATTCCACAATTATTCGTCAAGGGAGAATTGATAGGTGGTTGTGATATAATTGTAGAATTACATAATACACAAGAATTAGAAAAAATATTATCTTGAGTANTTATTCAATTGCTATATCAGGNCTTGTATTTACAACTTTCATATGGGGAATTACTTTTGAGTTAGTAGAAGAATCATTAAAGTCTATCCCACCTTCAATTTTTTCTGCAATTAGATTTTTTATTGCAGCTTCATGCACTTTATTATTAATNTTTTTTAAATATAAAAAAATTAAATTTGAAAATNATGATATAAAAGCTGGAATCATATGCGCAATTNTGCTATCNATGGGTTATTTTTTTCAAAGTTTTGGATTATGGGAAAATATATTTTATTTAAAAAGTGATCCAAATAAATCTGCATTTATAACNGGAACAAGCGTTTTAATGGTTCCATTAATAATNTTTTTTATGGGNCAGGGCAAGCCAAGCGTTCATTTATTATTTTCAATTACATTAGTATTAGCTGGCTTAGGAATTTTATTAAATCCAAATGTTGAAAATTTTACATTTGGAGATGTTTTGACTTTTGGTTGTGCAATATCTTTTGCTGCGCATATAATTTTTCAGGGCAAATATTTAATTAACAAAATAAAAAATATTTATAATTTTTTCTTTATTCAGATGAGTTTTACTGCTTTATTTTTTGTAATTGGGGGTATAATCGAATGGCAATATTTAAATTATAGAATAGATTGGAATTATACCGTTATATCAGGACTTTGGATTACTGGAGTTTTAGCAACTTTTGTTGCAATTTTAATTATGGTCTGGGCTCAAAAAATAGTTTCACCTATTCAAACAGCGATGATATTTACCTTAGAGCCAGTATTTGCTGGTTTTTATAATCATTATTTTACAGATCATATACTTAGTTCTTGGGGAGTTTTTTCAGGATTTATAATAGTATTAGGCATTCTTTATCATGAATATAAGGTTAACAAATTATGAAAAAAGTTGCAGTATTGTTTGGAGGTGATTCTAGCGAGAAAGAAGTTTCTATTTATACTGGATTAGCTGTAGTTGAAGCAATAAAAGATGAATATAAAGTTGAAGCAATAAATATTGAAAGTGATTACTTATCACTGCACAATAAGCTTTTAGATGTAGACATAGTATTTATTGCACTTCATGGTGGGTTTGGTGAGGATGGTAGATTACAAAAATATTTAGATAAACATAATATTAAATACACTGGATCAGGAAGTGTTGCATCACAAACAGCAATGGATAAAAATAAAACAAAGTTAATTGCTAAGGCTCATAAAATTCCCGTTTTAAATTGGACAATCATAAATAATTCATCAGAAATTGATAAAATTAGATTAAAGTTTCCATTAATAATAAAGCCAAATGATGGAGGCTCAACAATTGGTCTATACTTTTGTAAAGATATAAATGATTTTAAAATCAACATCAAAAAATCATTAAAAGATACAAGTGTTCAAATGGTAGAAGAATATGTTAAGGCAAGAGAAATATCAGTTCCAATTTTAGATGGACAAGTATTACCAATAATTGAGATATTCCCGAAAGGTTTTTTATATGATTATGAATCAAAGTATAAATCAGATGGAAGTAATTATCAAATACCTGCCAAGATTAAAGATTCTTTATCACGAAAATTAGCAAATGATGCATTAACTATATATCAAAATATAAATTGCAGGCATTATGCTAGAATAGATTTTTTAGTTGCTGGTGATAAACACTATTTTTTAGAAATTAACACTTTGCCGGGCTTGACTAGCACTAGTCTTTTGCCAAAGTCAGCATTTAAAATAGGATTATCATACAGAGATCTCGTCGTAAAAATTATAGAGTTATCATAATTAAATTAAATTTAAAAAAATTGTTTTTTATTATTAAAAATAATTTTAAATTGCGAGGCTATAGTTAGCAGTGCTTTTTTATATATTAAATGAAGCCATTGTAGCTCAGTTGGCCAGAGCAGCTGATTTGTAATCAGCGGGTCGGGGGTTCGAATCCCTCCAATGGCTCTGTTTTTGTTGGGTCGGTGGCCGAGTGGTTAAAGGCATCAGACTGTAAATCTGACGACGTAAGTCTACGGAGGTTCAAATCCTTCCCGGCCCACATTGAAGCGGGAGTAGCTCAGTTGGTAGAGCATCAGCCTTCCAAGCTGAGGGTCGCGGGTTCGAGTCTCGTCTCCCGCTCTACACTAAGCCTGCATAGCTCAGTGGTAGAGCACTTCCATGGTAAGGAAGGGGTCATCAGTTCAAATCTGATTGTAGGCTCTATAGACGTATTAAAAAGATTATTAATATTTAAAAGTAATTTGAAATAAAAAAATTGTAAACTAAAAAAAAGATAGGAAATAGAATATCATGGCTAAAGAAAAATTTGAAAGAACGAAACCTCATGTTAATGTTGGTACAATTGGTCACGTAGATCATGGAAAGACTACATTAACAGCTGCAATTTCAAAAACACTTGCTACTGCAGGTCTTGCGGACCAGATGGAATTTGATCAAATTGATAATGCTCCAGAAGAAAAAGAGAGAGGTATTACAATTAATACATCTCATATCGAATATGAGACTGAAAAGAGACATTATGCGCACGTTGACTGTCCAGGTCACGCAGATTACATTAAGAATATGATAACTGGTGCGGCTCAAATGGATGGTGCTATTCTTGTAGTTGCGGCTACTGATGGTCCTATGCAACAAACTAGAGAGCATTTACTGCTTGCGAAACAAGTAAATGTACCTTCTATAGTTGTATTTATGAATAANTGTGATCAAGTTGATGATNCTGANTTATTGGANTTAGTTGAAATGGAATTAAGAGAACTTTTATCTGANTATGGTTTCCCAGGNGATGATACACCTATCATTCAAGGTTCTGGNTTAAAAGCATTAGAAGGTGATGCTGACGCTCAAAGNAAAGTTNAAGAGTTAATGGATGCGGTTGATTCATTTATTCCTGAGCCTAANAGAGCTGTTGANAAACCATTTTTNATGCCAGTTGAAGATGTATTTAGTATTACTGGTAGAGGTACTGTAGCTACTGGTAGAATTGAAGCTGGAGTNATCAAAGTTAATGAAGAGATGGAAATTGTAGGTATGGGTTCTGACATGAAATCAGTTTGTACTGGTGTTGAAATGTTTAGAAAGCTTTTAGATCAAGGTGAAGCTGGAGATAATGCTGGTTTACTTTTAAGAGGAATCGAAAAAGAGCAAATTAAAAGAGGTATGGTNTTAGCTAANCCNGGTTCAATTACTCCTCATAAAAAATTCAAAGCTGAAATTTATGTTCTGAAAAAAGAAGAAGGTGGTCGTCACACNCCATTCTTTAAAGGTTATAGACCGCAATTTTATTTTAGAACTACAGATGTGACTGGTAATATTATTCTTCCTGAAGGCACTGAAATGGTAATGCCAGGTGATAACGTTACTCTTGATATTGAATTAATAACTCCTATCGCTATGGATAAAGAGTTAAGATTTGCTATAAGAGAAGGTGGTCATACGGTTGGTGCTGGTGTTGTAACAGAGATTATAGAGTAATATGGCTGGCAATAGCAAAAGAGATATTGTGCAATTAGAAAGTACTGCTGGTACTGGTTATAGGTATACTGTTACTAAAAATAAGAGAATNCATCCAGAGAAGTTAGAGTACAAAAAGTATGATCCTGTTGCTAAAAAACATGTAATTTTTAAAGAAACTAAGTAGTTTTTTTAATAGGAGTGTAGTTCAATTGGTAGAGCGTCGGCCTCCAAAGCCGAAAGTTGAGGGTTCGAGTCCTTCCACTCCTGCTTTGNTTATTAATAAGGTTTATGTATTATGGGAAAATTTTTTAGTTATTTTTCGAGCGTAAAGCTAGAAATGAAAAAAGTATCTTGGTCTAGTAAGCAAGAGCTTATAGGGTCAACTGTAATAGTTTTTGTTTTTGCAATTATTCTTGGAATCTTTTTATGGTTTTTAGATGATACTTTATTGGGGCCAGTAACTGGCTTCATTTATAATTAAATAGTAAGGATTAATTGATTATGTCTTGGTATTCGTTAAGAGTAATTTCAGGTAAAGAGCAAGCTACTAAAGAAAATATTTTACGTGAAGCTGAAGAGGCTGCTGTAGATCAGGATATCGAAGAAGTATTTTTACCTTACGAAAAGGTTATTGAGGTAAGAAATAATAAAAAAAGAGTTAAAGAAAAAATGTTTTTCCCTGGTTATATACTGATAAATATGGAATTGAATAATCANTCTAAATACGTAGTTGAAAATACTCCCGGNGTATTGAGCTTTGTTGGNCCAAAAAACTCTAANCCAGTCCCTCTTAAAGATAAAGAAATTAAGAGAATTTTTGGTGAGGTTGCTGATAAAGAAGGTAGAGAACTAATTACAACTTCTTACANGGTTGGTGATAATGTAAAAGTAATATCAGGACCTTTTATTGATTTTACAGGTAGTGTTGAAGAAGTAAATGATGAAAAGCAAAAAGTCAAAGTTGTTGTTTCAATTTTTGGAAGACCAACCTCAGTAGAGCTTGATTGTTTTCAAATAGAATCACAGAAATAAGGTATANAAAATGTCAAAAAAAGTTGTTGGAAATATAAAGTTACAAATACAGGCTGGTCAAGCTAANCCATCTCCACCTGTAGGACCTGCTCTTGGTCAGCATGGTGTTAATATTATGGAATTTTGCAAAGCTTTTAATGCAAAGACACAAGAAATGTCTGGCAAATTAATCCCTGTAGAAATTACAGTTTTTGCAGATAGATCATTCACTTTTATCACAAAAACACCTCCTACATCATTTTTAATATTAGAGGCAACAAAATTAAAAAANGGTTCNCCAGAGCCNCATAAAGAAAAAGTTGGNAAACTTACTAAAAATCAAGTTAAGGAAATTGCAGAAATTAAAATGCCGGATTTAAATGCAGCCAGTATAGAAAGTGCCATGACTATGGTCAAAGGTACAGCTAGAAGCATGGGCATAACAGTTGAAGGGNAGAATTAAGATATGAGCAGAAGCAAAAGATATTTAGAGAATGCAGGTAAAGTAGATATTGATAANCTTTACAATTTAGAGGATGCATTAGATCTGATNGAATCCTCAACAAAAGTTAAGTTTGANCAAACTATTGATTTATCTATAAATTTAGGTGTTGACCCTAGACATGCAGATCAAGTTATAAGAGGTACGGTTTCATTNCCTCATGGAACTGGTAAAAATGTTAAGGTATTAGTTATTGCAAAGGGCGATAAGGCTGACGAAGCTTTGGCTGCCGGAGCTGATTATGCGGGCGANAAAGAATATTTAGATAAAATTAAAGGTGGATGGACAGATATAGATATTATTATTTCCACTCCTGATATGATGGCAGAGGTAGGCAAGCTTGGTAGGATTTTAGGACCTAAAAAACTTATGCCTAACCCAAAATCTGGCACTGTAACTCCTAATGTTAAAAATGCAGTTACGGAAGTAAAAAAAGGTAAAATTGAATATAGGGTTGATAAAAATGGTATTATTCATACAATTATTGGAAAAAGCTCCTTTGATAAGGTTAAACTTTCAGATAACTGCAATGCAATAATGAATGCAATTATTAAAGCTAAACCAAGCTCTTTGAAAGGTATTTATCTAAAGAAAATTACTTTATCATCAACAATGGGACCTGGTATTAAATTAGACAAAAATATATTTATAAATTAGCAAGAGAGAATTTATTATGCCGAATGAACAAAAAATTAATGTAGTAAAAGATACAGCTGAAAAATTTAAAAGCTCTAATGGGGTTTATTTTACGCGGTATAGTGGTATTAATGTTCACAAGATAACAGAACTCAGAAAATCGTTTAGAGAAAGTAATGTTGATTTTACTGTTACTAAGAACACTTTAACTAAATTAGCTGCTAAGGATGCTGGTTATGAAGGTATTTTTGATGATCTATTAACAGGTCAGATTGGAATAGCTTATTCTGAAGACCCTACAGCACCTGCTAAGGTAATTAAAGAATTTAAAAAAGAAAATGAAGAGCTTCTTGAGGTATTAGGCCTCATGTTTGAAGGTGAACTTTATTCTTCTGATAAATATAAAGAATTTGCAAATCTTCCAACAAAAGAAGAATCATTAGCAAAAATGGGTATGATGTTAAATCAACCTATGACAAAATTAGTTTCTACTCTTAATGGAGCGTTAGGTACGTTTGTAGGGGTATTAAATAGTTTAAAAGATAAAAAAAGTTAATAATAGGGGAATATAATAATGGCAAAAGCAACAAGAGAAGATGTACTTGAATATTTAGAAGCTGCAAATATGGTTGAAGTTTCTGAATTAATTAAAGACATTGAAGATAAATTTGGTGTTTCAGCAGCAGCACCAGTAGCAATGGCTGCTCCGGCAGCTGGTGGTGAAGGTGAAGCGGCAGCTGAAGCAAAAGATGACTTTGATGTAGAGTTAACAAGCGTAGGTGATAAAAAAATAAATGTTATAAAAGTTGTTAGGACAGCTACAGGGCTTGGTTTAAAAGAAGCCAAAGAACTAGTTGATGGTGCTCCTTCAAAAATTAAGGAAGCAGCTCCTAAAGCAGAAGCAGAAGAAATCAAAAAACAGCTTGAAGAAGCTGGTGCGACTGTAACTTTAAAGTAGTACTAAATATTATAGTTTAGACTACATATTTTTTTAACATTTAAATAGGAGGGCTTGTTTTGGCAAGTAATTCTTTATCGTCTAAAGATGTATTCAATTTTTCTAAATTAGAGGAAATTGTACCTATACCTGATTTATTAGCTATTCAGGTAGATTCAATGGAAGATTTTCTTCAGGAAGAAATATTACCTGAAAAAAGAGAAAACATAGGATTAGAAGCAGTATTCCAAAATATTTTTCCAATTGAGGATAATCATAAAAATTATGTTTTAGAATACAAATATTATTATTTAGGAATTCCAAGATATAGTGTTAAAGAAGTGTTAGAAAGAAGGATTTCATATTCTGTTCCCCTTAAGGTAAAGTTTGTATTACATATTACAGATGAGAATGATAGATCTAAATATATTCAAAGCATAGAACAAGATGTATTCTTTGGAAATATTCCTTATATGACTAAAAGTGGTACTTTTATAATAAATGGTGCTGAAAGAGTTATTGTTAGTCAACTACAAAGGTCACCAGGTGTATTTTTTGATCAAAATTTACACCCAAATGGCACTAAAATATATCAAGCCAGAATAATACCTTTCAGAGGTTCGTGGGTAGATTTTACTAGTGATATTTATGATTGTATATATGCAATCATAGATAGAAGAAGAAAATTTCCAGCAACTTTACTGTTAAGGGCAATTGGATATTCTACAAACGAAGATATTTTTTCTGCATTTGGATTAACTGACACTTTTAAAATTAATTCAAAAATAATTGGAAAAAATACTTTATCTGATATTATTGATGAATCTACAGGTGAAATTCTTATCGAATCAGACACGGAAATTGATGAAAAGGAATTAAAGTTATTAAAATCAAGTAAAATGAAAAGTATTATACTTCTTGATGATAGTGTTAAAAACAAAAATAATGACAATCTTTATGTTGAGATGTTAAGAAATACTATAGCAAAAGACCCTACTTCCAATCATGAAGAGGCAGTGAAATTACTATACACACATTTAAGGACAGGTCAAGCGCCTAATGTTGATGTAGCACAAAAATTTATTGAAAAATTATTTTTTTCAACGAAGAAATATGATTTAGGTGCTGTTGGTAGGTATAGAATAAATAAAAAGTTTGATTTAGATGTACCTATTACAGAACCAGTTTTAACTAAAGATGATTTTATAAATGTATTTAAATATTTAATATCCATGAGGAATGGTGAAAGAGGTCCTGATGATATTGATCACTTAGGTAATAGAAGGGTAAGAACTGTTGGTGAGCAGCTTCAGAACCAATTCAATATTGCATTGAGTAGAATGCAAAGAACAATTAATGAAAGAATGAATCAAAGAGAAGCGGAAAGTATAACTCCTCAAGATTTGATAAATTCTAGAGTAATTTCTACAGTTTTAAATACATTTTTTGGTACAAGTCAATTATCACAGTTTATGGACCAAACAAACCCTTTAGCCGAAATTACCCATAAAAGAAGAATATCTTCATTAGGGCCTGGAGGATTGTCAAGGGAAAGGGCTGGGTTTGAGGTTAGGGATGTGCATTATACTCACTACGGAAGATTATGCCCTATAGAAACGCCTGAAGGTCCAAATATTGGTCTTATCAATTCATTATCAACACATGCTGTTGTTAATAATTTAGGTTTTATAGAGTCTCCATATAGAGTTGTTGATGAAAATAATANAATTAGTGAAGAAGTAAAGTTTTTATCTCCNGATGAAGAAGATAGGGCGCACATTGTTCAGGCTACTGAAAAAATAAAAAATAATAAGTTTGCTGATAAAAGAATTCGTGCTAGAAATGGTGACAATTTTCCAACAATTCAATCTAGTAAAGTTGATTATGTTGATGTGTCGCCTAGGCAATTAGTTAGTGTCTCTGCAGCTTTAATTCCATTTTTAGAAAATGATGANGCAAACAGAGCTTTAATGGGTTCAAATATGATGAGGCAGTCAGTACCCCTTATGAGTCCACAAGCGCCAATAGTTGGAACAGGTATGGAATCTGTTGTTGCTAAAGATTCAAGGGCGTGTCTTATTTCTCCTGTAACTGGTAAAATAACTTATGTTGATGCAGAAAAAATTAAGATTAAAGTTAAAGAAATGAACCCTGAGTTAGATTTGGTTAAAAGAGAAGAAGAGCAAACTTTTTATTTAAGAAAGTTCTTAAGATCTAACCAGAACACATGTATCAATCAAAAACCTAGAGTTAAAGTTGGTCAATCTATTAAAAAGGGCGATGTTTTAGCGGATGGCCAATCAACACAAAATGGTGAATTAGCACTTGGAAGAAATTTAAGGGTTGCATTTATGCCATGGAGAGGTTACAATTTTGAGGATGCTATAGTTATAAGTGAAAAGTGTGTTAAAGATGATATGTTTACATCTATACATATTAAAGAGTTTGAAGTTGAAATTAGAGATACTAAAAGAGGTGAAGAAGAATTAACAAATGAAATACCTAATGTTAGTGAAGAGGCCACTCGAAACTTAGATGATAAAGGTATTGTTCGTGTTGGTGCTGAGGTAGACTCTGGTGATATTCTTGTTGGTAAAGTTACTCCAAAAGGAGAAACTGATCCGACTCCTGAAGAAAAATTATTAAAAGCAATTTTTGGAGAAAAGGCTGGAAATGTAAAAGATGCTTCGAAAAGATGTACTTCAGGTGTAAACGGTATAGTAATTGAAACACAACTTTTTGAGAGAAAAAATAGAGCTATGCTTGCAGAAGAAAAGCAAGAAATTAGAAAAATTCAAAAAGAAGCTAGACAAAAAAGATTAGAATTAATAGAAAAAAGAAATAATCTACTTTTACAGCAACTAATGGATCAAACATGTGGTGGTATGCGTGATATTGCAACAGATAAAACAGTTGTGAAGGCTAAAACATTATTAACAAAGAATAGGTTAAAATCTTTAGAGTTTGATTCGGTTTCACTTAAATCTCCATGGGTTGAAGACTTTTCAGTTTGGAATAAAATTTTAACTATATGGAAAAACTACAAAAGAAACCTTAAACAGCTTGAAGAAGGGCTTGAAAAAAATGTATTTATCTTAAGAACAGGAGATGAGTTACAGCAAGGAGTTATGAAGTTAGCTAAAGTATATATTGCTGACAAAAGAAAAGTGTCTATTGGTGATAAAATGGCTGGAAGNCANGGTAATAAAGGTATAGTTGCNTTAGTTGTTCCNGAAGAAGATATGCCTTATGGNGAAGATGGNAAACCTGTTGATNTAGTNNTAAATCCATTAGGTGTTCCATCAAGAATGAANCTTGGNCAACTTTATGAAACAATGTTAGGTTGGGCTGGNGATAAGCTTGGAAAACGCTATTATACACCNGTATTTGANGGAGCAAAAGTAGAAAATGTTTTAGGTGAATTAAAAGAAGCTGGACTTCCAGAGTCTGGTAAAATGAATTTNTGGGATGGNAGAACNGGAGAAAAAATTAAGTTNCCTGTAACTGTAGGNACAATTTATTTTATGAAATTATCTCATTTAATTGCAGATAAGATGCATGCACGTTCAACTGGTCCATACTCATTAATTACACAGCAGCCTTTGGGTGGTAAAGCACAATCGGGTGGTCAGCGTTTTGGAGAAATGGAAGTCTGGGCATTAGAGGCTTATGGCGCAGCGCATACTTTACAAGAAATTTTAACAACTAAATCGGATGATATAGAAGGTAGAACTAAGTTGTATAATGCAATTGTCAAGGGAGAGAATGCTCCTTCAGCAAATGTACCTGAATCATTTAATGTNTTAGTTAAAGAGNTAGAAGGTCTTGGGCTTAACGTAGTAGTAGATTAATTTTTTAAAAAAGGATAATCACATAATGATGAATAAAAATAATCAATCAGTAAGAAGTGTAAAATCNGATTCTTTTAATAGTATTACGTTAGGTTTGTTATCTCCTGAAAAAATATTAGAAAGATCTTTTGGTGAAGTTTTAAAACCAGAAACAATTAATTACAGATCTTACAAGCCTGAAAAAGATGGTTTATTTTGCGAAAAAATATTTGGCCCAATAAAAAANTGGGAATGCAATTGCGGTAAATATAAAGGGATTAGATATAGAGGTATAGTTTGTGATCGGTGTGGCGTAGAAGTAACAACTAAATCCGTAAGAAGAAAAAGGATGGGTCANATAACCTTNGCTGTTCCAGTTATNCATATATGGTTTTTTAGGTCTATCCCAAGTAAAATCAGTTATTTGTTAGGCTATACTACTAAACAGCTTGAAAAATTAGTATACTATGAGCAGTTTGCGGTAACTAACCCAGGTGATTCAGGNAAGAATTATGGTGATTTGNTTGATGAAGATGAATTTCTAGATTTAGATGAGCAGTTTGGTATAGACTCTGAAANCATTACTGATGATCAGATTGATAATGANGAATATTTTGAAGCTAAAATGGGTGGTGAAGCTGTAAGAGATCTNTTAAGAAGGCTTGATATNAAAAAAGAGATGGNCAAACTNTCAGAAATTGCAAATGGTAAATATTCTATGCAAAAAAAGGAAGAAGCCTTAAAAAGATTGAGAATTTTTAAGAAATTCGATAATACATTAACTAAAANAATTGTTAACCANCCTGAGTGGATGGTTATGAGTGTTCTTCCTGTAATNCCNCCAGANTTGAGGCCNTTAGTACCNTTAGATGGAGGTAGATTTGCGGCNTCAGATTTAAATGATTTATATAGAAGAATTATTATTAGAAATAATAGATTAAAGCAATTAATGGAAATTAAAGCTCCTGATGTAATCTTAAGAAACGAAAAAAGAATGTTACAAGAATCTGTTGATTCTTTAATAGATAATAGTAGATTGCAATCTGCTGTTAGAAGTGGAACTAGACGTCCTCTTAAATCATTAAGTGACTCTCTAAAAGGAAAGTCGGGTAGGTTTAGACAAAATTTATTAGGTAAAAGGGTAGACTATTCTGGTCGTTCAGTTATTGTTGTGGGTCCTGAGCTTAAGCTTCACGAATGTGGTATACCAAAAGATATGGCTATTGAATTATTCAAGCCACATATTATAAAAGAGTTAATTTCGAGAGGTTATACTAGAACACCCAGAAGTGCCAAATTAATGGTTGAAAAAAAAGAAAGTCAAATTTATTCTGTTTTAGAATATACCGTATCAAATAATCCTGTTTTATTAAACAGAGCTCCGACTTTACACAGGTTAGGAATCCAGGCATTTCAACCAGTGTTAATTGACGGAAGAGCAATTAGATTACACCCCTTAGTATGTGCTGCATTTAATGCAGACTTTGATGGTGATCAAATGGCTGTTCATGTTCCGTTATCAGAAGAAGCTAAAATGGAGGCATGGTTATTAATGTTATCTAGTCATAATATTTTACATCCAGCAACAGGACATCCGATTGCTATACCTTCTCAAGATATGATTTTAGGTTGTTATTATTTAACAAGACCTCGTAGTGGTGAGTTGGGAGAAAATTCTTTAATTGGCTCGTATTCAGAGGCTATATTGGCAAAAGAAAATAAAGAGATATCTCTTCATGCGAAAGTTTCATTTAGATTTAATGGTAAGATTATTAAAGATACAAGTTTAGGTAGAATAATATTTAATTCTATTTTGCCAGAAGGTATGGAGTATTACAATATAACGGTTGGCAAAAAAGAATTAGTAAAAATTGTAACCAAATGCTATTCTTCAAAAGGTAACCACGAAACTGTTAAGTTTTTAGATAGATTAAAAGAACTGGGATTCAATAGTGCTTTTGAATCTGGGTTATCAATTGCAATTAGTGATATACATATACCTCAAGAAAAAGATAATATTATAAATAGAGCTGAAAAAGAAATTTTAGATATTAAATCAAAATTTGATAAACAAATATTGACTGAGGGCGAAAGGTATAATAAAGTAATTGATGTTTGGACTCATGCTACTAATGAAGTTGCAAAAGAAATGTTCACTGAGCTAGAGTCAGATAATCAAGGATTCAATTCATTATATATGATGGCAGATTCAGGTGCTAGAGGAAGTAAGGACCAAATTAAGCAATTAGCAGGCATGAGGGGTTTGATGGCTAAGCCTAAGAAAAGTCTTGTAGGTTCAGCTGGTGAAATTATTGAAAATCCAATTAAATCAAATTTTAAAGAGGGTCTAGGCGCTTTTGAATATTTTATTTCAACACACGGAGCAAGAAAAGGCTTGGCAGATACTGCGTTAAAAACAGCTGATGCTGGCTATCTTACAAGAAGATTAGTAGATGTAGCTCAAGATGTAACAATATCTGAAATGGACTGCGGTACAATACAAGGTGTTGTTATGAAAGACATTAAAGAAGGTGAAAAAATTATTGAACCACTATATGATAGAATAGTTGGTAGATTTGTTTGTGACGATGTTGTTGATCCAATTACAGGTGACACTTATGTAAAAGCAAATGAAATCATTACAACCCAAATGGCTGAAGATATCTGTGCAAGTAGTATACAGCAAGTTAAGGTACGTTCTGTTTTAACTTGTGAATCTATAACTGGTATATGTATTAAATGTTATGGTATTAATTTAGCTACGACAACTTTAGGTAAACTTGGAGATGCTGTTGGTATTATGGCAGCTCAATCTATTGGTGAGCCTGGAACACAGTTAACACTGAGAACTTTTCACATTGGTGGTACTGCCTCAAGAATTGTTGAATCATCTCATATGGAAGCTAAAAAAGATGGTACTATAAGATTTAATAAGAAGTTAGAATTGTTAAAAGTTAAGGGTAAAAAGAAAACAGATCATGTTGCTGTATCAAGAAATGGTAAAATAGAATTGATAGATTCTAATGGTATTCATATCACAGGTTGGTCGATCCCATACGGAGCAAAAATATTTGTTAAAGATGGTGAGAAGATTTCAAAAGGTGATGTATTATTTGAATGGGACCCATATACAGATGTAATTTTAGCCAGAAGTGATGGAAATGTTATATTTAAAGATATGATTAAGGGTGAGACTTTTGTTGAAGAAGCCGTTGAGGGTGGTAAAAAAATGGTTTTAATTACCGAATCAAAAAATAGAAATTTAAGCCCCCACCTTGAAATTCAAACAAAAAAAGGTAGTGAAATAGAAGTGGTTACAAGTATTCTTCCAATAAAAGCTACCGTCATTGTAAAAGAAGGTTCTAAAGTAAAAGCAGGNCAAATTTTAGTTAAAATACCAAAAGATGCAGGTAAAACCAGAGATATTACAGGTGGTCTTCCAAGAATTGCTGAACTTTTTGAAGCAAGAAACCCATCAAATCCTGCTGTTATATCAGAAGTAGATGGCACAATCAAATATGGTAAAACAAAAAGAGGTGTTAAAGAAATACATGTAATGGGTAAATCTCAAGAGAAAGTTTATAAGATACCATATGGTAAGCACGTCTTAGTTATGGAAAAAGATAGAGTATTTGCTGGTGATAGACTATGTGAGGGTTCAGTTTCGCCACAAGATATTTTAAAAATAAGAGGTTCTTACAAAGCACAAGAATATCTAGTAGAATCAATACAAGAAGTTTATAGACTTCAGCAAGTGTCAATTAATGATAAACATATTGAAGTTATTGTAAGACAAATGATGCATAAAGTAGTNATTGAAGATTCTGGAGATTCTCAATTCTTATCTGGAGACAGGGTTAATAAATTTAGCTTAAGAGAAGAAAATATNTCACTATTAAGTAAATTAGTGGTCAAAGATCCAGGTGATTCTGAATATGAAGAAAATGATGTNGTTCAAAAGAANAACATTCTTGAAACTAATAAAGAGTTAAAAGAGGCTGGTAAGAATCCAATTAAGACGACTAAAGCAACGCCAGCAACTTTTAAGCCTCTACTTCTTGGAATTACAAGGGCTTCACTAAANACAGAAAGTTTTATTTCTGCAGCTTCTTTTCAGGAGACAACTAGAGTACTGACTGACGCGGCTATAGAATGTAAAACAGACCATTTAAAAGGTCTAAAAGAAAATGTTATCATAGGTAGGTTAATTCCTGCTGGTACTGGCGCCAAACATGCAAGAAATCTTTTAGTATCTAATCCTACTGAAATAGAAAAAGAAGAATTAGAAGCTAAAATTAAAGCAGAGGAAGAATCCAAAGCTGCAAGTGAAGAGNTAGAAAATCTAGGATAATTTTTTAAAGATNCATTAATTTTAATAAACAAAAAAACAGCAAAACAAAAAAAAGTTTTTTTTATTTTGTATATAAATAAAAACGTAGTATTTTACGGGGCTATACAGGAGACGATATGCCGACGATAAACCAACTGGTACGAAAAGGTAGAAAAAATTTAGTTAAGAAAAACAAGGTTCCTGCTTTGATGGAGTGTCCACAAAGACGGGGAGTATGNACGCGTGTTTATACTACTACACCTAAAAAACCTAACTCAGCTTTAAGAAAAGTTGCTAGAGTTAAATTNTCTAATGGTTATGAGGTGACTGCGTATATACCTGGTGAAGGCCATAATATTCAAGANCATTCAATTGTTTTNCTTGAAGGTGGAAGAGTTAANGATTTGCCTGGTGTAAGATATCATATTGTAAGAGGAGTTCTAGATCCTGCNGGTGTTGAAGGTAGAAGAACNAGTAGATCTAGATACGGAACTAAGAAGCCTAAGGAATAATGGAATGAGAAGAAGAAGACCCGAAAGAAGAGAGATTTTACCAGACCCAGTTTTTAATGATTTAATTGTAACTAAATTTGTGAATAATTTAATGGTTTCTGGTAAAAAAAGTATTTCTGAAAAGATTTTCTANGGTAGTTTAAAAATTNTTGAAAATAAAATAAAATCAGANGATGGNCTGTCTATTTTTAAAAAAGCGCTTGAAAATGTATCNCCTGTTTTAGAAGTTAAATCTAAAAGAATTGGTGGTGCCACTTACCAAGTACCTGTTGAAGTTTCTAAGAATAGGAGAATGGCTTTAGCTATGCGCTGGATAATACAATATTCTAAGACAAGAAAAGGTCAGACTATGGCAGATAGATTAGCATCAGAGTTTATAGCTGCTTCAAACAANGAGGGTTCTTCAATTAAAAAGAAAGAAGATACACATAAAATGGCTGAAGCTAATAAAGCTTTTGCACATTTCGGGTAATTGGAATTATGGAACAGAAAAAAGTATCATTAAAAGATGTAAGAAACATTGGGATTATGGCTCATATTGANGCNGGTAAGACCACTACTACAGAAAGAATTTTATATTACACTGGCAGACTTCATAAGTTAGGTGAGGTTCATGATGGNGCTGCAACAATGGATTGGATGGANCAAGAAAAAGAAAGAGGNATTACAATTACTTCTGCAGCTACTACTTGNTTTTGGAATGACCACAGAATTAATATAATTGATACACCTGGACACGTAGATTTTACAATGGAAGTAGAAAGGTCTTTAAGNGTNCTTGATGGAGCTGTTGCATGTTTTTGTGCTGTAGGAGGCGTTGAGCCACAATCAGAAACTGTATGGAACCAAGCAGATAGATATAATGTACCAAGAATCGGTTTTGTTAACAAAATGGATAGAACNGGTGCAGATTTTTATAATGTTCTTGATATGATGAAAGAACGTTTTGGTGCAAACCCAGTTCCATTAAATATNCCNATCGGTGATGGTCAAACATTTACTGGTGTTGTAGATTTAATTGAAATGAAAGCAATNAATTATGCAGAAGATGATGGNTCAAATTTCGAAATAACTGACATTCCTGACAATATGAAAGATAAAGTTGAAGAGTGGAGAGGTCATTTACTAGAAGAAGTTGCNTCAAATGATGAAGCTTTAATGGAAAAATATTTAGAAGGTGAAGAAATTGCTATAGATGAGTTGAAATCTGCAATAAGAAAATCTTGTATTACTGGTGATATTGTTCCAATGCTATGTGGTTCAGCATTTAAGAACAAAGGTGTTCAGAGCTTACTTGATTATATTATTGATTTTCTTCCATCTCCATTAGATNTTGGTGCAATTAAAGGTTTTGATGTTGATGATAGTGAAAAAGAATTAGAGAGAATCCCTAATAANAGCGCTCCATTTTCAGCCTTAGCTTTTAAAATTATGACAGATCCATTTGTAGGGAGATTAACATTTTTTAGAGTATACTCAGGCTCTGTTTCGACAGGAGATTTTATTTACAATCCAACNTCAGGCAAAAAAGANCGTGTTGGTAGATTGATGTTGATGCATTCTCGTAANACAGAAGAGCGTAAAACTGTTGAAGCAGGTGAAATTGCTGGTATGGTAGGCTTAAAGGATACCAAAACAGGNCATACATTGTGCGATCTNAAAGAGCAAATTATTTTAGANTCNATGGAATTTCCTGATCCAGTTATTTCTGTTGCTGTTGAACCTTCTTCTAAGGAAGANCAAGAAAANCTTACTGTTGCGCTTAGTAAATTAGCAGAAGAAGACCCTACNTTCAATGTTAAGAGNGATGAAGATTCAGGTCAAACGATTATATCTGGNATGGGTGAATTNCACTTAGATATTATTTGTGATAGGCTAAAAAGAGAATTTAAAGTAAATGTCCATGTTGGNGCGCCTCAAGTTGCATATAAAGAGTCAATTACAGAAGTAGTTGAACATGAGACTAAATTTGTTAAACAATCAGGTGGTAGAGGGCAATATGCTCATGTNGTTATTGAGATTGNACCTAACGAAGCAGGGGCTGGATATGAATTTGAAGATTTAATTAAGGGAGGAAAAATTCCTAANATTTANATTAATTCAGTNAGCTCAGGTATTGAAGAAGCNATGAAAACAGGTGTTTTAGCTGGATACCCACTNGAAGATTTAAAAGTTAAGTTGATTGATGGTTCNACTCATGATGTTGATTCAAATGANATGGCCTTTAAAATTGCAGGTTCTATGTCTTTTAGGCAAGCAGCAAAAAAAGCTAAACCAGTTTTATTAGAGCCACTTATGGATTTAGAGGTGGTCGTACCCGAAGAATTTTTTGGTTCAGTATCTGGTGATATAACATCTAGAAGAGGCAGTATTTTAGGTATGGACAGAAAAAATAATTCTCAAATTATCAAATCTGAGGTTCCATTATCTGGAATGTTTGGATATGCAACTGATTTACGNTCAATGACACAAGGTAGAGCNGTNTTTACTTTACAATTTTCAAAGTATCAAAAAGCACCAAAATCAATATCTCAAGAAGTTTTAGAAAAATACTCAGGAAAACCGGTAGGATAAAATTAAAATGAATAAAATTAGAATAAGATTAAAAGCTTACGACCACGTTTTACTAGACAAGTCTTCAGAAAAAATTGTACAGACTGCTAAAAATACTGGNGCGTTAGTAATGGGGCCAATACCTTTGCCTACCAAAAAGTCTGTTTACACAGTAAATAGATCTGTTCANGTAAATAAAAAATCNCGTGAACAATTCCAAATAAAGGTACACTTAAGAATTATTGATTTACTAAACACCTCATCAAAAACGGTTGATTCATTAATGAAATTGGATTTACCTGCTGGTGTAGACATAGAAATTAAAACATAATTATGAATGAAGATAAAAAAGATATAACTAAAGATTTAGATGAATCTAAGGTAGAGGATGTAGTTTCTAAAGAAAGTTCATCTCAAGAAGNNGTCAATCCAGCAGATGANGTGTCTGCAAATGAGGCGAATACTTCAGAGAAANCTGAAAGTCCAGNAGAAGATATTAAGTCTGATGAAAAAGATAATTCAGAAGATAAAATTAACCCTTACGCTAAATTTTTACTTGGNACTAAAATTGGAATGACTAATGTGTTTACTGATTCTGGTATGGCTCATCCTGCAACTGTAATTGAGGCCGGTCCATGCTTTGTTTCTCAAATTAAAANCCACATTTCAGATGGGTATAATTCTGTTCAAATTGGTTTTAAAATGGATAGAAAAGCTAANAAGCCTAAGAAAAATCATTTTGAAAAAAATAAATGTGAACCATTAAAGCATGTTAAAGAATTTAGAATTAATGAAGATTCTGTTTTTGCATTAGGCGAAAAAATTGATGTTAAAGTTTTTTCTGTAGGTGAGTATGTTAACGTTACAGGCACATCTAAAGGTAAAGGTTTTGCGGGTGTTATGAAAAGGCATGGTTTTGCTGGAGGAAGAGCATCGCATGGTAAAAACAGTGTNATGAGAAAGCCAGGTTCCGTAGGTGCTGGTGCAGATCCATCTAGAATATGGAAAGGTAAAAAAATGCCAGGACGTTATGGTGGCTACACAGTAACTTGCAAAAATTTAGAAATTTTAAAAATTGACGTTGAAAACAATTTACTATTTATAAAAGGGGCGGTACCAGGNGCTAATAATAATTTAGTTTCTATCGCGATATAAAGTACTTATGAAATTGGATATTTATAATATTAAAGGAAAAAAAACATCTAAGAAAATAACTTTAGATAAGAATGTTTTTGGTGCAGAAAAAAATGAGCATTGTATATATTTAGTAGTTAAATCTGAGCTTGCTGCCAAGAGACAGGGAACATCCAAATCTAAAAGTAAGTCTGAGGTAAGGGGTACTGGTGCTAAACCATGGAAACAAAAAGGTACAGGTAGAGCAAGAGCTGGTAGATTAAGAAACCCTTCTCGTGTACATGGTGGTACAGCTTTTGGTCCTGAGCCTAGAAACTATAATGTAAAAATTAATAAGAAGGTTAGAAAGATTGCTAGATTATCTGCCCTTTCTGAGAAATGTTCTGCAGGAAATATTATAGTCATGGATAAGTTAATACTATCTNATATAAAAACTAAAAATATTGAGAGCACATTAAGGCAACTTAAAATTAATAATCAGAAAGTTAGTTTTTTATCATCTGAGAAAGATTCAAATTTTTATTTAAGTTGTCGAAATCTTAAGGATGTTAATACATTTAAAGTTGAAGATGTTAGCGTATATGAGTTAATGAATTCTAATACATTAATTATGGATTTGGATAGCGTAGAATATTTAAACAGTTTAGGTAAAAATTAAAATGAAGTATACAGATATTATTATTANACCNCTNTTAAGNGAAAAGGTTAGTAAACTTTCNGAAGCAAAAAATAAGCAGTATGTTTTTCAGGTCGCAAAGAAATCAAACAAACTACAAATTAAATCAGCTATTGAAGAAAAATTTGAAGTTAAAGTTAAAAAAGTTAGAACAATGAATTTTAAAGGTAAAATGAAAAATACTAGNGTTAGAAGTAATGGTAAAGTTTTAAGAACTAACGGCTTTAGGTCNGATTGGAAAAAAGCTGTAATTATATTAAAAGAAGGAAATGAAATTGATATTGTTGGAGGTGAAATATAAAATGGCTACTAAAAGATTAAAACCAGATACACCTTCAAGAAGATTCAATGTTGTTCCTACTTTTGAAGAAATCACTAAATCTAAACCAGAAAGAAAGCTGACTGTNGCTTTACGTAAAACTGGCGGTAGAAATCACCANGGTAAAATAACTTCAAGAAGAAGAGGNGGTGGTCATAAAAGAAGATATAGAATTATAGATTTTAAAAGAAATAAGTNTGATGTGGTTGGTACAGTTTTAGCTATTGAATATGATCCAAACAGGTCTTCTAGGATAGCTTTAATTCAATATGAGGANGGTGAAAAAAGATATATAATTGCACCAGATAATATAAAANTTGATCAAAAGATTNTTTCATCTAAAGAGAAAAGNGTTGATTTTGAAATCGGAAATGCNATGAAAATGAAATTTATTCCTGATGGAATGCTTATTCATAATATAGAGTTAAAGCCTGGTAAAGGTGCTCAAATGGCTAGAAGTGCAGGCTGTTATGCTAGAATTATGGCTAAAGAAAATAATATGATAACCCTTAAGTTACCTTCTAATGAAATGAGAATGGTTTCCGAGGAGTGTGCTGCTACAATTGGTATTGTAGGAAATAAGAAGCATGAAAATAGTACGATTGGTAAAGCCGGTAAATCTAGATGGTTAGGTAGAAGACCTAAGGTTAGAGGTGTTGCTATGAATCCTGTTGACCATCCGCATGGTGGNGGTGAAGGAAAGACNTCTGGTGGACGNCATCCTACGTCACCTTGGGGTACTCCTGCCAAAGGTTATAAAACAAGGAAAAAAAATAAAACATCAAATAAATTTATAGTTAAGAGAAGGAAATAGTTATGGCTAGATCACTAAAAAAAGGTCCTTATATTGAGCCAAAATTAGAGATAAAAGCAAGAAAAGCACAGCAAGGNTCAAATAAAGAAGTAATCAAAACTTGGTCAAGACGTTCAACTATTTCACCTGAATTTGTTGGTCTAACATTTGCTGTACATAATGGAAACAAATTTATACCAGTTTANATAACAGAAAATATGGTAGGTCATAAATTAGGTGAATTTTCACCNACAAGANTATTCAGACAACATTCAGGGGATAGAAAAAAATAATGGAAGCNATAGCAAGAAAAAGATTTATAAGACAGTCTCCCTACAAAATAAGATTTGTACTTAAAACTGTGAAAGGAATGAGTGTTAATTCCGCTGTAAACAAGNTAACTTTAACAAATAAGAAAGCNTCAGCATATATTATTGAAGTTTTGAANAGCGCTGTATCAAACATGATGAATTCTGAAACTGAGGTTGACAATAGTAATTTATTTATTAAAACTGCTTANGTAGATGANGGNCCAGTAATGAAACGTTTTAGACCAGCNGCAATGGGTAGAGCTACAAATATAAGAAAAAGAACTAGTCACTTAACAATTATAATATCAAGTGAAAAGAGGTAGATTTTGGGACAAAAAGTAAATCCAATAGGTCTTAGATTAGGTGTAAACAGAAGTTGGGATTCAGTTTGGTTTGATGAAAAGAACTTTGCATCTAGAGTTAATGAAGATATTCTAATTAGACATTATTTAAATAGAAGATTTTCTAGATCAAGTATTGCAAANATTCTTATAAGTAGGAAACCATCCAAAACTACAATCACNGTAAGTACTTCTAGGCCTGGTTTAATTATTGGTAAAGGTGGTTCTGAAATAGAGATTGTTAAGAAACAATTAAAAAAAATGTTAGGCTATTCTAATTTACAGATTAATGTTAATGAAATTAAAAGGCCTGGATTATCAGCTGAGTTAGTTGGACAAAATATTGCTCAACAATTAGAGAAAAAAGTAAATTACAGAAGAGCAGTTAAAAAATCAATTCAAACTACCATGAGCATGGGTGCACAAGGTATTAGAGTTGGNATTGCGGGACGTTTAAATGGTGCAGAGATTGCAAGGGGTGAAACTTTCAGAGATGGAAGAGTTCCGCTACATACTTTAAGAGCAGACATTGATTATGCTTTAGTTGAAGCGAATACTACGTATGGAATAATTGGTGTCAAAGTTTGGATTTTTAAAGGTGAAATTAGAGGAAAAAGAAGAAAGTAAATTATGTTAGCTCCTAGAAAAATTAAATATAGAAAACCTCAAAAAGGAAGAATGACTGGACTTGCAAAAGGTGGGGATTATGTTGCCTTTGGTTCGCATGGTTTAAAAGCCTTAGAGGCAGGATGGATTACAAGTAGGCAGATTGAGGCTGTAAGAATTACAATTTCTAGACGTGTAAGAAAAGTAGGTAAAATGTGGATTCGTATTTTTCCACATAAATCTATTACTAAAAAGCCAGCGGAAACTAGAATGGGTAAAGGTAAAGGTTCGCCTGAATATTGGGTTGCAGTTGTTAAACCAGGAAGAATACTATTTGAAATTGAAGGTTTAGATGAAGAGGAAGCTAAAGAAACATTCAAGCAATGTGGTTATAAATTACCAATTAAAACAAAAATTGTCTCAAAAAGAGAGGTTATGTAATTATGGCTAATGATGATCTAAACAAAATGAGTATAAAACAGTTAGAATCAAAATTGAAAGATAATGAGGAAGCATTATTGAATTTTCGTTTTCAAAAAGTTTTACAGCAGCTTGAAAACCCATTCCAGATAAGAAACGCAAAAAAAGAAATTGCTAGAATAAAAACTATATTAAGAGAATATGAATTAGATATAAGAAAGGCTGCTAAATAATGTCTGAAAAAAATAAAAAAAGACAGGTTGTTGGTGTCGCCCTAGAAAATAAGATGGATAAGACAGCGACTATAGAAGTTGAAAGACGTTTTCCACATCCAGTCTATAATAAATATATTGTAAGAAATAAAAAATATTATGCTCATGATGAATCAAATAGTTGTAGTAAAGGTGATGTTGTAAGGATAGAAGAATATAAACCAACCAGCAAATTGAAAAGATGGATTGTATTAAATATTGAAAAAAAGGCAGAATAAAAAATGATTCAGCAAGAAACAAGATTAAAAGTGGCAGATAATTCAGGGGCAAAAGAAGTTCTGTGTATTAAAGTTCTAGGTGGAACAAGAAAAAAATATGCAAAGCTTGGAGATTTAATAATAGTCACAGTCAAAAAAGCTATACCAGGCGGTGTAGTTAAAAAAGGTGAAGTAACAAAGGCTGTAATTGTAAGGACTAGAAAAGAATTAAGAAGAAAAGATGGTTCTTATATAAGGTTTGATGATAATGCAGCTGTTCTGGTTAATGATAATAAAGAACCTCAGGGTACACGTGTTTTTGGGCCAGTAGCAAGAGAATTAAGAGAAAAGAAATTTATGAAAATACTTTCTTTAGCACCGGAGGTTATATAATGAAAATTAAACAAGGCGATACGGTTAAAGTTATTTCAGGTTCTTATAGTGGCAAAGAAGGAAGGGTATTAAAAGTTGTTAATTCTAAGGAAAGATTAGTAGTTGAAGGTATAAATATGTTAAAAAGACATATGAGACCAAATCAAGAAAATCCTCAAGGTGGAATTATTGAAAAAGAAGGTACAATTCATATTTCTAATGTTCAACTAGTATCTAGTGGGAACGCTACAAAAGTTGGTTATAAAATACTTGATGACGGTAAAAAAGTTAGATTTTCTAAAAAAACAGGAAAAAATATAGATTAAAGGATATTTATGTCGCAATACGTTCCAAGATTATTAGAAGAATATAATAAAAATATTAAACCTGTTCTGGGAAAAGAATTAGGTATAAACAATGATATGAGAATTCCTAAAATATCAAAGATTTCTCTAAATATTGGTTTTGGTCAAGCAAGATTGAATGATAATCAATTAAAGGCGGCTGTAGAAGAGTTAACTAATATTGCAGGACAAAAGGCAGTAATAACGAAATCAAAAAAAGCTATATCTAATTTTAAAATAAGAGAAAANGATCCGGTAGGAATTAAGGTAACGCTACGNTCAGTAAAGATGTATGAATTTTTAGATCGTTTCATATCAGTAGCTTCTCCAAGAATTAGAGACTTTAGAGGTTTGTCTTCAAAAGGTTTTGATGGTTTTGGTAATTATAATTTTGGTATTACTGAACAAATTATTTTTCCAGAAATTAATTATGATAAAATAAAAAGAGTNACTGGAATGAATATAAATATTGTTACTACAGCACAGAGTAGTCATGAGGCTTATAAATTATTAATGGCTTTTGGCTTACCATTAAAAGAAAATAAAAAATTAGAAAATAATACTGATAAGTAAAAAGGATTGACTTGAAATGGCTAAAAAATCAAAAATAATGCATAATATTAATAGAAAAAATCTAGTTACTAGGTATGCAACTAGACGTAAAGAGTTAATTGCTAAAGTAAATGATACAAATTTAAGTTATGAAGAAAGACAAATGTTTAGATTAAAACTAGAAAAATTACCTAAGAATTCAAATCCAAATAGAGTTCGTAATCGTTGCAATTTAACCGGAAGACCAAGATCTTATTACAGAAGGTTTGGTCTATCTAGGATTTCTCTTAGAGAAATGGCTAGCAATGGTTTAATTCCTGGTGTTACGAAAGCAAGTTGGTAGGAGTATAATATGTCAATGACAGATCCAGTAGCTGATTATTTAACAAGAATTAGAAATGGNCAAGGTAGACTTAAAGACTATGTTGATATACCATGTTCAAACTTGAAAAAAAGAATTTCTTATGTTCTTAAAGAAGAGCATTTTGTTAAAGATTACATTGAAATTAAGGATAACAAGCAACACATTCTAAGAGTTTTTCTTAAATATGATGCAGATGGGAATCCAGTAATAAATGGTATTAAAAGAGTTAGTAAACCAGGATGTAGAAAATATGTTTCGTCAGATAGTTTACCTAGAGTTTTAAATGGTTTGGGTATTTCTATTATTACTACATCGGTAGGGGTCGTATCTAACAAAAAAGCCAAGCAATTAAGTGTTGGTGGTGAAGTTTTATGTCAAGTTTGGTAAAGTGAGAATTTATGTCGCAAATAGGTAGAAAAATAATTAGTATTCCAGAAGGTGTGGATGTCGTTAATGAAGGTAATAATATTACAGTCCAAGGTAAGTTGGGTAAGCTTAATCATCAATTTGATTCAGATATGAAGATTGATATAAGTAGTGATGGTATTAGAGTTACAAGACCTTCAGATTTAAAAAAGTATAAAGAGCTACATGGTTTAACAAGGACTTTAATAAATAATATGATTATAGGTGTTTCTGATGGTTATATTAAAAATTTATCCTTAGTAGGGACTGGTTATACTGCTGATGCCAGTAAGGGTAATTTTTTGCTTTTAAATGTAGGTTTTTCACATCCAGTTTACGTACAAAAGCCTGAAGGTATTACTGTTGAAACTCCAGCAGCAACAGAGATTACTATAAAAGGTATTGACAAACAGTTAGTAGGACAATTTTCTGCAAGAGTAAGAGAAATTAGAAAGCCTGAACCCTATAAAGGTAAAGGAATTAGATATAAAAATGAAAATGTTCGTAAGAAAGCAGGTAAAACTGTAGGGGGCGCTAGTTAAAAATGGATAGAAAAAATTGGATTAAGAAAAAAACTAGACTTAAGAATAAACTAAGAAAATCTAATAGTCTTCATAGATTAGTTATTTTTCGTTCTAACAAACATATTTATGGTCAAGTGCTTGATGTAGAAAAAGGAACAATTGTTCTTTCTTCTTCTTCTAATCATAATGAATTAACAAAGGGTAAAACATTAGATAAATCAAATAAAACAGAAGCAAGTAAAATTGTAGCAAAGTCTTTATCAGAAAAAATGAAGAAATCCAAAATAACCTCCATTACTTTTGATAGGAATGGTTATATATATCACGGCAGAATAAAAGCATTTGCTGATGAATTAAGAGCTAACGGAATTAATTTTTAAGAGGTATAAAATTGAAAAAATTTATAAATCCAACTGAAATAGAATTGCAAGACGAAATAGTAATAGCTATAAATAAAGTTACTAAAGCTACTACTGGTGGTCGTAGAATGAGATTTAATTGTATCGTATGTGTTGGAGATGGTAATGGGCATGTTGGTATAGGTTTTGGTAAGGCAAATGAAGTTGCTTCTGCAGTTAATAAATCTAAGGAAAATGCTAAGAAAAACTTATTTAAGGTTCCATTAATNAATGGTACTATACCTCANGAGTTNAGATTAAAACATGGTTCTGTAAGGTTAATATTAAAACCNGCATCTGAAGGTACTGGTATAATTGCTGGTGGTCCAGTTCGTATGATTATGCAACAATTAGGTGTTTCTAATATTCTATCCAAAGCAACAGGGTCAACTAATGCAATCAATGTTGTAAAGGCTGTAGANTCTGGATTAAAACAATTAAAAGATCCNTTAGCAGTTGCACATCAAAGAGGCATTTCACTAAAAGAATTATTTGAGTAGAATATGGCTAAAAATAAAAAAATTAAAATAACTTTAACTAAGAGTCCAATTGGATATAAGCAAAAGGCTAAACGAACTTTAGAGGCTNTAGGCTTAAAAAAATTAAATCAATCAGTTGAACATAATATTTCTGAAAGTATTATGGGTATGATTGATGTAGTTAGCTATTTGGTTAAAACTGAGGAAATATAAAATGAAACTATCAGAGCTAAGCCCAGCAAAAGGGTCAGTTAAAAATAGAAAAAGAATTGGTAGAGGTAATGCTACGGGTCAAGGTAGGACAGCTGGCAAGGGTCATAATGGTTATAAATCTAGATCTGGTGCTAGCTCAAGATTGCACTTTGAAGGTGGTCAAATGTCTCTAGCTAGAAGACTCCCTAAAAGAGGTTTTACTAATATTTTTTCAAAAGAAATTCAAGTTATTAATATTTCAACAATTGAGAAATTNGGCTTAAAANAGATTGATATTGATGTTTTGTATAATAAAGGTGCAATTAGTAAAAAAAATGTTCCTGTAAAAGTTTTAGGCAACGGTGAATTATCTAGTTCAGTACAAATTTCAGCACATTCTTTTAGCCAAAGTGCAATTCAAAAAATTGAAAAATCAGGTGGAAAAGTTATTTATTTATGATTAGTAAAATAGTTAACATATTTAAAGTTCCTGAATTAAGNAATAAGATAGCCTTTACTGCTGCTTTATTGTTTGTGTTTAGACTTGGTGGTATAGTTTTAGTTCCTGGTGTTGATCGGGAAGTTGTTAAGCAATTTATAACTTTTAGTGAAACTGGAGCTGGTAGTATTTTTGGTCTATATAATTTATTTGCTGGTGGCTTCTTTTCTCAGTTTTCAATATTTGCTTTAGGAATTATGCCTTATATATCAGCTTCGATTATTATACAGCTATTAGGTTCTGTTGTACCTTATTTTCAAAGATTACAAAAAGAAGGGCCTGAAGGAAGAAAGAAGATAACTCAGTTAACTAGATATGGTACTGTTTTAATCGCTTCTGTTCAAGCTATTGGTGTGTGCGTATTGTTGACTTCACTTGATGTCTCTGATGGTACTGGAGTAGGTAGATACTTAGTGGCTGAGCCTACTACATTATTTTACTTCATAACTACTGTAATATTAGTAACTGGTACTGTTTTTGTTATGTGGCTTGGTGAACAAATAACAAATCATGGAATTGGAAATGGTATTTCTTTAATAATTATGGTAGGTATTTTAGCTAGTTTACCCAAAGTAGCAATGCAACAAGTATCAAATCTTTTTTCAGATGATCCAAATTTAGCAACTAATCCATTCTCATTTATTATTTCATTAATATTACTTATAGGAATCATTGTATTTGTTGTTCTAATGAGCACTGCTGTACGTAAAATACCAGTTTCATACGCTAAAAGAATTGTTGGAAGAAAAATGTATGGTGGTCAAGCAACTCATTTACCGCTTAAAATATTAACAGCTGGTGTTATGCCAATTATATTTGCTCAGGCTTTAGTAATTATTCCAACAAGTTTAGCTTCTTTTTTTCCTAATACTNGTTTTGGAATGTTTCTACAAAGAAATTTTGGTGATTTTACTGCTATNCCATATATGATATTTTTATTTATAATGATNGTAGGATTCACATATTTTTATACAGCNGTNGCATTCAATCCAATTGATGTGGCAGATAANATGAAAAAGCAGGGTGGATTTATCCCNGGTGTNAGNCCTGGCAAATCTACTTCAGATTTTATTGATAATATTTTATCAAAGATTACACTACCAGCATCTGTATTTTTAGGCTTTATTGCGGTNCTTCCTAATATAATAGCTAGATTTTCAAATGGGGGTATAGATATAAATACAGCAAGCTTTTTTGGTGGCACAAGNATNTTAATTTTAGTTGGTGTTGCTTTAGATACATTGCAACAAATAGAAGCGCAGTTATTAATGCGTAATTATGAAGGCTTTTTGAAATCAGGTAAAATAAAAGGTAGAAGACGTTATTAGTCNTTTATTTTTTATAAATTGGCATAGGTAATNTTTTTTGATTTTATTAAAAGATAAATATCAAATGAAAAGTATNGATTATGCNTGTAAAATCGTNAGAGACACTCTNTTTCTTATTGAAGAAAAGATTGTTCCTGGTGTAACTACATTAGATTTAGATAGAATCGCTGAAGAATTTATCNTTTCTAAAGGTGCTATNCCTGGATTTAAAGGTTTATATGGTTTTCCAGGNACTTTATGTGTTTCAATTGAAGATGAAGTAGTTCATGGNATGCCATCAGATAGNCNGTTAATTGATGGGCAAATTNTCAGTATTGATGTAGGNTCTATATACGANGATTATTATGGNGATCACGCNAAAACNTTNGCTGTAGGTAANATTAATGAAAAAAGAAAATCTNTAATAGATGTTACTAAGCAAAGTTTAATGTTAGGTATTGATCAAGTTTCNNCAGGNAAGTATATAGGTGATATAGGGCATGCAGTTCAAACTTACGCTGAAAAAAATAATTTTTCTGTTGTAAAAGATTTNGTGGGGCATGGTATTGGTAAGACTTTACATGANGAGCCNCAANTACCAAATTTTGGATCTATGAANACTGGTCCAGAAATGAAAGTTGGAATGTGCTTAGCNATTGAGCCTATGTTAAATGAAGGATCTGATAAAATTATAACTAAAGATGACGGATGGACTATTAGTACATGTGATGGAAAATTGTCAGCTCACTTTGAGCATACTGTAGCAGTAACAGAAAAAGGTGTAAAAATATTAACTGTATAAAAAGGAATTATGGCTAAAGAACCAGCAATAGAAATAGATGGAGAAATACTTGAAACATTACCAAATGCAATGTTTAAAGTAAAGCTTGAAAATGGGCATCAAGTATTAGCGCATATTTCAGGAAAAATGAGAATGCATTATATTAAAATATTACCTGGTGATAAAGTTAAATTNGAGTTATCACCTTATGATTTAACAAAAGGTCGTATTACTTATAGATATAAATAGGAAGAATTATGAAAGTTAGAGCGTCAGTAAAAAAAATATGTAATAAATGNCAAATAATAAAAAGAAAGGGNGTTTTGCGAGTTATTTGTGAAAACCCTAGNCATAAGCAAAGACAAGGTTAATTGGAGGTATTATAATTGGCTAGGATATCGGGAATAGATTTACCCAGAAATAAAAAAATAGAGTTTGCACTTACTTATATTCATGGTATNGGCTCTAAAGTTTCAAGTGAAATTTTAGATAAAGTTGGTATCGATAAAAATATTAGAGTTCACGANNTAAATGATGAGCAAATCATTTTAATTAGAAATGAAATTTCTAATTATGATGTTGAAGGTGAATTAAGAAGTGTTGTAGGTAGAAACATTAAGAGATTAATGGATATTGGTACTTACAGAGGTATGAGGCATAAAAAGGGANTACCTTCAAGAGGNCAAAACACTAAAAATAATTCCAGAACAAGAAAAGGTAAGAAAAAAACTGTTGCTGGTAAAAAAGGTGTTTAAAATAAAATAGGAGAAAATATTGGCAAAGGCAACTCATAAGAAAAAGGTAAAAGTAGACGCTGATGGTATAGCTTTTATTAAAGCAACATTTAATAATACTGTTATAACATTAACTGATAAATTTGGTAATACAATATCATGGGCAAGTGCAGGAGTTCTAGGTTTTAAAGGATCTAAGAAAAGCACACCTTTTGCTGCTACACAAGCAACACAAAAAGCAGTTGAAGAAGCTATGTCAAGAGGTTTAGTTTCAGTAGAAGTTCGTATTAAAGGACCTGGCGGTGGACGTGAGGCTGCAATTAGAGCTCTACGTACATCAGGACTAAAAGTTACTAAGATTATGGATATTACTCCAATTCCTCATAATGGATGTAGACCTCCAAAGAAAAGAAGAGTTTAAACGAAAGGATTTTTGAATGGCAAGATATAGAGGACCAAGATTAAGAAAATGTAGGAGATTAGATTTTGCAGTATTTGAATCTCCAAAATTTTCAAATCCTAGAAAAAATTATGTTCCTGGGCAGCATGGACCAAATCAAAGGATTAAGTTGTCAAACTACGGTATACAGCTTAGAGAAAAGCAAAGAATTAAATACCTTTATGGTGTTTTAGAAAAGCAGTTTAGAAATTATTTTAAAAAATCAGCTGCTAAAAAAGGTGCTACTGGTCATAATCTTCTTATTATGCTTGAATCAAGATTAGATAATACATTATACAGATTAGGATTTGCTCCAACCAGAAGAGGTGCACGTCAACTGGTTGTACACAAGCATATATTAGTAAATAATAAAAGTGTGAATATCCCTTCTTATGGATTAAAAGATGGTGATATAATTCAGGTAAGAGAAAAAAGTAGAAGAATGCAAATTTTTCACGATTCTATGAGAAGAGTTAATACTGATAATCCAATGCCATGGTTAAGGGTAGACAAGGCTAAAATGGCTGGATATTTTGAGTCAGTTCCAGAAAGAGAACAAATTTTGGAACCAATTAATGAACAGCTTGTAGTTGAGTTGTATTCTAAATAATTTTTAATGAAGGGAAGAGAATATGAGTTCTAAACATTTTGATGATATTAAAATTAATTTTTCAGAGGATACTGATACTACAGTAAATATAGTAGCTGAGCCGTTTGAGCGTGGCTATGGGGTAACAATTGGTAATGCTCTTAGAAGAACTCTTATGACTTCAGTGCCTGGAGCAGCAATAGTGTCTGTAAAAATTGAAGGTGCAGATCATGAATTTTCAGTTCTTAAGGGAATGTTAGAAGATGTTTCAGATATTATTTTAAATTTAAAAGGTGTAATCTTTAAAATTATAAATGATGGTCCTGAACAAGTATCATTATCATTAAAAGGTCCGGCTGAGTTTAAAGCTAAAGACATAGCTGCAAAATTAAATGATTTTGAAGTTTTAAACCCTGATCATCACATTGCAACTTTAAATGATAAAGGTAAATTAGATATTGATATAAGAGTTGCTAGAGGTAAGGGTTATTCAATTGCTGATAAAAACAAAAGAACAGATGATACAATAGGGACAATTCCTATGGATTCTATTTTCAATCCAATTTCAAATGTATCTTGGAATGTAGAGTCGATTGCAACTTCAACAGAAGGTCAGGAAAGACTTACTATGTCAGTTGAAAGTAATGGTGCAACTAAACCTAAAGATGCTATGAATCATTCAGCAAATATTTTAAGACAGCAAATGCAGTTTTTTATGTTTGATGACTCTCTTAAAATTAAAGCTGTTAATGATGATGAAATTAATGAGGCATTACAGTTGAAGAATATTTTATCTAAAACCATTGATGAGATGGAGCTTTCTGTTAGAAGTCACAATTGTTTACAAGCTGCGGGTATCAATAAAATTTCTGAGCTAGTTTCAAAAGAAGAAAGTGAAATGCTTAAGTATAAAAACTTTGGTAGAAAATCATTAACTGAGCTTACTGCTAAACTTGGTGAGTTGGGATTAAGTTTTGGAATGGATATCACAGAATTAATGGAATCAGAATAAGAGGTTTTTTATGAGACATCAAAAAAAAGGTAGAAAATTAAACAGGACTGCTAGCCATAGAAAGGCTTTATTTAGCAATATGGCAGCCTCTCTTGTTATAAATAAAAGAATTATAACTACTCATCCTAAAGCTAAAGAATTGCAGAGCTATGTTGAAAGATTGGTTACTTATGCAAAAAAGAATGATGTTCATGGAAGAAGACTTATACAAAGTAAAATAATTGGTAAATTGAGCAAATCTGTTGCAAATGAACTTATTCATAATATAGCACCTCAATATTCATCTAGAAATGGTGGTTATACTAGAGTTATCAAGCTTGATAACAGAAAAAATGATGATGCTATCAAAGCTATAATTGAATTTGTAGCTCTAAAAACTTCTGATAGTGAAAACGAAGATAAGAACGAAGGTAAAGAAGAAACAAAAGTTATAAATGAAAAAAAAGACAAGTAATTGATAATAAATACTAAAAAAAAATATTATTTTAATTTTTATAGGGCTATTATTATAGCCTTTTTTTTTAATTTTATTTTTGCAGATAATGCAGCAAAAGATCTTGATAAGGGTTTGTGGATAAAAAGTGATCAACTTTTAAATGAAAAATCTACTAAAGATATTATTTCTAATGCTTACAGGTCTGGTTATAACATTATTTTTCTACAATTAGATGTTCATAACGATAGTCGATACAATCCTTACTTANACAAACAGAATACAAGCTATGAATTTGATCCATTAGACGCAGCATTATATTGGTCTAATTTATATGATATTGAAATCCATATTTGGATTAATGCATATAAAATTTGGTCTTCTACTTGGCCTCCNAATGAGGANCATATTTTTTATAAATTAAAAAATAAACATAAAGATTGGTTTGCTGCAGATATAAATGGTCATTCNGATTATAATTTTGAATTTATGAAGTCATCAAATAATTTTAGTGGTATTTTTTTATCACCACTGAATCAAAAAGTNAATATATATATTGAAAATATAGTTGAAAAATTATTAGATAAATATAANGGTAAATTTCATGGAATTCATTTAGATTATTTTAGATATAAGGATAGTATGTACGGTTATAATTATAAAGGAAGAAAATATTTCTATGACTTATATAAAGTAGATCCTATCTATTTAAATAAAGATTTATCCTCTACTAATTTTAATAATAAAGATTCTATAAATTTTATTAAGGAAAAATGGTTATCCTTTAAAAAGACACAAATTGATTCTCTTATTAAAGGGCTAAATTCTTTGATAAATAATTATAATGAAATCAAATCTAAAAATATAAAATTATCTGTTGCCGTAAAACCTGATATTTACGAAGCTAAGAATCGCTGGAATCAAAATTGGGATATATGGTTAAATGAAAATTATATAGATTTTGTTGTAATCATGAATTATTATAATGATACGGAATCGTTTAGTAATAATTTATGGAGTATATATAAATATTTTTATAGTTCTAAAAACATTAATAATATATATATAGGAATAAATACTTTAGAACAAAATTTAGGTGTTACAAGCATGAGAGATATAAATCTTATTAAACAGCAAGTTCAAAATACAAAAGATTTCTCATTTCCAGGTATTGCTATATTCTCATCTGAGTATTTCAATTTTAATCCAACATTGTATTTAGAAATCTTTTCTGAAAGGCAAAAATAAATTTATGAAATATAAAAATATAAAATCTCCAATAGGGACTAAGTTAAGCTGTAAGGGTTGGGAACAAGAAGCTGCTTTTAGAATGCTTCAAAATAATTTAGATCCAAATGTGGCTGAAAATAATAATGAGCTCATTGTTTATGGTGGGTTTGGAAAAGCAGCTAGAAATTGGGATTGTTATTATGAAATATTAGATACGCTTAAAAGATTAGAAAATGATGAAACACTATTAATTCAATCAGGAAAACCTGTTGCAGTATTCAAAACACATACATATTCGCCAAGAGTCTTAATATCTAATTCGATGCTTGTACCTAACTGGGCTAATTGGGATCATTTTAGAGAATTAGACAAAAAAGGTTTAATGATGTATGGTCAAATGACAGCGGGTAGTTGGATATATATTGGTACTCAGGGAATATTACAAGGTACATATGAAACTTTGGCTGAATTAGCGAATCAGCATTTTAATGGATCTTTAAAAGGCACTTTAACTTTAACTGCTGGTCTAGGTGGTATGGGCGGCGCACAGCCACTTGCTGTAACAATGAATGAAGGTGTAAATATTACAGTGGAAATAGATGAGCATCATATTGATAGAAGAATTGAGACCGGATATTTAGATGTTAAATGTTATGATTTTAACGAAGCAATTACTATAGCAAATAATGCTAAGGATAAAAAGGAAGCTATATCAATTGGATTGATTGGTAATGCAGCTGAAATTTTTCCTAAATTTTTAGAAAAAAATATCATTCCAGAAGTTGTAACAGACCAAACCTCTGCTCATGATGAATTACATGGATATGTTCCCCATCAATTAAGTTATGAAGAAGCNTTAAATCTTAGAAAGAACAATACAAAGGAGTATTTAAAATATTCTTATGAATCAATGAGTAGACATTGTCAGGCTATGCTTGATTTTCAAAAAAGAGGATCAATAGTATTTGATTATGGTAACAACCTTAGAGGGCAAGCTAAAGATAANGGAACAGTAGATAATGCTTTTGATTACCCCGGNTTTGTGCCAGCTTATATAAGACCTTTATTTTGTGAAGGAAAGGGACCTTTTAGATGGGTTGCATTATCAGGTGATCCTGAAGATATATATAAAACAGATGCTAAAGCATTAGAGTTATTTCCANAAGATAAATTATTAGCTAGATGGATTAATATGGCACAGAAAAAAGTTCAATTTCAAGGNCTTCCTGCAAGGATATGTTGGCTTGGNTATCGTGAAAGAAATATATTCGGCGAAGCGATAAATGATATGGTAAAAAATGGAGAACTTAAAGCACCTATTGTCATAGGTAGAGATCATTTAGATTGCGGTTCTGTTGCGTCTCCTAATCGTGAAACTGAAGCAATGAAAGATGGGTCAGATGCAGTTGCAGATTGGCCAGTTTTAAATGCTTTACTAAGTACTGCAGGCGGTTCTAGCTGGACATCACTTCATCATGGAGGTGGAGTTGGATTAGGATACTCAATTCACTCAGGAGTTGTTATTGTTGCTGATGGAAAAGAAGATACTAAANAAAGAATAAANAGAGTNTTAACAAATGATCCTGGTATTGGTGTTGCAAGGCANGTAGANGCNGGGTATGATAAAGCAATAGAAACGGCTAAGAAACGTAATTTAGATGTTCCAAGTATAAAATGATTAAAATATCAAATATTAAATCTATCGTAACATGGGATAAAGATAAAAATAATCTCCTAAGCATTGATGATAAATTTATTTATTTGAAAGANAATAAAATATTTAAAATAACAAGTAACCATATAGATTTTGATCAAGAAATTAATGCAGAAAATGCAATNATAACACCAGGNTTTATTGATTGTCATACTCACCCTATTTTCAGNAGCAATAGAGCAAGAGAATTTCATCAAAGAACATCAGGTTCAACTTATGCGGAAATTGCTTCTAATGGTGGAGGAATTAATAGTTCTGTTTCAAGCTTAAGACAAGAAGANGAGGACANTTTATATGAATCTTGTTTCAATCGTATAGATCAATTTCTTTTNAANGGNACAACTACTTTGGAAGCAAAATCAGGNTACGGATTATCTTTANATGATGAGGTTAAGTCTTTAAATGTTATCAAAAAAATTAATCAAAATCATATACTAGATTTAATTCCAACTTTCCTAGGNGCNCACGCAATTCCANNTGAGTATAAAAATGATAAGAGTGCTTANATAGATTTAATATGTAATGAGATGATTCCNAAAATTTCTGACCTTAAATTAGCAGAGTTTTGCGATGTTTTTTGTGAGAATGGCTATTTTAACTATGAAGAGTCATCAAGAATATTANAAACTGCTCAGAANNATGGTTTTATNNCNNGACTNCATGCAGATGAATTTGAGGATTCAAGAGGNCTNGAGCTNGCAATTNAATTAAATGCTATTTCAGCTGANCATCTAATGNCNGCTAATCCANAGATGTTTAAAAAAATGNCNNANTCAGATGTGGTAGGNGTTATACTTCCAGGAACNACTTTTTTTCTAGGNCAAAAAAATTATGTAGANGCAAAAAAAATGATTGATANCGGATGTGAGGTTGCTTTGGCTACNGANTTTAATCCAGGCTCTTGTACAATNAATTCNNTGCCTCAAATTATGTTTNTGGCTATNTCTTATTGNAATATGACATTTGAAGAGGCTTTTAAAGCTATTACCTATAATGCAGCAAGGGCAGTNAANAGAGNTTNGGAAATTGGTTTAATAAAAGAAGANTATAANGCTGATTTATTATTCTGGGATATAGAAAATATTTATGAAATNCCTTACTGGTTTAATTCNGAAAGATTATTTAAAATAATCAAAAATGGAAAACTAATCGATTTGTAGAATTATATTAATTAATGTAATTACATCAAGNANATTAATTNTATTATTTTGATCTATATCGCTACANNTACTACANANNTCTTCATTACTGAAAATACAGTTATTAATTATAAATATCACATCAAGAACATTTAAANTGNTATCCTGNGAGCAGTCTCCAAGCTCATAACTTGAGAATATNATAGCNCCAATATCTCTAACAGTACTNTCNGGATCAGTATCACTTGGATCNCCAGAGTCAATGCAAGGTGAATTATCACTTAAATTAAAATTTAAATCATTTAAATTTTCAAAAAGAGGATTTTGATAAAGAATTCCAGTTCCAGGTTCAGGCTCCCACGGAGTCCAAATACTTCCTCAACCAGGGCAGTTTTCTGCACAATCCCCTTCTTGGTTATCCCAAAAATTTGAGTAGGTCGCATGTAGAACAGGTTCTTCCGATATAATACCGAGTCCGTAGGTATGATTATCCATAAAATTAGAATTTTTTAAATTGACTTCACTGTAATCCATTAATACTAAACCTATATCATTAGAAATAAAATTGCAGTTAGACACATTACCAGAGCTAGAGCCTGTGTAATTGATACCATAGGTCTCCCCATTGTATACTGAGCAATATTCGATATCTAAGGTAGCATTATAATAATCATCGGCAAATATACTAATACCTGCTCCACCATTTAGGTTTATGGTTGAACCTTGGCAGTTAATATAGGTATCGCCCTCAAACATGTATAGCCCACCATCATAAATCTGGTTTGGCTCTAGTATAACGTACTTGTCATAACCATTGCCAGATACAGCCTCATTATAAGCTTCCTGAAGAGTTATAGAAAGCGCTAAAGAAGTAGCAACGATATATATTATAAGATTTTTCACATTAAAAAATAAAAAAAATCTTCTAAATAAAATAGTATTATTACAATTTGTAAAAAGTAAGTATATAAAGAGGAGTAATTATAGATTTTATTAATTGGGGTTGTAATCCGGCTATTAATAACAATTATTAAAACAATAATAAAAGTTAAAGATTACGATTATATTTTTTTTCTGTAATAAACAAAGGGTTCCTTTGAATCAAACCATTTNGGAAATTCTTTAAGTATTTCTATATCACCACTTAAGTTAATATTTTTATTAACATGCCCTGTTATATACTTAAAACCTCTTTTTTTTGCCCAGCTAGTATAAACTTTCTTCAAAGTTTTAGAGAAACCACTTTTTTTTCTAAATTCTTTTTTAAATATGAAAGCGCAGGTATATAGTGTGTTGTATTTGTTTAAATTATCATCATGTTGAACCCAGGCCTGATTATTGAATTTTTCTAATGGTGCTCCAATAATAAAACCAATAATTTTATTTTNATGTCTAGCTATAAAAGGTAGAGTACTTTCATTAAAGTATTTATATATATTATTTTCATCTAAAAATGAGTTAGGTCCATAAATTTTTTTAAGATCTTCAGATATAAGCATAATATCATTTATTGATTTATCACCTATATATTCTACTAGTTCAATATTAAAAGTATTATTAGATGAAGCAATAATTTTTGTTTTATCTGATGATTTATTGATGACTATTACCTTTTTATAATATCTTTAAATTTATAAATATAAAAGAGTCATTTAAAATTACTTTTTCTTAAAATAGATTTAAAAATAATTTTTATATTACATAGGTATGAAAAATAATTATTATGATAGATTAAAAGCCGTTTGTAAAAATAAGCAAAGTCACCTTTGTATTGGTCTTGATTTTGATTTAGATAAAATGATTAATAAAAGTGTAAATGATTTGAATTCATTGGAATCGTTTATAAAAGATATCATTGATTCGACTTATGATATATGTTCTGTTTANAAACCTAATTTTGCTTTTTATGAAAAATATGGNCCATCAGGCATGAAATTACTTGANAATTTAGTAAATCATATTAACAAACGTTCTATCGTAGTAGCTGATGCTAAAAGAGGTGATATTGGTAATACATCTACTAGCTATTCTCAAGCTATATTTGATTATTATGATTTTGATGCAATTACAATTGCTCCATATATGGGAACTGATTCGATTGCTCCTTTTATCACAAGGGCTGAAAAGGGAGTATATTTATTATGTTTAACTTCAAACCCTAGCTCTATTGATTTTCAATATAAATTATCAAATGGTAGTCATTTATATGAAGATGTTGCTAAATTAGCAGAATCATTAAATACAAAAAATAATCTAGGATTAGTAGTTGGTGCAACTAAAGGTANTGAAATGAATAAAATTAGACAGATAGCCCCTTCNTTAAGTTGGCTTGTCCCTGGAATTGGGGCACAAGGTGGTAATCTTGAAGATTCAGTTAATATATCAAATAAAGGTTCTGCTTCTGGAATTATTAATGTTTCAAGATCTATTATTTATGCAAAAAATCAGTCTTTAGAGGATATTAGAAAAGCGGCAATTGATTATAATAAAAATATAAATAAATTTTTGAAAATAAATGAATAAAATCTTAAATATACTTATTGAAACAGGCGCAATTTTAGAGGGACACTTTCTATTAACTTCAGGCAAGCATAGTAATAAATATGTAGAAAAATTTAGATTNATAGAGCANCCAAAATCATTGGATTTAGTGTGTNAATCAATGGCTGATTTATTTAAGAATAAAGAAATTAATTTAGTTTTAGGTGCNGCCGTAGGTGGTATTCTTATATCTGGAGGTGTAGGTAGAGAACTTAATGTGAAACATATCTTTACTGAACGAGTTAACAGTATGATGGAATTAAGAAGAGGTTTTGAAATTAATAAAAAATCAAAAGTATTAATTGTTGAAGACATAGTAACAACAGGGGGTTCTGTTTTTGAGCTCATAGATATTGTCAATAAATTTAAAGGTGAAGTTGTTGGGGTGACAAGTATTTTAGATAGAAATAAAAAGCCTATTGATTTTGGGGTTCCATATGTTCCTCTAGTTCAATATCCTGTTGAATCTTGGGATGAAGAGGATATCCCTTCATGGCTTGATGAAATTCCATTANCACAAAGAGGAAGGTCAGGTAAAAAATCTTAAAATGAATTATAGAATTTTTATATTAATTTTCAGTTTATTGATTGCATCTGAAGCTGAAAAAAAACAAAACTTACCTCCAAGATTTAATCCTGAAAAAGGAATTAATATTGGAAGTGTAATTCCTAAAACCATGTCGGATGATATGTTTAGACCCATCCCCGATTATGAGATTGAAAAAATTAAAGAAATTGCTAAAAATTTTAAACCTAAACCTGTAACAAATAATGATATAATCATTTTTGAAACTACTATAGGNACATTTAAGGGTATTTTTTATAATGAAGAAGCGCCTAATCATTGTTTAAATTTTAAAAAATTAGCTAATAGTGGNTTTTATGATGGAACTAAATTTCATAGGGTNATACCTAATTTTATGATTCAGGGAGGAGATATTTTATCAAGAGATGGTAAAAAATCTAATGATGGAACAGGTAATCCAGGGTGGACTATTAACGAAGAGTTTAATGGTATAAAACATACAAGGGGCGTTTTATCAATGGCGAGATCTTCTAATCCAAACTCAGCAGGAAGTCAATTTTTTATATGTGTATCAAATCAAACACATTTAGATGGAAAATACACTGCTTTTGGAAAAATAACAGAAAAGGTAGGAATTATAGATCATATTGTAAATTCATCTACTGATAAGGTTTATGCTTTAGATTTAGGTTTAAAGTCAATTCCAGAAAATGAAAATACTCAAGACTGGATTAGATTAGATAATCCAAGGACTAGACAGCCAATTTATTATAAAATACCTAAAGGTAGAGAGCGAAGTGAGTACTCTAGAGAGATGTTAAATAAATTAAGAAGTGATAATCCCGTTGTGCCTATAATTATAAAAAAATTAAGAGTCGTAGATAAGGATCAATTATGAAAATATTTAATAAAATAATATCAATCATATTTATTTCTATTGCATTTACAAATGGAGATGTTTCTATTTCTAGAGTATATGATATAAATCAAGATATTGCAGATATTATTAATAGAAACAAAGGTAAATTAGAAATTGAGGGTTACATAAGCTTTCAGGCTTGTGACTCAAGTGCATGTATACCAGTTTTTCAAGATATATCTCATTTAATTTTTGATCACTCTTTCAATCAAAATGTTAATACCACAGAATCTAGTTTATATGAAGATTTTGGTTTTCTCATAACAGAAAATTTAACTACTATTGAAAATGATAATCCTTTTATTCCTAATTGGGGCAATTTAACAATACAAGGGTTTAGCCCAGTCAGTGATACTTCAGTTAAGTATACATTTAATTTTAATATAAATAAAGGGTATCACATCTTTACTACGGATACTTTACTGTCCCCTCTAGGAACAGGAAATACAGATATTTTCTGGGAAGAAAATGAACTAATTATTGCTGAGAAAAACTATATTGAGCCAGTACCATATATTAAATTTAATAAAGTCTTTAAGCAGAATATTGGATATCACGATGGTGAAGAGCATATATATACAAAAAACAATGTGAACGAAGTCCAAAAATCTTCGAGTGATTCATTATTTAGTTTTTTTATTGGTGCTTTTATTGCAGGTTTGGCTGCTATATTTACGCCTTGTGTGTTCCCAATGATACCACTTACTGTTTCTTTTTTTACTAATCAAAATGATAAGAAACAGAACCTTTCAGGCCCATTTATTTATGGGTTATCAATTATTTTAATATTCATTATTCTTGGATTGGGATTTTCATTTGTATTAGGTGCTTCTGCGCTAAATGCATTAGCTACAAGCGCAGTAGCTAATTTGATATTTTTCTTTATCTTTTTCATATTTGCTTTATCATTTTTTGGAGCATTTGAAATTACTTTGCCAAATTCACTATTAAATAAAATGAATAAAAAAGCTGACCAAGGTGGTATCGTTGGTATATTTTTTATGGCATTTACTCTTGTTTTAATAAGCTTTTCATGTACAGCACCAATTGTTGGGAGTGTTCTCATATTATCATCTGACGGTGAATTCCTGAAGCCTATAATTGGAATGTTAGGTTTTTCTTTATCTTTTGCTTTAGTTTTTACTTTAACTGCAACTTTCCCTAAATCTTTAGATAACTTACCTAAAGGATTTAATTTAAATTCAATAAAAGTATTTCTAGGGTTTGTAGAGCTGGCATTTAGTTTAAAGTTTTTAAGTAAAGCAGATCTCACTAATCAGTGGGGTATTTTAAATAGAGAAATATATTTAGCAATATGGATAGTTATTTTTCTTCTTTTAGGTTTTTATCTACTAGGTAAAATAAAGCTATATCACGATAATGATAGTGATAGAATTGGTGTATTAAGACTATTTTTGGCTATTTCTTCATTTTCTTTTGTTGTAGCTATCTTCCCTGGAATGTTTGGAGCACCATTATCATGGCTAAGTGGATATCTCCCCCCACCAAGCACTCAAGAATTTGATATAACTGAGAGATTTGATCAGATTGAATCACATAGTATATATAAGAATTTTCCATCTGAAGTTAAATTTCAAAATTTAAAAAACTTTAAAATGCCATTAGGGCTAAAAGGTTTTTATGATTATGATGAGGCATTGAAGTATTCGAAAAAAGTTAATAAACCATTATTTTTAGATTTTACTGGATTTGCTTGCGAAAACTGTAGATTAATGGAGCATAATGTATGGGCTAAACCACACATACTAGAAATGTTAAAGAATGATTATATAATAGTTTCATTGTTTGTTGATAGTAAATATGAATTAAGTCAAGAGGATTGGGTTAACGATGGCAAAAAAGATATAACACAATTAGGTTTAAAAAATCTATATCTTCAAACTGAAAAGTTCAATAATGCTGCTCAACCTTTATATGTAGTAATTGATCAAAATGAAAATATATTATCTGAGCCAGTCGGATATTGTAGTGATGATGAATTTTTTAATTTTCTAAAAAAAGGTATCAAGTAAATGAAATTAATAATATTATTTTTAATAAACTTATCAATTGTACTAACAAATTCTACACCATACGGTTCAGATTCAAACGGCCAGCAAGAGCCTGAATATATTCAAATTTATGATTTTGAACTTAACATATTAGATAGTGATTCTGTTTCTACACTAAAGCTTAGCGATTTCAATGGAAGTGTAGTTTTATTAAATTTTTGGGCAACATGGTGCGGCCCATGCATAGTTGAAATACCAGAATTTAATGATCTTTATGCAAAATATAAAGATAGAGGTTTTGAAATTCTTGGAGTTAGTGTTAGTGATTCAAAGGAGCAATTAGATAAATTTCAAAAAAAATTTGATGTTGATTATAAGATTTTATATTCAACACCAGAGATTATGAATGAAATCAATAGAAATTACGGGGTAAATTCTGTACCTTTGAGTTATCTTATTAATAGACAAGGATATGTAGTTAGAGGTTATCCAAGCGCTATTATAGGTGAATATTGGACATCAGCTCTAAATACAGATATTTTAAAATTTTTAGATACAACACCAAATCAATCTATTAAATAAGAGACTCGAATTAAAAATTATTATAAATATATTTTTTGTATAATTATTTTTGGTTTTTCTTTTTCTTCAACAAATATAAAAATCAAATCTCCAAAAGGTAGAGCAAAATTAAAAATTGGTTCTATTCATACAATAAAATGGAAGTCTTCTAAAAAATCAACCATATCTGAAAAAGTAAAAATATATTTATCATCAAATTCTGGAGAAAATTGGAATTTATTAGCTATTACTGAAAATGATGGTGAATATAATTGGGAGGTTCCATCAATTAATAGTAAGCAATGTTTAATAAAAATTCAAAACTTCGATGATTCTGCAAAGGGAATCTCAAAAAAAGAATTTAGCATTGATGGACCTTATATAAATATTATAGAACCAAACATTAAAGCTGTGTATTCAGGTGGTGAAAAAGCTAAAATAACTTGGGAATCAAAAAAAATTGGTAATGAACTAATAAACATATATTATTCAATAGATAATGGCCATAACTGGAAAATTTTAGCAGATAGAATGGTTGATTCTGGATTATATATATGGGATGTACCACATTTAGATAATATTTATTATAATTGTTTAATTAAAATAAGAACCAATTCAGAAAAAGCTGTTCAAGTATCTTCAAATTTTACGATTGTTAATGAAACTAATAAAATTCAAATCAAAAACCCCAATGGTGGTGAATTAATAGAGGCTGGTTCTAGGTACAATATTTTATGGCAATCAAATGGATTGAAATCTGACTTATTTAAAATATTATTTTCAAGTAATAATGGTAGCACATGGGAAAGGTTGGAATCTAGAGTTCTAAATTCTAATGAATTTTTTTGGAAAGTACCCTTAATAGAATCAGAAAATTGTAAAATAAAAATAATCGCAGTAGAAAATGAAAGTATTTATGATATATCAGAACAAGCTTTTACAATTTCTAAGTTAAAAAAATTAAAAATATCAAATCCAATTAATCAGCAAAAATATTATACAAATGATCAAATGAAAATAAACTGGAGNATTATAAATATAAGAGGTAAAAAAGTAAATATTTATTATTCTAGAGATNAAGGNTTNACNTGGAANGTNATNGGTAGAGCTATTNAAAATAATGGTAATTATGATTGGGATATNCCTGNATTNGATANCACATCNTTTTTTTCAAAAATAAAAATTGAACTTTCAAANAATGTTAGAATCAATGATCAAATAGATGGATCTTTTGTTTTATATGGAGAACCTATTATTTCACTTAAATCNCCTTTAAGCNAAGATTTAGTAATTGAAGATAAATCNANCTATAAAATTGTTTGGGATTCTAAAAATATTCGAGAAAATAGAGTTAATTTATATTATTCAGAAAATTTAGGTAAAAANTGGAAACCTATAGCAATNGANATTTCCAATAAGGGTTATTATAATTGGATTATTCCAAGTTTNAATACTACANANTGTTTNTTTAAAATTGANAGNTCNGTTCAGCCAGAAATAAATTCTATTTCNNANTATACTATTAAAATCACAGAGAAACCTTTGATAATNATAGAAAATAANCTAAATAANAAAGAATTTACCGCACTNGATTCATTAAATTTAAAATGGAAAAGTTATAANCTTTCAGATAAATATTTAGATATATTANTATCAACNGATAAGGGTAAAAATTGGAAACCNATTGTAAAAAGAATAATTGACACCAATGAGATTAAAATAGAAATACCATTTATAAAACAAACATCTAAAAATTGTAAAATTAAAATTNTGGAATCNTTTGAAGAAGAAAATTTTTCNTTATCAGANGGNCTTTTTAAAATAAATAGNCCTGAAGGGANCTTAAATTTATNNTCAAATAATAAANTTAAATTTAATTATAANGANANATTTAAAATTAAATGGGAGAGTAAGCATNTGAATGATAAAAAAGGCAATATTTATTATTCTTTAAATTCAGGTACAGAATGGATATTNGTTGAAAGTGTTGANNTTAAAAAATCATTTTATAATTGGGAAATTCCTGACATAATTANGNCTTCAACAAAATGTATGATAAAAATNTCNATAGAANATNCTAATTANAAATTTNNAGATAATTACGGTATTTTCACAATTAATGCAGCNCCTTTTATATCAATTGATAANAATGTAAATGATACAGTAAAAACTAATATGCCTTTTTCATTACAAACTAGANTTATAAATACAAATGATAAAAANTATAATTTNTATTATTCATTAACAAAAGGTATGCAATGGGTTAAGATANATNANAACATNGATNNTGATAATTATTTATGGAATGTANCTTCTTTAAAAGGTTTTAAAANTATGTTAATTAAAGCAGAATTAGATTTNGATAAAAATATTTATGANANNAAAAAGTTTAATATTTTAGAGCAAAGTATAAATNTAGCTTTATTAAAGCCTAATGGTTCNGAAAAGTATGAAATTGGTGATAAAGTAAAAATTGTCTGGAGTGTNAAGAAGATNTATGATAAAACTATTGATTTATTTTATTCNGAAGANGGNGGAAATAAATGGGAANTTATTAAGCTNNNGGCTCCNAATTCTGGNACTTATGANTGGATAATTAACAATAATATTAAANCTAGTGAACTATATAANATAAAAGTTCAAAGTAATACTGANACAAATATTTTTGATGTTAGCGATGGCTTATTCCAAATCAAAGGTTCTGTTGANGCGTTTAATATAATCACACCAAATGGTGGTGATTTAATATANAATGGGACATCTTCTTTNATATATTGGGANAATATAATTAATCAAAAAGTTTCTAATGTAGATATTAGCTTTTCTTCNGANAATGGAAAAAATTGGAATNTTATTGCTAAAAATCTACAAAATAATGGAGTTTATAGTTGGGTTGTNCCTACNNANATTAAAAGTAATAAATGTTTAATTAAGATTTCTTCATCTNNAGATTCAAAACAANTTGGNAAATCNGANAATACATTTATAATTAAATAATAATAAAAATGAAAAATAAAACAAATAATAGCTATTATACAGTATTTGGTATTAACAACTGTTCTGAAATATTAAATTCAGATAAAGATAAAATAATTTCTATTTTTTTATTGAAAGATGGTCTGGCACAAAGGAACGATAACATTAAAAAAAGTTTGGCAAAACACAAAGAAAAATGCAAACTGTTAAACAAGCATGATTTTAGTAAAAAATTTGATAATAAACGTACTCAAGGAATTGTAATTCATTTTAACTTTTATACACATAATACACTTCCTCAATTTAAAAATGAAAATACTTGTCTATTAATTCCTGAATCAATAGAAGATCCTCAAAATTTAGGCCAAATTATTAGAACTTCTGAGTGTGCAGGTATTAACGGTTTATTATTACCGCAAAATAGGACAGTAGGTTTAACAAGCTCTGTACTTCAAGTAAGTCAAGGAGCTTTCTTAAACCTTCCAATTTATAATATTGGAAATATAAGTCAAACTATATCGACACTTAAAAAAGAAGGTTTTTGGGTTGTTGGAATTGAAAATGGTGTTGACGCGTCCAATTGGTATGATATTGATTATTCTGGAAAAATTATCTTTATCGTAGGAAGTGAAGGTAAAGGTATCAGGCAGAAAATATTAAAAAATTGCGATTATATTGTCACTATACCAATGTTAGGTAAAATTAATTCTCTTAATGTATCAGCTACAGTAAGTGCAATACTATTTGAAAGAAATAGACAGTTATGCAAAAGTAAGTGAATTTTTGTAGTATAGATATTTAAAATATTTATAATACTTTTGCTCCATAATTGACTTTTATCAATTTTACAATATTTTACATTTATTGATGATAAATAAATTTATATTATCGTTATTTAGAACTATATTAACGGATACACTAGTGATTAAAAAACAAATTTTGGGAGTTTTATGTCAAATATATTAAATAAAAATAAAAATAAGTTATCACAAGGTTTTACACTTGTTGAAATTTTAGTAGTTTTAGTAATCGTTGCTATTCTTGCGGGTTTAGCTTTTGTTTCTTATAGAGGCTATGTAGATAAAGGTTATGGAAGTGAAGCGCAATTATTATTAAAAGAAGTAGCTGGTGCGTCTGAAATGTATGAAGCAATGCATGGTGGTCAACAAACTACACTAGATGAATTAGAATCAAAAGCATTTATTGATGTAAGTGATGCTCAAAAACGTAAATGGAAAGTTGAAATTTCTGGTGATATGTTTATTGCAACTAGTTCTGATGAAATGGATGGTGGTGCTGGGAAAGAAGTCAGATTTGATAGATTAACTGGAGAGTTTTCTGGATATGGGTTTGAGGCTTCTGAATAATGTCAACAAATATTAATCAATTGCTGAAGTACGCTATTGAAGCAAAGGCTTCAGATTTACATTTAAGTAGCAGTTCAATTCCAATGGTTAGAATTGATGGGGTTATGCAAACACTTCAGTTACCTATTATGACTGATGAAAATATGGTAAAAATCAGTCAGGAAGTTTTGAATGAGAATCAGAATAAAATTCTTTCAGAGCAATTAGAGATTGATTTTTCTTATGAATTGGAAAATTTTGGAAGATTCAGAGTTAATTTTTATAATCAAATAAATGGATTAGCTGCTGCATTTAGAATTATTCCTTCATCAATACTATCTTCAGAAGAATTATCTATTCCACCTATTATTAATAAATTAGCATATTTAGATAAGGGGTTAGTATTATTGACAGGACCTACTGGAAGTGGTAAATCAACTACATTAGCAGCAATGATTAACCATATTAATGAAAATAAAAATAAACATATTATAACAGTTGAGGATCCAGTAGAATATTATCATAGTTCTATTAAGTCACTTATAAATCAAAGAGAATTAGGTCATTCAACACATTCTTTTTCTAATGCATTAAAGTCTGCACTAAGGGAAGATCCTGATGTAATTTTAGTTGGTGAGATGAGAGATTTAGAGACAATTCAGTTAGCATTAACTGCGGCTGAAACGGGCCATTTAGTGTTATCAACTCTTCATACATCAAATGCAGTAAAAACTATTGATAGAATTATTGATGTATTTCCAGCAGGACAAAAAGATCAGATTAGATCAATGCTTTCTGAAAGCTTGGAGGCGGTAATAGCTCAAAAGTTACTGCCTAATAAAAGTGGTAAAGGAAGAGTCCCTGCTTCAGAAATTTTAATTGCTAATTCTGCTGTTAGAAATTTAATTCGTGAAGATAAAATATATCAAATTCCTTCTATTATTCAGTCTGGTGCGCAAGAAGGTATGCAATCGTTAGATCAAGATTTACAACGATTAGTTTCACAGGGGGTTGTTGATAAAGATGAAGCTAAATTTGTAGCAGATAATCCAGAGCTTTTTGAAAAAGCAATTTTTTAAATAAAATGTTTAAAAAATATGAGCTAGGTTTTACCTTAGTTGAAGTTGTTATTGCAGCACTTATTATTGTTGTAGTCACAAGTTCTATAATGTACGGTGTAGCAACAACGGATAATTCATTAAGAAATGTTGAATTAAGGCATCATGCATTTAGCACTTTATCTAATAAGATGGAAGAATTTAAAGCTCAAGTAGCATTAAATAGAATACAATCATCTAGCGATAGAGATCGTAGAGTTTGTATAGAATATAAAACTATTAGAGATATGGTTAATAAGACTGGTATTGGTACAGGCTGTAAAACAATTGGATATTTATCCCACAATATCAGAAACAGGAAGACTGAAAGTAATCAAGCTCAGATTTATGATATAGAAGCTAATTTAAAATATAAAGTTATGTCAAGATTTGGTAGACCAGGTAAAGATTCAATTATAAAATTGAATGTGAGTCAATTAGTATTTAAATAGATAAAAAAATGTTAATTACAAAAATAAAATTGTCAAAAGGCTTTACAATGGTAGAATTAATGATTTCAATAATAATAGCTACTGTTATTGTTGGAGGTTTAATTTATGTTGTTGGCGAATCAAATTTTTATTTAACTAAACAAATGTATAGAGAAAATGTGAAAAAATATGCAGATAATGTATTAAATGATATTTTTTTAAGTGCAATAAATGCTAATGAGGTTAATATTGAAAATGATGGTCAAATACTTTGTGGATTTAAAAAGACAGATAGCTTGGTAGATTCATTAAAAGTTTACGATTACAGGATTAATCAAGGAATTTTAGTTGATGGAAGGCCTTTGGAAAATGCCTTTTTTCATAATAAAGATAAAAATAAAAATTATTATATGCAGATTGTTAAATTTAAGGCAAAAAGTGCATTTGATGGAATAGGTGTCAACGCAGATTTACGAGATGCTGTTGTTGATGTCTTTTTAGGTATACAATTAAATTATAGAAGAGGTGAGAAACAAATNACAGAAAGTTTNCCATTTCAAAAAACNATTTTTACNAGGAAAGCTGCTGTTTATAGCAGTGAATAATATTATGAAAAATAATATAAATAAAGGTGGAATATTAACAGTTACACTCCTNATAGGATTGTTTGGNGTTTCTTTTGTTCTTGGTTTTTANGGTTGGGCTATGAATAGAAACTATTACAATAATAGAAGGATAGCTAAAGTTAAAGCTTTTTATAATGCTGAAACTGGNATGGCACGAAAAGCATATGAATATTTATGGAAAGTTGATTTTGTAGAGGGTTTTGATGGTTTAGAAGGTGAGGTTGTAGATAAGAATATGGGTTCTTATTTAGAGCCTACTTTTTCATTTGATCAATCTGGNAATCGTATCGCTGAAGTATATGGTATACACGAAGTAAGAACACGTTCAGGAGAAATGTATCCATGTTCAGTTTTAGTTGCAATGCCTGCTAGACCTCAAACTTTAGGTATATATATGTATTTAACTGATTCAGAAGAAGCTGGTGGTGCACCTTTTACTTTTGATGGNCCAGGTGANAGAAGAGAAGTGAATTTTGGAAGTAATGATATTTTAGATGGTATAGTACAAAGTAATGGTCAGTTAGTNGTTAGTGATTATGGTTGTCCTGATTTTGAGGATGCNACAGTACATTTAACAAACAGNACNCCTATNGANCTTGGTGGATGTTCTTCNTATCAGGATATGTTTGGTGGNTGGGGTTCAGATGTNGATACTTTATCTAAACCTCCTGTTAAANTACCTCCNGCTGGTTATGAAACTNTAAAATCAGTAGCTACNCATACAATAGAAGCTGANAGAAAAATATTNAATAATCCACCAAATAAAGATACATTAATAATGACTGACATTCAATTTTTAGATAATGGTGAGTATAGAGTTAAACAGTGGTGGTATTTAATGCCTCCACACTTAAAACCATGTTTAGGTCCTGANGATGCGAGCTTTCCATTTGCAAATGATTTATATTTAAGAGATCAAGGAGAATATTTTGGACAATGTGATCATGATGATCATTCTGACGATATAAGAAGTTGCCCGCAGTATCAAGATTTTTTAGCTTCATATCATGGTAAATACTCAGAGTCATTCAGTCTCTGGGCAGATAGATATTTAAATTCAACTATTTCTGGCCCAGCTGGTTTACATCATTTTGATATGGATAGAACTTATATTGATCAAGATGGATTGTGTAGCTGTTCTTCTCCACCATGCGAAGTTCAAACTGAAATATTAAACCAAACGTTTCCAGGTANTAATAATACAGTTATTTACGTAAAAGGTGGTCCTGTGAGAGTNCATGGAATATATAATGGTAGATATACAATTGTAACAGATGAGTATACACCATATAGAAGGCATGCATGGAACGGNCCTAATATACCTGTAGANACAATATGGAATAATGTTTGGATTACATCTGATTTAATTAATAGGGATGCAGTTGGTTATCCTTCTGGGGCTCCAGTTTATGTTCAAAATGGTAATCTTTCAGAATGGCAACCAAATGATGGTTGCGAAGGTGGTTCTGAAAATATTATGGGTATTGTTTCAGGAGCTAATATATANATTGCAAATACATTTGATAATGGAAGAGGAAATAGGGGTGCACAAGGTGATGTTGTTGTTAATGCTGGTTTAGTTGCATTGAATGAATCTTTTACAGTTCAATATTGGCAAAATTCTGCAAATAGTATAACCTCAACAGTTTATCCTCTAGGAACTCAAAATGCTCACGACCCCCCATGGGGAGATGGTAGGGGTGACGATTATGCTAGTACAGGAGATAATGATTTAAGAGGTTATGTTTATCTATGGGGCGGTGTAGTGCAAAAGCATAGAGGTTACATGAAAAGAAACCCAACTAGTCCTTATGCTAACGCATCTATAGGTATGGATAAAAGTTATCATTATGATGCAAATTTAGATTGTAATCCACCACCATTTTACCCTGCTATAGAATTTGATGATGGTAGTGGAGAATTAGATATAAAAATTGTAGGATATAATAGTACTTTTTAAAAATTATATGAGAGTAAAATGATATTAGGAATCGATTTTGGGCATCACTCAATAAAAGTGGTTGCCATTGATAACAATAAAATTCATGCAGTTGGTGAAAAAACAATTATTCAGGATATGTCAATATTTGATCCTGACAAACTTGAAGTATCACATTGGGCGTCTGCGTTTAAGGTATTATGTGATGATTTAAATATCAACATAAAAAAAGTAGATACAATCATATCTTCTATTGGAGGTTCTAAAGTAAGTATAAAACCAATGTCTACTTTAGAAATGGAAGAATCAGAGCTAATTGAAATATTAAACTTTGAAGCAAAAAAACATATACCTTTAGATGGTAGTGATCCTGTTGTAGATTATCATATTTTAGGACAAAATGTAAAAGAAATAGATAAAATTGATATTATACTTGTAGCAACAACACAAAAGATTATTAAATCTCATAACCAAATTATTAAAGGTTGCAATTTAAAAAACCCTATTTTTGATACTGACCCGTTAGCGCTTCTTAATTGTTATAAAAAAAATTATGAAAGTATAGAAAATAATGTTGATGTATTAATAAANATTGGNTTATTAAATACAACTATCATGGTTTANGGGGANAATCAAGAATTATTTACTAGAGAAATNAATATTGCTGGTCACCANATTAATTTAGATTTAATGAAGTTAAAAAATATAAATTATAGTGAAGCAGAAAATGAAAAAAANAACAANGGTGTTGATGCATTTGATTCTGANAATAAAGATNCNGAAGAAAATTCTATAAAAATTTCACAAAGAAATATTNTATCAGAATTATCAGATGAAATAAGAAAAACCTTGAGATATTATATGAANTCTAAAACTGGTGTATCNTATAATAAATTTTANATATCTGGAGGAGTATCAAACATGCCTGGATTAAAAGATTTTTTAAATTCAAGTTTAAATGTTGAATTTAATTTTTTAAATCCTTTTAATACGATGGAATTAAATAAAGAGGTCGATAACAAATCAAAATATGCTGTTTCATTTGGATTAGCATTAAGAGAAATAGATAAAGATTAATATGAACACTAAACTAATAAAAATAAATTTAAATCAAACCGTAAGTAGATTTGAATTAGCTGAAATTAAAAAAGAAAAAAACAGATGGATAATATATGGAGCTATAACTTTTGTATTTTTACTCATTTTGTTATTTAATTTTTTCATTATAAATAAGTATAATGGATTAATATCGTCAAGGTTAAATAATGCAAAAAACTTAATTGATGACTCTAACAAAATACGCAAAAATTATGAAAATTATAATAAAGGTGAGGGAAATGTTGATTTAACGATAAGTCAAGCTGATATTGATCGACTTTTTGATGTTGAGAAAAAGAGAATTTCTCTTGCAAAAAAACTAGAAGCTCTTGCGTTTGACATACCTGAAAATATGTCTTTATTAGATTTTGAATACCATTATGATAAAAATGAATTGATTATTACTTTAATATCAGAGGTCGACAGATATTCTGAAAACAAAGAATTATTAATACAAAATATAACACAAAATTTTATGAATGATGGTGATTTTAATTCATATGATTTAAGACCAGAAAAAGATAATCACAAACAACAACAGTACTATAAAGTAATTCTTACTTTATCAAACAAAAAATAATTTTGGAATTTTAGAATGAATAGAAACATATTTTTTATATCGTCAGTAATCTTATTTTTTATAGCTCTTTATGCATTAAATAATTGGATACTAATTATTGATAAGCCTCAAGCGCAATCAGTATATATGAATAATAAGAATAAAAAAATAAAAAAGGTTAAAGTATATCACAAAGCTGCAAAAGATAATTATATTTTTGCTAAAATGATGGCAAATAACAGAGGGTCTTTAATTAATGCTGTAATAAAGAATCATCCAAAATTTTGGGAAAGTAATACTATTGAAGGTATTTATGAGGGTTTTGATTCAAAATTTGATAAATTGATTCAAAATATAATCAAAAATCAAGACTTAGATATAGACTATAAAAGAAGCATTAAATTAGGAAATGCTCGATATGCAAATAATATTAATAAACAACTTTATCAATTAGAATTTATATGTGAATATGATAATTTAGTCGCTTTTATATCTACTCTTGAAAAAAATGATAGAATATATAATATAGAAGAGTTGAAAATTAAAAATCCAATTCAAAAAAATACCCCAGGTGTTTATGTGCATATGAAAGTTAATGAAATTAATATAGGTAAATAAAAGAATGAATTTAAGACAACAATTTTTCTGGAAAGTTTTAATAGGATTATCAATAGTTATGATACTGTTTTCACTATATAATTCATATTTAAAATATTCTGAATTTACAAAATATCAGACTGAGTATAAAAAAGAATCCGAAGTAACAGACAATAAAGTTATGGAGCGTAAAACTGATTTTATATCTGAGAATCAAAAAACTAGGATTGATTATGAGCCTGATCTTATAAGTATTGTTGAAAAGTCAATTACAGGTCATACTAGGGCAGGAATAAAAACAGATTCTAAAACAGACTGGGAATCCAACGATCCAATATACAGAGGTGTAACAAATAATCGTGCGATGATTGATTATAGGACAAATAAGGGAAAATTTTATAAAAAAGGGCAAAAAATTGATGATACGGATATGGTAATTCAATCTTTTTCAAGGGATTCAGTTTTAATAATGTATCCAACTGGTGTCAGAATATTTTATGTTGAAAGCTATCAAGAACTTAAAAAATAATAAATATGGATAAAATAACATGCAAAAAATAATATTTAAAATAATTGGCTTACTATTAATTGTACAATTTATAGTAGCACAATCAATTAATGAAAATTTAGTTACTATACATGCCGAAGATGCTAATCTATCTAGTATACTTTCAATTATCGCAGAAGATAGTGATTTTAATATTGTTACAGGCCCAACTGTATCACAAGATAAAAAATTAACTATTCATTTAGATGATGTTCCAATACTGGAAGCATTAGATTTAATTATAAGAGCATCAGGATTAAGTTATGAAGTNAAAGGTAATTCAATTTTGGTAGCAGAAGCAAGTAAGCTTAATGAAGAAATTGGACTTGTGACTTATGTTATTGAATTAAAATATGCAAATGCGACAGANGTAAAAGATTTACTTAAAAACATAACACAAAATATTACTATTGATAAATCTAGTAATAAGCTTCTTATAAAAGCTAGTCCAAAAAAAATTGCTGAAATTGAAGATGTTATTAATTCTATAGATGTTCCTGCTATACAAATTATGCTAGAAGCAAGATTAATTGAAATATCTTCTACTGATGAAGAGAAATTAGGTATTGATTGGTCTAAATTGGCTCAGTTAACAACNGTAATAGCAGAAAATGCTTCTCCTGTTCAGGTTGAGGGTGGNGGTATGACTGGTTCTTTAGTGCCAGGCATGAGTTATACAATTAGCGATGCAGGTGAAATTATTGAAGCCTTCGAACCTCAAACTACAGGTCAAATCCCTGGTCAAATGTATTTCCAAAGAATGGATGGCAATAATGGTTTAGGTTTTAGTAGGCAAATGACAGCTTTTGATGTAACGCTTGATATGTTAATTAAAAATAATGAAGCTACAGTTTTAGCCAATTCAAAAGTTGTGACAATTAATGGTCATGAGGCTAGCATATCAATGGTAGATGTAGTTCCTTATATTTTATCAAGTGGTGGAGTAGGTGGTCAAGTACAGGTAGCGAGAGAAGAAATTGGAATCAAACTTGATATTTTACCTACAGTTAATCAAGATGGATTTATTACAACTGAAATCACTCCAGAAGTAAGCTCTATTTATGACTTTATTGGTCCAGATCAAAATATACCATGGGTGAAAAAAAGGGTATCTAATACTACAATTAGAGTTCAAAATGAAGAGTCTATAATTATAGCAGGCCTTCTTGGTTCTGATAAAAGATATGAAACAAGTAGAGTTCCATTTTTATGGAAATTNCCTTATTTTGGAAAACGATTTTTTACAACTACTTCAGAAATAGAAAGAATAACAGATTTAATCATACAAATTACACCTAAAATTGTTGAGGATACTTATTCAGGNATTGTTAAATCTTCAAGTCATNAAGAGGCTGAAAAAGATATTAAAGATGTNAATAGNAATGATACAAAAATTAATAATGAAACACAAAATGATGCTTTAGAAACAATTTATGATGAAAAAGGTGAAATAGACCAAATTGATGATAAAGTTGAGGAGGGCTCTACAAATGATGAATAAGCTNCTTANATATNTAATATTATTTAACGTAATTATTTTCAGTTTATCATGTGATCAACGTTCACCAGTTGATGGCGAAGATGCTTCTGGTGGAGATTTGAGCGCAAATGATTTAATGATAGATAATGATGGGACTTTAACTATTGACATTGTTGATTTAAATCAAGACGAATCTTTAGATTTTGCGGTTATCCCTATAGATGATAATTCTGGAAAGATAACTGGTATAGATATTAATTTTGAAATACTTGGTAATTCTCCAGGTTATTTAGAATCAAGTACTATAACAGCAGACTCTTCTGGTGCTCAACAAACTTTTTATATTAGCCCATCATCTAACTTAGTAGATGGTGCATTTAATTTTAATGTAATAACTAACATAAGAACATATGTAGCTGATGAGCCTTCTGTGAACGATACTATCACTATTTTATATGAAGATGGGAATTTGCTTACAGAAGACGAAACCTTAAGTATAATGACCGCTCAACCAGATACCATATCATTAGGTGAACAGTCTACTGTAACAGCATTTTTGACTGGAACACTAAATGGTCAGACGGGTGTTGGTATCCCTGATCAATATATTCAGTTTCAAAGTGTATTGCCTGAAGATGGCCCAGATGGTTCAGTAGATTTTGGTGAAATGAACCCGGCTTATGTCAAGACAGATTCAACTGGAATGGCGCAAAGTATGTTTACACCATTAAGCGAAACAGGATTTGGTAAATTAACAGCCTCATACGATGATCTTTTATCTGAAACTTATATTGAAGTTTTATCAGGAGAAGCGATTAATGTTGAAATTGAAATACCAACTGATAATAATTTNCAAGTNACNGGTGGAGGTGGAATTGAATCNGCGACAATAACAGCNGTTGTTAAAGATGGTGGNGGTAATATTGTAAATGATTCNTANGCTATCATTTTTTCAGTNCCATGNCCTTATCCAATNGANGGNACATGTCCTGTAGGTGATGGTAATTTTGATAATGATGTAATGCTTGATGGTATACCATCAGGTGGGTCCATACCTAAAATTGTAACTGAAACTACAAANGGTGAAGCNAGTGTAACATTNAATAGTGGTAATAGACCTGGNATTGTAACNATGCGAGTAGANCTATGTGANTTAGAAGATATGTCTGAAGATGGAANTTGTAGTAATGTTATATACGANGCTGAAAGAATTGTTGCTGCAATAAGNACNGGTCCGGCNGCCTATGGTCAAGTTGTGGCTGGGNGGGCTGAAGCTGATAGTACAGGNGGGGGAGNTTTTTCAATNCCTATTACNGCAGCATTTTGGGATGAATGGACAAATCCAATTGCTGATTCAACAAGTGTATATTGGTATATTAATCCAGAATACATAGCATCNGTAGANTCAGATTCAAAAATTGGAAATTGNGGAAATGGAGAACCAGGNCAAGCTTGTACNGANGCATATTATACATCTGGAGAAATTTTTAGTACTGGACAAATTTGTGCTAAAGTATCTGGTCAAGTTGGTGGNGATGTAATAGCTTGTAGNGGTGGTGCAAGATGTGAAGATTTNACTGTAACTGANTGTTATGCTAATGAAGATAATGGTTGTACATGGAACGAAGAATTTGATGAATGCTATTTTATTTCATCAGAAAGGTATTGNAATACATTGTTTACNCAAGANGATTGTGAATCCTCTGAAAATTCAAGTCAAGCGCCATANAATTGTATATGGGATGAAAATGCTGTAGCTCTTATTCCTGAATGGCAACCAAATATTGCTGATGGAGCTGGNTGTCACTATGCNCCATTNGTTAATGGATTGGATGAGCAACAGTTTTCNTTCGANGCNGATGGAGATGGTGTNGATGANCCATTTACAGGTGANTGGGAAGCTGCNGGTATAATTGCACCTGACGATCCNTTTTGTAATATTTCNGGTTTAAATTCATTTCAATATCAACAATANAGTGAAGAATGTGCAGCTAAANCAATATGTTCNTGGGCTTTTATTGCAGGAGCTACCTCTACACAAGATGGGAGTATAGGAAGTTGTCTGTATAATGGNGGAAGTTCTGGTGCNGGTTACTTTAANCCNTGTGTTGACTGTGCAATCGACATTATTCCATTATCACCGACAGTCACAGATTATTGTCAAACAGATGATGCGGATTTTGATATTCTAATTAGAGGGAGTTTAACAGATGCTTATGGCGATCCAGTTTCTTTAGGAAATTTATTAATGGCTGTTTTTGACGCATCAGCATTTAATTTTGTATCAAGCGATGATACTGAAATTGATGAAGAAATGGGCTATGAATTTGACCCACCAATTCCAGCAAGCGCAAATCAAGTTACTGATGCAAATGGTGAAGCATATTGGATAGTTAGATTACCAAATGACAATTGTCAAAATACTAACCCTGATGACCCTGATGTTTTTTCATGTAACAATGTATATATGAGAGCTTATTTATTAGATCCGCTTAATGGTGAGAGTGCTGATTTAAATACAATCTTATTTAAAAATTGCCAACCTTAATTTAGGAGAAATATTTAATGTCATTTAATCCACAATTTCAAAAAGTAGGTGATATTTTAGTCCATCAAGGCGTTATATCTGAAGATCAACTTCAGAAAGCTTTGGCTGAACAAAAAAAATCTAATGAAAAATTAGGTCAAATTTTAATCAACCAGGGAATAATAACCGAAGCTGATTTAGTTAAAGCCTATTCTCAACAAATGGGTCATAAACATGTATTAGAGAATGATCTTCTAATGCTTTCTGAAGATAATGTAAGTTTGTTGTCTGAAGAATTTGCACGTGCTAATCATGTTATTGCAATGAAAAAAACTGATAGTGGTATTTTAGTGGCTATGGAAGATCCTGAAGATTTAGACGCTATTGATGGTATAAGGAAAATTACAGGATTAAATCCAGAAATAGTGATTGCAGGTCGTTCAGCAATTGAAACTGCTATTGGTAAACTTTATGGTACTATTAAGCAGTCAGATGAGATAGAAAGTGCAATTTCAAATATAAGTGTTGTTAGTGGAGATGAAGAAGATAGTGATGAGGTTGATTTATCTGAAGAAAATGTATCAGCTGAAGAAGCTCCATTTGTTAAATTAGTAAACCTTATGTTATCCCAAGCTATAAAAGAAGGTTCTACAGATATTCATGTTGAACCAGGAAAAAACGAAGTAATAATAAGGATTAGAATTGATGGGGTACTTTCAAAAATCATGTCACCTCCTATTTCTTCGCTTAATGGTATGATTACTAGAATTAAAATTTTATCTAAGTTAAATATTGCTGAACATCGACTTCCACAAGATGGTAGAATGAAATTAAAAATGGGAAAGAAAGAAATAGATGTTCGTGTATCAATATTACCAACAGTCCATGGTGAGAAAGCTGTACTCAGATTGTTAGGCAGTGGTGATAAAGAATTAAATTTAACTAATTTAGGTTTTCCTAATAAAAAGTTAACTAAATTTAAAAAATGGATAAATCAACCTTATGGTATGGTAATTATATCTGGTCCTACTGGTAGTGGTAAGTCAACAACATTATACGCAGCATTACAAGAAATTAAAAATGACACAATTAATATAACAACAGTTGAAGATCCTGTTGAGTATCAAATTCCAGGTATTAATCAGATACAGGTTCATGAAAAAATAGGGTTGTCATTTGCAGCAGCTCTTCGTTCTATACTAAGACAAGATCCAGATGTATTGCTTATTGGTGAGATTAGAGATCAGGAAACTGCAGATATAGCAGTTAAATTTTCTATGACTGGTCATTTAGTTTTTAGTACAGTTCACGCAAATGATGCACCTTCAACAATTTCAAGACTATTAGATTTAGGTGTTCCACCATTTTTGTTAGGTTCATCCTTAAACTTAATTATGGCACAAAGGCTTATTAGAACAATCGATTCTAATGAAAAAGAACAAGATACACCTACAAACGAACAGCTTCAAAGATTAGGTATTGCTGAAAATTCTAATCAAATGACTTTTTATAAAGGTAAACCTACACAGCAGAATCATAATACAGGTTACAAAGGGCGTACTGCTATACATGAAATATTAGAGGTTAATTCATCTGTAAGAGAAATGATTTTTGAAGGTAAAAGTGAGTTTGAAATTAAAGATCAAGCAATTAAAAATGGTATGACTCCACTAAGAGATGCTGGAATAGATAAAATAAAAGAAGGGGTAACTACTGTGGAAGAAGTATTAAGAGCTACAGTTGAAGACAACTAATGCCAGAATTTTCATATATTGCAAGAACACAAGAAGGTGTTCGTAAAGAGGATATCATTTCTGCTAAAAATATTAATGAAGCATCTGAATTATTAATCTCTGAAAACCTATCAGTCGTTAAAATAACAGAAAGAGACACATCTTTTGATTTTATGGGTCCTTTTATGGAAAGATTTAATCTTTCTGTAGATAAATTTAAGAATCGTATTCCGCTTACAAATTTAGTATTTTTTACTAGACAGCTTTCAACAATGTTTAATGCAGGGTTAACTCTTGAAAAAGCAATTACTTTTTTATCCAAAGAGGAAAAACATAAAGGTTTCAAAAAAGTAATAACAGAAATTGAAAGTGATGTTAAAAAAGGGCTATTATTATCTGACGCTTTAAATAGGCATGCAGGTGTTTTTAATAATCTTTATGTCTCACTAGTACAAGCCGGTGAAGTTAGTGGTAAGTTAGCTACAACACTTGAAGAGCTAGCTAAATATTTAGAAGCAATGGAAGATACTCAACGTAAAGTTAAATCTGCTATGTATTATCCAACATTTATTTTAATTTTTCTTGGATTGGTTATGGTTGTTCTATTTGCATTTATAATTCCTCAGTTTACNTCTGTATATGATCAATTAAATGCTGATTTACCTNTTTATACTCAAATGCTATTAGATACAGGTGATTGGTTAAGTAATAATTTAATAACTTTTTTTTCAGTGATAACATTTTCACTAATAGCTATATGGCTTATTTTCTTAACAGATAGAGGGCGTCTATTTAGAGATAATATGTTATTAAAACTTCCTATATTTGGTTCAATTTTTAATCAAAGTGTNTTAAGTAAATTTGGTAAAACTTTTGGTATTTTGGTTGGTTCAGGTATATCTGTTATAGAAACGATGAATTTAGTTAAAAAAGTAGTAGATAATAGAGTTTATGAGNTAGCTATTGAAAAAGCAGCTAAACAAATTGAAAATGGAAGTAGTATATCTGACGCATTAAAGTTAACAGATATTTTTCCAGGTGTTTTAATACAATTAATGAATACGGGTGAAGAAACTGGTGAAATAGATAAACTTGCTATAAAAGCATCAGACTTTTATGCTAAGCAAGTTGATGCTATTGTTGATAGATTAACTTCAATAATTGAACCTGCTTTGATTATATTGATTGGAGTAATTATAGGGGTAGTTTTAGTAGCGGTATATATGCCTATATTTAAATTTGGAAATGCTTTTTAAAATANTATGATAATTCTATATATTTTTTTAGGAGCAATCTTTGGAAGTTTTTTAAATGTATTAATTCATAGAATGCCATTAAATAAGTCTATTATTTTACCTTCTTCTCATTGTCCAAAATGCAAAGAAAGTATTATGTGGTATAACAATATTCCAATAATATCATATTTATTGTTAAAAGGCAAATCTAGTTGTTGTAATAAACATATCACATTAAGGTATCCAATTGTAGAATTATTATCTTCCCTGTTATGGGTATGGAGCTATTTCTATCTAAATACGTACCACTATCAAATTCTATTTTTAATTATTTCATCTTGCCTTCTAGTAATTTTTTTTACAGACTACAATCAGTTTTTTATACCTGTTGAATTAAACTTTATAATTTTTTTAAGTGCTTTGCTTCACTTTTTAATATTTGATATAAATAATATGCAATATCATTTTTTTTCTATGATTGTATTATCAGTTTATTTTTTAGTTTTATTGCTTTTGAGTAGTTATTTACTTAAAAAAGAAACAATGGGTTATGGTGATATAATACTAATTGCTGTTACAACATTTTGGGTTGGATTAATTGATGGGATGATAATTATTTTTATTGCTTCAATTTTTTCTATAATTCACTGGATTGTTTTAAAAATTATTACAAAAGATGAAAATATTATTTTGCCTTTTGGTTCTACAATATCTTTGGCAGCTATTTTATTATTTGTTTTAAAACACACATTTAAAATTGAAACAAACTTATTTTAATATATAATATAATTTAATATACCTTATTAAGAAAGGGTTAGAATATGAGATTTTTTTTAAAGACTTTAATGATAATGTCATTTTCATTTGCATTCAACATAGTTTCGTCAGAAGCTTTTAAATTATCTGATATAAAAGATAATTCAACTAAAATAATTTTTGACATACCAGAAATCTCTATATCAAAGGATGATAATGGTTTTTCTAAATTTGAAACTAATGATATGATAGGTAAAGCTATTGATGGTAGTTTTTCAGAATTTCCTATATTTTCTTCAATGTTTCAAATGACACCAGGAATAGAATATGAAATAGATTATGAAGTTTTAAATTCTCATATTATTGAAAATATTGATTTTAAATCAATCGATTTATCAGATGGTACAGTTTATCCAATTGAAAACATATCTTTATCTAACCCCTTAATTATGAGAGATATTGTATTAGGTCAAGTTTCTTTTACCCCTTATAAATATTATTATGAAGATAAAAAGCTTGAAGTTTATGATGCGGTTGAAATTATAATAACAGAATCAAACCAAATTCAAAGTAACTATTTTTTACCAGAAAAAAAATCATACATATTTGAAGAGTTATATGAAAATTTTATTATCAATTACACAAAATCAGATAGAGATGAAGACTATCAAACACCTTCAATATTGTATATTTGTGGAGGTAACTCAATAAATAATGCATATTTTCAAGAGCTAGTAAATTGGAGGCATAAACAAGGATATATTGTAATGACTGTTTCAACATCTGAAATAGGAAGTAGTGAAAATAATATAAATGATTATATTAGTAATGCTTATTTGAATTGGGAAAATCCGCCTGAGATTGTTGGTTTGATTGGTGATGTCGGCGGTTCATATAATATTGATTGTGATAGTTATCAATGGGGTGGTTACAGTGGTGCTAGTGATGTTAAATATTCTTATGTAGAAGGAAATGACCTATTACCAGAAGTAATAATAGGTAGAATTTCTGCTAGTGGGACTAGTGAGCTATATAATATTATTAATAAAACCATGGAGTATGAAAAAGCTCAACAACAAACCGATTTAGGTTGGTATGACAGAGCAGGTTTGGTAGGCGACCCAACAACCTCTGGTCTTTCATGTGCTATTACAAATCAGTATATTGATCAAGTAATGGAAATGCATGGATTTAATGATATTGATTTAGATATTGATGGAGGTGGTAGTCAGTTAGATGAGTTTCTTCTTGATCAATTAAATAGAGGGATAATGTATTATAACTATAGAGGTTTTTATTATGGTGCTGGAAGTTATCCCCCAAGTTCAAATCAATTATCAAATGGATACTACACCCCTTTTGTTTCGACTATAACATGTGGAACTGGTGATTTTAACGGAACATCCTCTAGTGAGCAATTTGTAAAATTAGGTTCTGTAAATGATCCAAAAGGCGCTGTTGCTGCAGTTGGTACATCTACAACAGGAACACATACAGCTTATAATAATATTGTAAATATGGGTTTGTATGAAGGTTTATTTTCTGGCTCATTAACACATGCTGGCACGGCAGTAACAAATGGAAGATTAACATTGTATGAAACATATCCTTCAAATCCTGGTGATTGTGTAGGGGCATTTGCTGCTTGGAATAATTTAATTGGTGATCCAGCTCTTCATTTATGGACAGATAAACCTAAAGATTTTTATATAGAATATCCAAACACGTTACCACTTGGAACAAATTATTTAGATTTAACAATTCTTGATTTAGAAGGTAACCCTGTAGAGGATGCTAGAGTAACACTTTTAATGAAAGATAATGGTTCTAATGATGAAGAAGAAAATAATACATTTTCTGGTCAATATTATTCCAGCCCCAATACTGGCAGTTCACCAGAATTTGGTGAATTAATTTTCGAAAGAGAAGATGATGTTATAAATTTTGAATGGGGAAACGGTAGTCCCGATAATTCTGTTCCAAATGACGATTTTCAGATAAGATGGACAACGGAGTTAGATGCTGATGTTTCAGGTACATATAATTTTAGAACTTATACAGATGATGGTTTAAGATTATTTATAAATGGTGAACTTGTAATAGATTTTTGGGGTGATCAAGGACCAACAAATCGAACTGGTAGCATATATCTTAATGAAGGTTCGCATGAATGTGTAATGGAATATTATGAAAATGGTGGAGGAGCTACAGCAAGTTTATATTGGACACCTCCAGGCCAAGCAGAATCATTAGTTCACGGTGATCAAGAACAAAATATAATTGGTGATGCAATTTTTCTAACAAAATTATCTGACGAAAATGGTAAAATTAACTTTACATGGGACGAATATCAGGAAGGTGATTTATATGTTACTGTAACAAAAAGAAATTACAGGCCATACGAAGGGTTGATTTCTATCAGCGCCCCTAACGGATTAGCTGTTAATCCTGATTATGAAAATTTAAATGAAAGTATATATCCTGGAGAAGTAATAAATTTCAATATTCCGTTATCCAATATTGGTTCTGAATTAATTACAAGCATTAATTCAGTTCTTACTAGCTCTTCAAATTTAGTAAATATAATTGATGGCGAATCATTATATAGTAATATTGATATAGACCAAACAAATATTGGTGATGGTTTTTCTTTAGAGCTTATGTCTGATGCTATTTTTAATGATGAACTTGATTTAGTTTTGAATGTATCTGATGGTGATAATCAATGGAATTTTCACATTCCAATGACAATCATTTCTCCAAAGATTGATGTTTTAAATTATAATATTATTGATGGTGCTGATGAACCGGGTTCAACAGTGACAATGTCATTAACAATTCAAAATAATGGAAATTTAGAAGCTCAGAATTTATCAATGGAAGTAATATCTCCTTCAAATAAAGTTTCAGTTATTGATTCTGAAGTTTATTTTGGAAATCTTGAAGTTAATACAAGTATTTCAAGTAATGATTTAGAGGACAATTTAGTCTTATCTTATAATGAGTCAATTTTTAAAGGCTCTGTATTTCCTATGGAGTTAAAATTCACTAGCCCTAATGGATATTCAAGATCTGAGTATTTAAATTTAACGGTCGGTGAAATTGATAGATTTTCACCTATAGGTCCTAATTTACATGGATACTATATATATGATATGGGTGACACTGATTATGATTTAGCTCCAACATTTGATTGGATTGAAATTGACCCTCAATATGGTGGAACAGGTATAGATTTAGATTTATCTGATAGTGGAAATGGTAATGGTGCATCTAATAGTACAAAGACTATAGATTTGCCATTTATATTTAATTTTTATGGTGAGCCATACGATCAGATATCAGTCAGCACAAATGGATGGATTGCTTTAGGTAGAACAAATATTTTATCTTTTAGGAATTATCCAATCCCAGGAGCAGGAGGTCCATCACCTATGATTGCTGCTTTTTGGGATGATATGAAAACAACTTCTGGTGGAGATGTTTTTTATAAAATAATTGAACTTCAACCTGGCGAAATGTCTATACTGATTGAATGGTCAGATATGCGTACATATGACAATAATTCAGAACAAGATTTTCAAGTTATTTTAGTTCCTAATCCAAATTCGGAGACTGGTGACGGAGATATAATAATACAGTATAAAACTTTTAATAATACTTCAGATGGGTATTATCCAGAAGGGGGTACACCAACACATGGGTGTTATACTACAATAGGTATAGAAAATAAATATGGAAACGAAGGTTTACAATACACTTTTAATAATCAATATGCTCTTGGAGCTGCCCCTCTATTTGACAACAGGGCAATTTTAATAACAACTGAATTACCTGATTTTGGTATTTTAGGAGATATTAATAATGATGATCTTCTAAATGTTTTAGATGTAGTATTATTAGTAAACTTAGTATTAAGTGGTGATTATAATGAAAGTGGTGACATAAACCAAGACAGCATATTAAATGTTTTGGATGTAGTATTGCTTGTTAACTCAGTACTTAATAGCAATTTATAAATTACATTTTGAAACAAATATTTTAATGTATTTAGACCTAAATTATATAAATTCATA